>DATJOE010000082.1:0-37104 GCA_035507305.1 Solirubrobacteraceae bacterium | reverse complement strand
CGCGGGCAAAAGTTCCCGGCATCCTCGACGCGATCGGCGTCGGCATGCTCGGCCCCACGATCATCGCCCACGGCACCGACGAGCAGAAGTCGCGCTACCTCGGCCCGATGCTCCACGGCGATGAGGTCTGGTGCCAGCTGTTCTCCGAGCCCGCCGCCGGTTCTGACCTCGCCGCGGTGCAGACGCGTGCCCGCCAGCAAGAGGACGGAAGCTGGAAGCTCACCGGTCAGAAGGTCTGGACCACCAACGCCCAGTTCGCCTCCTACGGCCTGCTGCTCGCCCGCACCGACGCTGATGTGCCAAAGCACAAGGGCATGACGATGTTCATTGTCCCGATGGACGCCCAGGGCGTCACCGTTCGTGGACTGCGGCAGATCTCCGGCGAGGCCGAGTTCAACGAGGTCTTCTTCGACGACGTCGCAATCGACGCCGATGCCGTCGTCGGCGGTGTTGGCAACGGCTGGGGCACCGCCCTGACCACGCTCATGTTCGAGCGCGTCACGATCGGGCTCGGCAGCGAGGGCATGGGCTACAACTCCAACCGCTTCGCGCAGGCCATCGCCCGCGACGCCGACGCGCGGCGAGACCACGAGGTGCGCAAGCAACTCGGCGAGATCGCCAGTGAACTGCTCGCCGTCCGCTTCACCGGATATCGCACGCTTACCGCCCTGCAGAAAGGCCAGGTGCCCGGCCCCGAGTCCGGCCTCGCCAAGATCACGATCGTCAACGGAGCGATCAAAGCCGGCGATTTGATCGCCGACGTGCTCGGCCCCGACGCCTTGGCCGAGAACAGCCAATGGGCCTACATGATCTCCTTCCTCCCCGGGCTGAAGTCCGCCGGCGGGACCGAAGAGATTCTGCGCAACACGATCGGCGAGCGCGTGCTCGGGCTGCCGCCCGCGCCGCGGCTCGACAAGGGCATCCCCTTCTCCGAGCTGCGCTCCAAGGAAACCGCCGCCGCCTAGCGCCCAGCCGCTCGCCGGGCGCTGCCCGGCGGCGAGGCGCGCCTGTCCAACGAACTTCAGAACCAGATCAAGGAGACCCGAAAGTGAATCTCTCCCTCTCAGACGAGCAGGAATTCCTGCGCGAGGCCGCGCGTGGCGCGCTCTCGCGCTTCAAGACCCTCGAGGCCGACCGTGAGGCGCTCGACGGCAACCCCGACGCCCTCCCCGACCTGTGGGCCACCGCCAAGGAGGCCGGCTGGCCCGGCCTCTTGATCGACGAGCAGCACGGGGGCGCCGGGCTCGACGCCTTCGACGCCATGCTCGTGCTCGGCGAGTGCGGCCGCGTGATCGCGCCCATCGCCCTGCTCGGTCACCTGCCCGCGAGCGCGATCCTCAACGACTCGCCCGCCGCCGCTTCGCTGCTCGAGCCGCTCGCGACCGGCGAGCGCCGCGCCGCCTACCTGCCCGTCAGCCCGCCGAACGACCTGGACCAGAGCTGGACCGCCGACCCGCGCGGCGGGGTCGCCCGGCCCGGCGCACCCACCGTCTCGGGCTCGGGTGCGGACGCCCGTGTCAGCGGCGAGCTCGCCTTCGTGCCCGACGCCCCCGGGGCCGACCTGCTCGTCGGCGTCGCGCTTGCCGACGGCAAGCCCGTCGGCGTCGCGATCGAGGCCAACGCCGCGGGTGTCGAGATTGACCCCACGACGCGCTATGACTCCAGCCGCTCGCTCGGGCACGTGACGCTGAACAACGCGCCCGCACTCGTGCTCGACGCCCCCGAAGAGTCGCTGGCCTCCGCGTGGCACCTCGCCCAGGCGCTGATCGCCGCCGAGTCGATCGGCAGCGTCGAAACCGCGCTCGACGTCTCGGTTGACTACGCCAAGGAGCGTCATACCTTCGGCCGCGCGATCGGCTCCTACCAGGCCGTCAAGCACTCGCTTACCGAGGTCCTGCGCCAGCTCGACAACGGTCGCTCGCTGCTCTACTACGCCGGCTGGGCTCGCCGCGGCGCCCCCAGCGAGTTCCCGCTCGCCGCCAGCGCCGCGCGGTCCGTCGCCGGACGCGCGCTTGACAACGCCGCTCGCACGATGATCTCCGTGCACGGCGGGATCGGCGCCACTTGGGAGCATGACGCCCCGCTCTACTTCCGCCGCGCCCAGCTCTCGCGGCGGCTACTCGGCGGCACCGGCGGCGGCACCGACCGGGTCGCCGGGGAGCTGCTCGCGCAAGCCGACGCCGCGTAGTTAAAGCACCCGCCCAACGCCACCGAAGGGTCCCATGGACCCGGAGGTGTGTGTTGGCGCTCGGCAACTTCAGAATCGCTGTCCCAGCCCTGCTCGGTGCAGCGCTCGCGTGCGCCGCGCCCGCGGCTAGCACGGAGCCCGCGCTCGCGGCCGCCACGCCTCACAGCGTGCGTATCGGTCGCGCGCCTGCGCTGCCGCACAGCGCCCGGGCAACCGCGCCGCTCGCCGACGGCACGCAGCTACTGCTGACCGTCGCGCTGCGCTCGCAGGACCCCGATGGGCTCGCCGGCTTCGCCGAAGCCGTCTCCACGCCGTCATCCCCGATGTTTCGCCAGTACATCGGCGCCACCGAATTCGCCCAGCGTTTTGGAGCTACACCCGAGCAGATCGCGCTCGTTCGCTCGCAGCTGGACGCCCAAGGGCTGACCGTTGGCGAGCCCGCCGCCAATAACCTCTCTCTGCCGATCCGCGCCACCGCCGCGCAGGTCGAGCGTGCATTCTCGGTCTCGCTCTCCCAGGTTGCGCTCCGCGACGGCCGCAGCGCCTACGCGAACCTCCAAGCCCCTTCGATCCCCGCCATCGCTGCGCCTTACGTGCAGGGTGTGATTGGGCTCGAGGACCTCGCCCTCGAACAGCCGCAGGCCATGACCGCCCGGCGCCGTGCCTCGGACCTATCTGCGACGGGGTCCGCAACCGCGGATCGCCGGGCACGCGGCGCGACGCCCAGGGTCACGCCCGTCCCCACCGGAGGGCCTCAGCCCTGCCAGGCCGCACTCAAAGTCACTGAAGAATTCGCCAGCGGCGAGACCGCCGACGAGGTCGCAACCGCCTATCAACTCTCGAGCCTCTACCAAGCCGGCAACTTCGGCGCCGGACAGACGATCGCCCTGTTTGAGCAGCAGGCCTATTCCCCGTTCGACATCGACACCTACCAGGCTTGCTACGGCACGCACGCCTCGGTCACAAACATCGACGTAGATGGCGGGCCCACGCCCTTCGAAGTCGAACACAGCGACCTCGAGTCCGCGCTCGACATCGAGCAGATCATCGGCCTCGCGCCGCAGGCCCACCTGCTCGTGTACCAGGGTCCAATCGAACAGAAAGTCGCCCCGATCGACATTCTCTCGCGGATCGTCTCCGACGACAGCGCCAAGGTGATCTCCACCTCCTGGGGGATCTGCGAGGCGTTTACGTTTGCCTCAGGGCCTGGCGTGATCCAATTCGAGAACACGCTGCTGCAGGAGGCCGCCGCACAGGGCCAGTCGTTTTTCGCGGCTTCCGGCGACAGCGGCGCCATGCAGTGCGAACAGGCCGAACCCGAAGACACCGAACTCTCCGTCAACAACCCCGCGAGCCAGCCCTTCGCTACAGGCGTCGGCGGCACCAGCCTGTTCTCACGCGAAGGCGCCGAAGAAGTCCGCTACGACGGAACGCTCCCACCGCTCGAAGGCGTCTGGAACAACGGTAAGCACTCTGAAGGATTTGGCGGCAGCGGGGGAGGGCTCTCCGAGGTCTGGACCATGCCCGGCTACCAGTCCGTCGCCGGCGCGGCGGGGACGTTGGGCGCCGAATCCTCCTCGGCTCCCTGCGGCCGCAGCGCGCTGTGCCGCGAGGTCCCCGATGTCTCCGCCAGCGGCGATCCCGAAAAAGGCTACGTCGTGCACATCGGCGGAGAACCGCCCGGCGGCGGCTGGACCGTCGTCGGAGGCACCAGCGCCGCCGCCCCACTGTGGGCCGCGTTCACCGGCCTGGCCAACGCCTCCGCCGCCTGCGGCGGCGTCCCGATCGGCTTCGCCAACCCCGCGCTGTATGAGATCGCCAGTCGCGACTACGCAGGCAACTTCCGCGATATCGTCGAACCCAGCCCCGAGACCGGCCGTGCGAACAACAACGCAGCCTTCGGCGTCGGGCCGTTCGCTGTGACCCTCGGCTACGACATGGCCACCGGCCTCGGCGCCCCCCTCGGACCAACGCTCGCCGCCTCGCTCTGCTCAATCGCCAACCGCTCCGCGAGCGGTCCGCCGCAGGCTGTCGCCGCCCCCGCCCCACCGCCCGCTGCCACAGCCGCCTCGCCCACGCCGCCCACGCCCACGATCAGCGCCGCGCGGATCAGAGCGCTGCTACTCGCCGGGATCCTCCCCTCCCCCAAGGCCGCGAAGATCGCCTCGCTGCTGAAGGCCGCCCGGATCTCGCTCGCGTTCACCGCACCCGAGCCCGGGACGCTCGTGGTTGACTGGTTCCAGCTGCCGCGCGGGGCCAAGATCGCCCGCAAAGGCAAGCCCAAGCCTGTGCTTATCGCCGCCGGGAAGCTCAAGTTCGCGGCTGCCGGGCGAGGGACCGTCAAGCTCAAGCTCACGCGTGCTGGCGAGGTCCTGCTCAGAGACCACAAGCGAGTAGCGCTCATCGCGAAGGGCACGTTTGCCCCGACCGGCAAGGCGTCCGTCAGCGCCAGCAAGGGCTTCGCGCTTAAGCGCTGAGAGCTCGGACGTATGCACAGCCCGCCTGGATGGCCGGCCACGTAACTGTCGTGGCGGCCTGAACGTTCACAAGTTGTCGCTAGAAGTGGAGGCCGGCTCGACTAGGAGCCAGGATGGCGGTTACCGCCGCGCGCGAGCCGCGCGAGCCGTCGTCAGCGCCGCCAGCACCGGAGCGCCGTACGCAGCATGGATCGCTTCCACGAGTGCTGTGTCGGTCCCGCAGTTGATGCAGAAGCCGTGCTGGGACCAGCCGATCGCGCGCGCGAGCACCTGGTCCGCGTAGGTCACGCCCGTTGCATCGTGACCGTAATAGTCATAGGCCGCATTCCATGCGCCCACGTCGAGCCGGTAGGTGGCGCCGTCGGCCGAAAGCAGGTGAGCCCCCGCCATGATCGAGTCGAAGTCGTCGTAGATCGACGGGTGCTTCGCTGTCGGGTGGTCGTAGCTGGCGGGACGCCTGCCGTAACGGAACGAGTTGCTCACCAGCCGCCACGTCGGCACCGGGCCGTTAGTCACGTTGAACTGCATCGGACCGCCGCAGCAGCCCGCGAAGTTCAGCCCCGTGTATGTGTCCGACGCCGTTGAGAACGCCGACTCCTGACGGTGGATCGAGGCGATCAACAGCCAGTTCACCCCGAACGTGCGCTGCGCCGTCGCGTAGATCGGGTAGAAGCCTTCCATCCAGCGCGTCGTGATGTGCGTCTGGGTCTGGTCGATGAAGCGGCTCGCGTCCAGGTATTGCTGCTTCGCTGAGGGGTGCGCCACGATCGCACCGTGCGAGCGGCCAGTCCGCGACGTGCCCGTGCTTCTGGCACTCGGTGCGGGCGTCGTCGACGACCCCGGTGTGGGCGACCCCTGAGCGCCGCCGACCGACGTCGTGCTCGGCGTAGGCGTCGTCGCCACCGCCACGATCGGCGGAGGTGTGCGCTGGGAAGAGTCGGAGCTCGCACCGAACAGCAGCGCCGCGGCCAAGGCCGCGGCGCCGATCAGCGCCAGCCCCCCCGCGAGCAGCCAGCTTCTCCTTTCCGTAGGGGGAGAGGGGATATTCGCTTCCGCGAGCTGGGGTTCTGTCTTCTGCTCGGGGTCCACGGCGCTAAACCGTAGCCGTCACGCGGGCTGTCGTGCCTCGGTCCGGCGCTCTCTGGCGCTACGCAGCTAAGCGTCGACCCGCGACAATTCTCCACGGTGAGTGTTCCAACTCTCATACGTTCGATAGCGACATTCCTTGCGGCTATAGCGCTCGCCGCTGCGGCTAGCCTGTTCGGCACAGGCGTCGCTCCGACCGCGGCAGCGTCCGCCGCGGTCGCACGTACATCCGCGCAGCCGCTCACCCCCGAGCAGCAGCGCTACCTCGCGCTTGCCCAGGCCGGGGTCGCGAGCGCGAAAGCGCACTGGGCCGATCACAAGCTCGGCTGGTATGACTCGCGCCTGAACGACCACGACCGTTATCCGCTCGCGACGATCTGGGACATCGTGCCGCTGTTCGAGTCGCTCGATGCGATCGCGATCGCGCAGCCGACGTCCGCTAATCGCTCAGCGCTCACGCGCTTTGCCACTGGCGCCGAGCACTACCTGAACCGCGGCCTGCACCCGCTCCCCGGCTACTCGCCCTATCCCGGCGACCGCACCGCCGGAACCGAGACCTGGTTCGACGACAACGGCTGGTGGGGCATCGCTTTCGTGAACGCCTACCTTGCCACCGGCTCCAAGCGTTGGCTGAACGACGCGATGCGAGCGCTGAACTACATCGCCGCCGCCGGGTGGGACCCGCGTGAAGGTGGCCTCTGGTGGAACACCCACCATCCCTACAAGGCCGGTGCCGCGCTCGCGTCCGACACGCTGCTCGCGACACTTCTCTACCAGCAGACGAAATCCAGCTTTGCGCTCGCGCAGGCACGGAAGTTCCTCGCCTGGGGAAATACCAGCGGCTTCAGCTCTGCCGACGGCCTGTATGCCGGGAGCAGCTTGAACCCGACGCCGATCGACTACGCCGAGGGGCCCATGATCTACGCCCAGGCCGTGCTCTGCGATCTCACGGGGGTTCACGACGACTGCACGCACTCCGAGCAGCAGAAGACGAACTCGCTGCGCCGCTTCGGCTACTTGCTCGACTTCTCCCCTCAGTACGACGCGATCTACCTGCAATGGCTGCTCGCGCTCTATGGCCTACGCCACGATCGCGCCCTCTACCAACTCGCCGCCGACAACGCGCGCAACATTCAAGCACGCTCGCGCAACGGCCAAGGGCTCTACCTGCTCTCCTGGAACGGCGAAGCGCTCGAACCGCAGAACGCCCGGCCCGGGATGCTGCAAACGCACGCGGCCAGCACCAGTGTGTTCGCGTGGTTGGCGGTTTACCCGCCCCCGAGCTAGCCCTAAGGTGCGGCGCGCTAGCCGCGTTGGCGTCCCAGGACGATCGTGACCCGCGTGCCCGATGGGCGATGCACCCCCGCCATGAGCCCCTGTCCGACCACGACCAGCGCGCCGTGGCTCCCGCGGCGAACGTGCACGCCGCCGAGCGCACAATTCGAAACGTGCAGCAACCGCCGGGCGCCAGCCAGCGAGTGGCCCCTCAGGCTAGGCACGCGACAGGCGAGGGCCTGCGCTTCGGCTTGTGCTTCGCGCGTGCTCGCTTCGAGTTCAGCCTGTTCAGCCCTGGCTCTTTGGGCTTCCACTTCTGCCCCCTGTGCGGCTTCTCGTTCCAGCGCTTCGGCTCGCGCACGTTCTTCCGCGTGCACCTGCGCAATTTCGCGTTCGCGCTCTTCGACTGCTTTCCGCGCCTGCTGGTTCGCGAATTCTTCGTCTTCTTTCGTGATTTCGATCGTGTAGGCGCCGGCGCTCGCGCCGAGGAGCAGCGACAACAAGGTCAGGACAACGAACACTCGCAGGAACCGCACAGACGGGAGTTAACCCATGCGTCGGCGTAGTGAGAAGTGCCGTCTGCGATTCGCGGCGGGGCCGCCTCAGGCCCCCATCACCCGTTTCGAGAACAAGTCGAACGCACGGTCCGGGAGCAATCTGCGCAGCGTGATCATCGCGCGCGCGTCCGTACCGATCACGTAGCGCGTCCGCGGGCGCCGCGCCGTGAGCGCGCGTTCGATCGCGCGTGCGACATGCTCCGGTGGCACCCCGCGTTTCTCGGTGTTCCGGATGTTCTTCTCCATCGCCGCCGGGACATGCCCATACTGCTCGCGCAGCTGCGACGGCACCTCGATCTCCTGTTCACTCGCCAACGACTTCCCCCAGATCGGGGTCGCGACCGAGCCCGGCTCGACCAGCGCGACCTGGATACCCGAGGAGCGCAGCTCTACCCGCAGCGCGTCACCGACCGCCTCAAGCCCGTGCTTTGCGGCGGCGTAGGGACCCGTGAACGCCATCGTGACGCGACCGCCGACCGAGGAGACGAACACGATCCGACCCCGCGCCGCGCGAAGCGAGGGCAGCAGTGCCTTCGTGACCGCGATCTGGGCGAGCAGGTTCACCTCGACGTGGCGGCGGATCTCCTCCATCGGGATCAGCTCAAGCGGCCCGCTGATGCCGAGCCCGGCGTTGTTGACCAGTGCGTCGAGCCGTCCCGAGGCGCCCTCGCCAGGACCGCCAGGGTCAAGCGACCGCACGCGCTCGACCGCCTGCGCGATCTGTCCGGCATCCGTGACGTCGAGCATCAGCGGCTCGATCCGTCCCGAGGCGCCCTCGCCCAGGCGGTCGAGCAGTCGCTCGCCCGCTTCCTGTTTGCGCACCCCCGCGAGCACCGTCCAGCCGGCCCGCGCGAGGCGCAGCGCACTCGCCTCGCCGATGCCCGAGGAGGCGCCGGTGATCAGCGCAATTGGCATAGCTGAAAGCTACCCGGGAACGGTCCCGTTAGCAGCCGCTTAGGATCGGCCTCGATGGTTCCGCGCGTGAGATCGCCTCGCGTTGTCGCCGCGCTGGTGCTGCTTGCGGCTGTCCTCGCCGCGACGCTGCTGCTTACCGGCTGCGGCGCGAGCCTTCGCCACGCCGAGAGCGAGGACGCAAGCGCGGACGTTGACCAGGCGACACCCGGCTCGTGCGGGGCCGCCGCACTCGGCGCGCTCGGTCACGTAGCTGTGCGCGTCTATCGCGAGGGAATCCAGAGCGAACGGGTCGCCAGCGCACGGCACATGATCGAGGGCTCGCGTGTCCTGCGCGAAGCCGTTGAAGTCGGCGACGCGAGCGCCGCTCGGGCTGCTGGGCGTGCGCTGATCGCGACCGGACATCTCACGAACCTCCGGATCACACGTGCCGGCAAAGTGCTCGTCGAACTCGGTGGCCCCGCGCTCGCGCCCGTCGATGGCACCCTGAGTGGGAAGCATCGGCGACCGCTCGCGCGGTACGTCACCAGCGTGTGGGCCGCCGGCGGTCTGGTCGCCGAGACCAATGGGATCGCGCAGGGCTTGACGGTGATCCGCGCCTCCGAGACTCCCACGGACACGCGGACGATTGCCGGCTCGTTCCCGCTGCCCGCGAGCCCCCTGCCGACCCAAGGCACCCTGACTCGCGAGGACGTCCCCTACCAGTTCACCTCCTATGCCGCGAGGTCCTACCCCGACGGAGCGCCCGTTCGGGTGTACCTGCTGCGTGCGCTGAACTCGATCGAACCTCTATGCGGCAAAGACGCGAACGACACCGCGTTCAACACGATCAGGCGCGTCGCCCACCTGATCTACGACGGCGAGGCCGGGCGCCGCACCGGCCCGCAGATCCATCGCGTGCAGGTCAATCGAGCGCTGCTTCAAGCCGTCGCCCGGCGCGATCCGCGCGCTACCCGCGGCGCAGTCGAAGCGTTGCTGCACCAGCACATAGTGCGTCTGCGCGTGACCGGGGACGACGGTCGCTTGCTCGCCGACGTCGGTGGGCCCTACGTGCTCGCCCCCGTGCAAGCGCTGCTGCGCCTCGGCGGGCACACGATCGGCAAGTTTCTGCTCTCGATCCAGGACGACGAGGGATATAAGCGACTCGCGAACCGGCTCGCGGGGCTCGACGTGTTGATGTACGTGGGACCTCGGCTCGTCAAGAGCACCGTCGGCTTCTCGCCCGGACCGATACCCGAAAGCGGGCCGGTCGTCTTGCGCGGGCGCAGCTACCGCGCCTACACCTTCAAAGCCACGGCGTTTCCCGCCGGGCCGCTGCGGATCACCGTGCTGATCCCGCTGCCCTACTCGTGAGCCTGTGGTCCAGCGCGGCTAGGCTGCGGCGAGCGCGCCGCGCTTTTGCTCCAGCGCGTTAAGCAGCTCGTCGAAGGCCTCAGAGAATTTCTCAACGCCCTCGCGCTCAAGCGTGTCGGTGACGTCCTTGTAATCCACGCCCGCCGCCGCGAGCTCGTCGAACAGCTTGCGTGCCTCGGGCAGCTCGGACTCCAGCCGCGCCGCGGGCTGGCCGTGGTCCTCGAAGTCGAGCACGGTCTCCTCGGGCATCGTGTTCACGGTGTCGGGGCCGATCAGCTCCTCCACGTAGAGCGTGTCGCGGTAGGCAGGGTTCTTCACCGAGGTCGAGGCCCAAAGCACGCGCTGCGGCGTCGCTCCCTTCGACTCCAGGTACTCCCAACGAGGTCCGGTGAAGATCGCCTTGTACCGCTGATAGGCAAGCCGCGCGTTCGCGATTGCCAGCTTTCCCTTCAGCTCATCGTGACCGCCGAGCTCGTCGAGCCGTTTGTCGGCCTCGGTGTCGATCCGCGAGACGAAGAAGCTCGCGACCGAGGCGACTTTCGTCGGGTCGCCGCCCTCCGCGACGAGCCGCTCCAGACCGCGGACGTAGGACTCGGCGACATCTTCGTAGCGCTGCAGCGAGAAGATCAGCGTGACGTTGATCGAACGGCCCTTCGAGATCACGTCCTCGATCGCCGCGAGCCCCGGCTTCGTCGCTGGGATCTTCACCATCAAGTTCGGGCGGTCGACGAGTTTGTGCAGCTTCATTGCTTCGCGGTACGTGGCGAGCGTGTCGTAGGCGAGGCCAGGGTCGACCTCGAGCGAGACATAGCCGTCGCGGGCGCCGCCCCCGTCCCAGATCGGTCGAAACAGGTCACAGGCGTCCTTGATGTCCTGCTCCGCGAGCGCCCAGAAGACGTCCTTAATCGCGAGCCCGTCGTCGAGTTCGCGCAACTGCTGCTCGTAGGCGTCGCCTGACGCCATCGCCTTCTGGAAGATCGAGGGATTCGAGGTCGCGCCGACGACCGAGTACTCATCGATCAGCTTCTGCAGGTGCCCGTCGCGGTTCGATTCGCGTGAGAGGAAGTCGATCCAGACGCTCTGGCCGAGGGCCGAGAGCAGTCGCAACGGAGAGAGGTTCTCGGCGGTGGACACAGCGGTCTCCTTTCGGCGAAAGTTCTCTTAGCTCGGCGTGGCCGCGGCAGCGCGATCAAGGAGCGTTCGCGCGCGCGCCGCGATGTTCTCGTCGGTAAAACCGAGCTCCTCCAACACGGTCGTACCCGGAGCTGAGGCCCCAAAACGATCGAGGCCGAGCACGTCGCCGTCGAGGCCGACCCACTTACCCCAGCTAATCGTCGCCCCCGGCTCGACCGCGAGCCGCATCCGCACCGCTGGCGGCAGCACCTCGTCGCGGTACTCCTGCGACTGGGCTTCAAACAGCTCAAAGCAAGGCATCGAGACGACGCGCACTTTTACGTTTTCGCCCGCGAGCTTCTGCGCGGCGTGCAGCGTCGTCGGCACCTCGGCTCCCGTAGAAATCAAGATCAGCTCGGGCTGAGAGTCAGTGGAGTCCCAAAGCACATAGCCACCGCGCTCCAAGCCGTCGGCCGAGGTGACCTCGCCGCGATCGAGCGTCGGCACGTTCTGGCGTGAGAGCAGCAGGGCCACCGGTCCATCGGTTCGTTCGAGTGCCACCCGCCAGGCGACCGCGGTCTCGTTCGCGTCCGCGGGGCGGATCACCCATAGGTGCGGGATCGCGCGCAGCGAGGCGTAATGCTCGATCGGTTGGTGGGTCGGGCCATCCTCGCCGAGCGCCACCGAGTCGTGCGTCCAGACCCAGACGACGGGCAGGTCCATCAACGCTGACAGACGCACGCTGCCGCGCATGTAGTCCGAGAACATCAGGAACGTTGAGCCGTAGGGCTTGACGATGCCGCCATGCGCGCACGCGCCGTTGACGATCGCGCCCATCCCGTGCTCGCGGATCCCAAACGGCACGTTGCGCCCTGCATGCACCGGGGAGAACTCGCCCCCGCCTTCGAACAGCGTCTTCGTCGACTCGACCAAGTCCGCGGCGCCGCCGAGCATCGTCGGCCCGTACTCCGCGAACGCCTGCATAGCCTTCTGCCCCGCCGAGCGCGTCGCGATTTCTTCGCCGGGCTCAAACGTCGGCAGCGACTCACGCCAGCCCTCGCGCAGCTCGCCGCGCCAGGCGCGGTCCCAGTCCTCGGCCATCTCCGCGAACGCCTCGCGCCACGGTTCCATTAGCTGCACCTGCCACTCGCGCTGCGCGGTCGTGCCGCTCTCGCGCAGCGACATGTGCTCATAGACGCGGTCGTCGACCCAAAACTTCTTGTCGGGGTCGAAGCCCATTACTTCCTTCGTCGCGCGCACCTCGTCTTCGCCGAGCGCCGAGCCGTGCGACTTCGCGGTGTCGGTCGCGTTCGGCGCCGGGTAGGCGATGTGCGAGCGGATCTGGATGAACGATGGCTTGTCCTCGCGTTCACGCGCGGTCTCGATCGCGTGGGTCAGCGCCTCGACATCCTCGGAGTCATCGACTCGCTGGACGTGCCAACCCTCGGCCGCAAAGCGCGCCAAGTGACTCTCGGAGTCGAACGAGATCGCGGTCGTGCCGTCGATCGTAATCCGGTTGTCGTCGTAGCAGACGATCAGCTTGCCGAGCTTGAAGTGTCCTGCGATCGAGGCCGCCTCCTGGCTGATCCCCTCCATCAGGTCCCCGTCCGAGCAGATCGCGTAGGTGTGGTGATCGACCAGCTCATGCCCGGGGCGGTTGAAGCGCTCGGCCAAGAAGCGCTCTGCAAGCGCCAGGCCGACCGCGTTGCCTACGCCCTGGCCCAGCGGGCCGGTCGTCACCTCGATCCCGGGAGTGTGGCCCCGCTCGGGGTGCCCTGGAGTGCGCGAACCCCACTGACGGAACTGCTTGAGGTCGTCGAGGGTCAGATCCCAACCGCAGAGATGAAGCAACGAATATTGCAACACGCACGCGTGGCCCGAGCTCAGCACGAAGCGGTCGCGGTCGGGCCAGTCGGTGTCCTGCGGGTTCACGTGCAGGAAACGCTTGAACAGCGTGTAGGCGAGCGGGGCGAGCGCCATCGCCGTGCCGGGGTGGCCCGCGTTGGCCTTCTGCACGGAGTCCATCGCCAGGCCGCGGATCGTGTCGATCGACAGCGCGCGGATCTCGCGTTCGTCCATAGGGCCGATCCTAGCGAGGTGAGAGCGTTCCGCGAGGCCACCCGAGCGCTACAGTCCATGGATTATGGATGAGCGATTTTGCGATGTCGGCCGCGGCATCACGCTCTGCTACGAGACCTTCGGCGAGCGCTCGAACCCGCCTGCTCTCCTGATCATGGGGCTCGGCACGCAGATGGTGGCCTGGCACGAGGACTTCTGCCGCCAGCTCGCGGCCCGCGGCTTCTACGTCGTGCGCTTCGACAACCGCGACATCGGTCGCTCGACGCACATGGGCGGACCGCCGCCTAGCGTGACACAGCTGTTGCTGCGCTCCAAGCGCGCGGCGCGCTACACGCTCGGGGACATGGCCGAGGATGCGGCGGGGCTTTTGCGCGAGCTAGGCCTCTCGCCCGCGCACGTGATCGGCGCCTCGATGGGCGGGATGATCGCGCAGACGCTCGCCGCGCGCCATCCCGAGCATGTCCGCTCGCTGACTTCGATCATGTCGAGCACCGGCGCGCTCACGAGCGGCCAGCCCGCACTGCGTCTCTATCCGCTCTTCTTGCGCCGACGCCCGGCGGGGTTCGATGAGTACGTCGCGCACGGCGCGCGCCTGTTTGCGGCGATCGGCTCGACAGGCATGCCGCGCGAGCCCGACGAGATCCGAGAGCTGGCCGGGATCAGCTATGAACGTGACCACGATGTTGCGGGGCCAGGTCGTCAGCTCGCGGCGATTATCGCTTCGGGCGACCGAACGCGCGAACTGCGAAAAATCACCGCGCCGACGCTCGTGATCCACGGGACGGCCGATCCGCTCGTGCACCCGTCGGGCGGCCGCGCGACCGCGCGCGCGATCAAGGGCGCGAAGCTCGTGACGATCGAGGGCATGGGTCATGACCTGCCGCGCGCGGCTTGGGCGAGGTTGCTCGACGCCGTGAGTGAGAACGCGGCTAGGGCGGGTGGCCCCCCGGATCGCCACCCGCCCCTGCGTGCTTCCCGGACGCCCCTCTCGGGGCTCGCCGGGTAAACGCCCCGCGGCGTCCCTCAACCGCCGTGAGGTCGCCGGCTATGCGCCGGCAATCCCGCCATCGAATGCGCGCGTCCCGTCGAGCACCATCTCGACGGCGCCCTGACGCGCACGAGCCAATGCAAGTCGTGCCGGCAGTGCGAGCGTCGGTAGGGCCAGCGACCGTGCAGCGCGCGAAGCATGCGCTGCTCCTGGCAAACGGACAGCCTCATCGCCGTCCTCCCTCTCCCCGGCCCTGCCGCCTACCTGAACCAAGAACCATGAAGGCCCCTTGTCGCTCTTACCCTCACACCACTCGACCGCAATGTCTCCGAATGGGCGGAACCACTGCTCCCGCTGCGACATATAAATCATGTTTTACGTGGAATGTCAATGGAGGTACCGATCTATCGAACGTATCCCCAAGTACATAGGCAGCAGTCGGAAATAAGACATTCATCACAGCCTGCGTTCGGGTTCGACGAAAGGCGTTTTAGCCGAACGGCTGAGCAGGAACGAGGCCGACCGAGAGGCCCACAGGCCGGCTCCAGGGGTCAAGGGCGTAGGCGAACATCGGCGGCCCTGACGTCGTACGGTGCAGTGCGCCCGGCGGGAATCGAACCCGCGGCCTGCGGCTTGAAAGACCGCTGCTCTTTGGCTCCCCGAAGAGAACCGTTGACCACTGAGCTACGGGCGCATGTTTGCTATGTGCTCGCGGAGTTCGATCCCGCGAGCGCATAATCTAAGCACGCCTGACGAGTTCGAGCCAGCCCTGCTTCAAAGCTCGCCCGCGAAGCGCACGATCTCGGCATTCACGGTGTCTTCGTCCTCGCGATGCACCCAGTGCCCGGCGTCCTGCACGATCAGCGTGCGGCTGGGTGGAGGAAACAACTCCGGCACGTTGTCATAGAGCTCGATGGGTGCGAGGTCGGCCGTGCCCGCAACCGCGAGGTTCGGTACGTCGGGCGGGTGTTCGAGCAGCGGTGACCCTCGGAGCGACAGTGCCCGGTAATAGTCGATCGCGCCGCGCAGAGTGCCAGGCTTCGAGAATGCTTGCTTGACATCGGCGAGGCTTCGGTCACGCTCTGGCCCAGACCAGTTCGGGGACCAGCGCGTATAGAGCTTGTCCAGGTAGGCGAAGTCGTGGCGGCGCGTGCTTGCCTGCGCCCACGGCAACTTCAGTGCAAGGAAATGACGCGCGGAATAAAGCGAGGCGAGCGTGGGCTGCAGCTGGCTTGGGTGGGGGATCGCGATCGCCACGATCCCCCGCAGTCGCTCGGGGGCCAGCGCGGCGGCCGCGTAGCACATCAAGACACCCCAATCGTGTCCCACGAACAGCGCGCGCTGAGCGCCGATCGCGTCCAGCAGTGCGAGCCCGTCGCGCCCCACCGTCTCGGCGTCATATGGCCGGCCCGGCACGATCGTCTCGGGGTGGTAACCGCGCAGCCAGGGCACGGTCACGCGCCAACCCGCGTTCACCAGCTCGCGCTGCAGCCCCGCGAAAGAGTCCGGCGTGTCGGGAAAGCCATGTACGAGCACGGCGTCGGGGCCTTCGCCCTCCTGGCTGACCACGAAGGGCAGCCCGGCACTTTCGATCTTCCCGAACTCCATCGCGGCCAAGTCTACGGGCGATCCTCGAGGGCGATCAGCTCCATCAGCAGGCCATCGTGCCAACCCTGCCCGCCGGAGTCGCGCTCATAGCCACGCATCACCCCCACGCGCCGGAAGCCGGCCTTCTCATAGGCACGGATCGCTGCATGATTCTCGGACGCTGGGTCGATCGTCACGCGATGATGCCCGCGCTCGTGCACCAAGATGTGCACGAGGCGTCGCACGACCTCGGTGCCGATCCCCCGCCCGTGCACTGTGGGGTCGAGGAACAGATCGATCGCGGCGTGTCGATACTTCGGCGTCGGCTCCTCACAGAACTGCGCCATGCCGACGAGCGCGCCATCGTGCTCGATCGCAAAGCGCGTCGCCTCGGGCTCGTCGTCCCAGGGAAATCCCGGCTCGGGCTCGTCCCACCAGCGGGCGACCTCCGCGCTGGCGAGGATCGTTCGCAGGGGAAGCTCATCGCCTTCGCGCAGCGCACGCAACTCGATCAGCACACTGGCAGTATTGGCGATCAAGCGAGCGATAGGGGGAAGGCCGTGAAGTACTACGCCGTGGCGGAGCTCGACGTGACCGATCCTGCCTGGGTCGGTGACTACGTCAACGACGTAACGCCGATGGTCGAACGTTACGGCGGGCGCTACCTCGCGCGCACTGCCCAGATCGAGCAGCTCGAGGGCGAGCGAACCGTGCCGCAAGTGATGCTGGTCATCGAGTGGCCTTCGCGCGAGGCCGCGAACGATTTTTATGAGAGCGAGGAGTACCGCGCCTATCGCGAAGCGCGGCGCGCGGGCGCGCGCAACGAGTTCCGTCTGATCGCGGGCGAGGACGTGAACGGCGTCGCGCGGATCGGCGGCTGATCAGTCCAGCGCGATCAGCCCGCGCTGAGGGTCGAGCCGACGCGTCGAGGCCACCGTGTGGAACAGCGCGTCCGCCGGCTCGGCGAGCAGCGGAAACAGAGCAGTCAGAAACTCTCGCGTGTGGGGTTCGCCGAAGTGGCGCTGCAGGGCCTCCTCGTCGGCCCACTCCTCGACGATCACGTAGCGACCCTCCTGCTCCAGCTCGCCATAGACGCGGTAGCCCTCGCAACCCTGCTCCTCGCGCGAGCGACGGCACATCTCAGTGGTCACCTCGGCGTAGCGCTCGCGGTGCTCGGGTTCGATCCGCATACGGCCGGTTACGACGATCATCGTTCGCATGCTATTCGCGCGGGCCGGGCTAGGCTTCGCGGATGGAGCGGAGGGATCTCACGTTTCGATCGGGCGACGCAGATTGCGCGGCGTGGCTGTACGAGCCGGCCAGAGAGCCAACGTGCTTCGTGGTCATGGCGCACGGCTTCTCGCTTACCCGCCATGACGGATTACCGGCCTACGCCGAGCGGCTCGCCCAGGCGGGCGCGGCGGTGCTGGTGTTTGACCATCGCTACCTCGGCGACTCGGGCGGCGAGCCCCGTCAGCGCTTTCGCACGCGCGCCCAACGAGAGGATTGGCTGAGCGCCGTGGCATTCGCGCGCGCGCTGGAGCGCGTGGACCCGGAGCGCATCGTGCTTTGGGGGTTCTCTTTCAGCGGCAGCCACGTCGTGGAGACCGCGCTGGGCGACGCGCGGATCGCCGCGGCAATGACGCTGTGCCCGATGGTCGATGGCCTGGCCCGCGCGCTCACCACGCCGCCCGCGCTCTCCGCGTGGCTCACGCCCCGCGCGCTCGCCGACCAGCTCGGCCGCCACAACCTCGTTCCGGTCACCGGGCAACCGGGAGAGTACGCGGCGATGGCGCTCGTAGGCGAGGCGGACGGGTTCGCGGCGTCGGTGCCCACCAACTCGCCGTGGCGCAACGAGATCTCGCCCGGGGTGTTCCTCTCGGTCGCGGCGGTTCGCCCCGTGACCAAGGCGCGCCGTCTGCGCGCGCCGCTGTGGGTCGGCCTGGGCGAGCGGGACGTCTCGGTCTCGGCCAAGGCCGTCGAGCGACTGGCTCAGCGCGCGCCGCGCGGCGAGCTGCAGCGCTACCCCTACGATCACTTCGGCGCGTTCGTCGGCGAGGGTCCCGAGCGCGTGGTCGCCGATCAGATCGACTTCCTACGTCGACACGAGCTGCTCGGTGCCTAAGGCGGGTACCTGATGAGCGCGACGAGCCCGCCGCCGGAACTGCGAACCGAGCGGCTGCTGCTGCGCGGCTGGCGACCCGAGGACCGCGAGCCGTTCGCGGCGATCAACGGAGACCGTCGCGTGATGGAGCTGTTGGCGGGAAAGCTCACGCGCGCGCAAAGTGACGCCTACATCGAGGAGTTGGAAGGGCACTTCGCCGCGTACGGCTACGGCCTGTGGGCCGTGGAACGACTCGACGGGGGCGGGCTGATCGGGATGGCAGGGCTGAACGCGGTCGGGTTTGAAGCGCACTTCACGCCCGCGGTCGAGATCGGCTGGCGCCTTGCCCACCTGGTTTGGGGGCACGGGTACGCAAGCGAGGCCGCCCGGGCCGCGCTTCATTTCGGCTTCGAGCGGGGCGGACTCAGCGAAATCGTCTCGATGACGAGCATGCCGAACGTGCGCTCGCAGGCGGTGATGAAGCGGATCGGCATGCGCCGCGATCGGGCTGACGACTTCGTTCATCCGTTCGCCCGCCCGATGTTCCTACGTCGCCACATGCTCTACCGGCTCGATGTCGAGGAGTGGGCCGCGCGCAAGGCAGGCATCGGCCGGACGAACGGTGGCTCCGGCCCGACGAGCCTCCCCGGCGGCCCGGGCCCGAGGAGCCTTCCGGGTGACCCGGGCTCAACGGACCCAAGCGGCCCGACCCCGGCCGACCCGCCCGGCGACTCTCCGTGACGGCGATCGTCTGGTTCAGGCGCGACCTGCGCGTGCACGACCATCCGGCGCTGCGCGCGGCACTCGGCGAGCACGAGCGTGTCGTGCCGGTCTTCTGCTTGGACGATCGACTTCTGCACGGCCGCCACGCCTCGGGTCCCCGAACGCAGTTCCTGCTGGAGTGCCTCGCGGACCTCGACGCGGAGCTGCGCGCGCGCGGGAGCGGGCTCGTGCTGCGCCACGGCCCACCCGAGCGTGAGCTGCGCGAGCTGGCGCGGCAGACCAAAGCGAGCGCACTGCACTTCTCGAGCGACATCACGCCTTTTGCCCGAACTCGTGGCGCTCGCGTGCACGAGGCGCTCACGGACGATGGCGTCGAGCTGCATGGGCATCCGGGCCTGTGCGCGGTGGACGAGGTCGGCAAGCTGCGCACGCAGGCCGGCAAGCCCTACACGATCTTCACGCCGTTCCATCGCACTTGGGAGCAGGTCGAGCGACGTGAGGTGTTGGGCGCCCCGCGCAAGCTCCCGCCGCTGCCCGCGCGCCTGAGCAAGGGCCGAGTTCCCTCGCTTCAAGCACTCGGCCTCAAGCAGGAGGTCGCTCGCCCGCCGCGCGGTGGCGAGCGCAGCGCGCGCGAGCGCCTTCGACGTTTCCTGGAAAGCGATGTGCACGGCTACGGCCAGGGCCGCGACGCGCTGGGCGACGATGCGACTTCGCGCCTCTCGCCTTACCTGCGCTTCGGCTGTGTGTCGCCCCGTGAGGTCGAGGCGCGCTTGCCAACGGGGGCCGGCGCCAAAGCGTTCCGGCGCCAACTCTGCTGGCGCGACTTTCACCAGCAAGTGCTGCTGCACTTCCCAAAGAACGCGCGCAGCGAGTTCCAGGAGCGCTATCGCGGCATGCGATGGAGTCGCGCGCGCGTCGCGTTCGAGCGTTGGTGTGAGGGGCGCACGGGCTACCCCCTGGTCGATGCCGCGATGCGCCAGCTGCAGCAGGAAGGCTGGATGCACAACCGCGCGAGGCTCGTCGTTGGCTCGTTCCTCACGAAGGACCTCGGGATCGATTGGCGCTGGGGCGAGCGACACTTCATGCGTCTGCTCGTCGACGGCGATGAGGCAAACAACAACGGCAACTGGCAATGGATCGCATCGGTCGGCACCGACCCCCAGCCGGTCTTTCGCCGCATCTATAACCCCACCCGCCAGATGGAGACGTACGACCCGGATGGGCGCTACGTGCGCCGTTACGTGCCCGAGCTTTCGCGCGTGCCCGAGGAGTACTTACGCGAGCCGTGGACGATGCCCGTCGAGGTGCAGCGAGAGGCCGCGTGCGCGATCGGCGAGGACTATCCGCGACCGATCGTCGAGCACGCCCAGGCTCGCCGCGAAGCGCTCGAGCGCTATCGCGTGTAGACCCCGGACGGCGTTGGCGAGGACCTGGGCGGCCGCGCCGCGAAAGCCTCGCTGGCCGCGCAGCCAAGCGCGGCGTATGCTGAAGTTCTGAGTGGGTGCAGATGGGGATCGTCCGAACGGGAGGAGTGCAGCAATGGAGAGCGGTGTGACAGAGGTGCAGGCGCCTACGCAAGGGCGAGGTCGCGCCGCTTCGATCGAGGCGCAGACGGTCGCCCAAGCGTTCCGTGACACGGTGCGAGAGCGCCCAGAGCAGATCGCGATCCGAACGAAGGAAGACGCGGTAGCGATTAGCTGGGGCCAACTGCTCGAACGTGTCGACGCGCTTGCGGGTGGCCTAGCGAAGCTGGGTATCGGCCGCGCGGACACGGTCGCGCTGATGCTCTCCAACCGCCCCGAGTTCCACCTCTGCGACTTGGCGACGATGATGCTGGGCGCGACCCCATTCTCGATTTACAACACCTACTCGCCCGAGCAGATCGGCTACCTGCTCGCGGACGCCGAAGCGAAGGTCGCGATCTGCGAGCAGCAGTTCCTCCCGCAGATGCTCGAGGCCAAGGCCGCGGCGCCGCTGCTCGAACACGTGATCGTGGTCGATGGCGAGGCGCCGGCCGGCACGCTCGCGCTCAGCGAAGTCGAGGGCTCGAATCCCGAGTTCGACGTCGAGGGCTCGGTCGCACAGCTACAGGGCTCAGACGTGCTGACGCTGATCTACACCTCGGGCACGACCGGCCCCCCGAAGGGCGTGCAGCTAGTCCACCGCAACCTGCTCGCGGCGGTCGAGGGGCTCGACGAGATGATCGAGTTCCCCGAGGACGGCCGCGTGATCTCCTGGCTGCCCGCGGCGCACATCGCCGAGCGGGCCGCGCACCATTACCTGCCGATCGTCTTCGGGCTGCAGGTGACTTGCTGCGATGACCCACGCCAGGTGCTCTCCTACCTCCCCGAAGTGCACCCGAGTTGGTTCTTCGCGGTGCCGCGCATCTGGGAGAAGCTGAAGGCCGGCCTGGAGACGATGCTCGGGGCCCAACCCGAGGAGCAGCGTGCGAAGGTGCAGACGGCACTGGAGGCGAGCTTGCGCAAGGTGCGACTCGAACAGTCAGGCGAGCCCGTCCCGGAGGACCTAGCCGAGCAGGTGCAGCGCGCCGACGCGGAGATCTTCTCGGGACTGCGCCAGATGCTGGGCCTCGACCAAGTCGAGGCGATCAACGTCGGCGCGGCGCCCACGCCCGTCGAGGTGCTCGAGTTCTTCCACTCGATCGGCCTGCCGCTCGCCGAGCTGTGGGGCATGAGCGAGACGTGCGGCGCGGGCGCGTGCAATCCACGCGAGAGGATCAAGCTCGGCACCGTGGGGCCGGCCGCGCCGGGCGTGGAGCTGAAGCTAGACGAGGACGGCGAGGTGCTGATTCGCTCCGACGTCGTGATGCTTGGCTACCGCAACCTGCCGGAGAAGACCGCGGAGACGTTCACTGAGGACGGCTTCCTGCGCACGGGCGACATCGGCGAGTTCGACGAGGACGGATACCTGAAGATCGTCGACCGCAAGAAGGAGCTGATCATCAGCGCGGGCGGTAAGAACATGTCACCCGCGAACATCGAGGCCGCGCTGAAGGCGGCCTCGCCGCTGATCGGGCAAGCCTGCTGCATCGGCGACATGCGCCCCTACAACACGGCGCTGATCGTGCTCGACCCCGACTTCGCACCGATGTGGGCGCAGTCGCAGGAAATCGAGCAGACGGCGCTGGAGCAGCTCGCGGGCGACGCGCGAGTGCGGGCAGCCGTGCAGGAGGGCATCGACGCCGCCAACACTAAGCTCGCGCGCGTGGAACAGATCAAGAAGTTCCATATCGTCGAGGGCGACTGGTTGCCGGCAGGCGACGAGCTGACGCCCACGATGAAGCTCAAGCGCAAGCCGATCGCGCAGAAGTACGCGTCGCAGATCGACGCGATGTACGGCTAACCCGCGGGCAGCATCGCGGGGTCGTGCGAGCAGAACAGCTCGACCTCGCCGACGGTCCGCTCGGCCAGCTCGCGCAACCGCTCCTGGTTGCGCTTGCGCGCCGCGTTGTCGACCGAGTTGACCTGCTCGAACGCTCGCAGCACCGGGGGGCAGCTCGGAGGGGTCTGCAGCTCGCCATGGTGAAAGAACGCGTCGCCGCAGTGCATCAGCCAGCGGTCGTCGTGCTTGATCGCGACCCCCGTGTGACCGCGCGTGTGGCCGACCAACGGCACGAGCAAGATCTCGGCGTCGCTACCGGGCAGGATGCGCACGCTCTCAAAACCCTGCCACTCGTCGCCTTCGACCGAGTGCTCGACCCATCGAGGTCCGTGCGCCCAGTGCGCGGCGACATACCGCTCGCGTTCGCGCAGGCTCGGGTGAAGCGCGGCCCGCAGCTCCAGTCCGAGCAGGTGCACCTGAGCCTCGGGGAAGTCGGGTAGGCCACCCGCGTGGTCCACGTCGAGGTGCGTCGCGACGATGTGGCGGACGTCGCCGGGATCGAAGCCGAGCGCCCGCACCTGTTCGATCGCCGTCTCGGACTCACGGCTCTGCGGGCGAAACAGCGTGTCGAAGATCAGCCCGAGGCGGCGTGTGTTGCGCATGTCCTCGAGACCGAAGCCCGTGTCCACGAGCACGAGACCTTCCGCGCCCTCGATCAGCAGGCAGTGGCAGATGATCCGCGCCTGGTCAGAGAAACCGCCTTCGCCACTGACCAGGCGGCCACCATGCGGGCACATCGTGCCGCAGCTGAGGTGATGGATCGCGCGAGGAGAGGTGTTCACGCAGCGGAGCCTACGCTGACGTAGGCGAGCGCGTCGGGCGTCAGCCGCACGGCACACACACCTGGGTCAGCGGCCTACGCCGCGGCCGGCATCACACCCAGCTCGGTCAGCCGGGCGTCCAACACGCCGATGCGCTCCGTGTCCTCATAGAAGTCCTGCTGCCGAACGATCTTGCCCCACCGCGTGTAAGCGATCAGCGCGGTGCGATTGCGATACAGCTCCGCGCCGTCCGGACCGTGGGCGTGATCGTCGAAGCGGATCATCAGCGTCAGCCGCCAGATCGGCCCGGCGAAGAACAGCTCGGTGATCTCCCCTTTCAACCCGGCGGCGACGAAGTCCTGGAAGAACCGCTCGATTGCCGCCTTGCCGCGATGCTCGCCCGCCCAGCGATGCGCGCCCTCATTGAAACTGAGCACCGCGTCATCGGCGTAACCGGCCAGCAGCGGGCGGTAGTCCCCGGCGTTTAGCGCACGTAGATCGTGGCGCAACTTGAGCAGGATCGCGCGCGTTAGCAGGCCACGGCCCGCGACTGCCGCGAGCGCTCCGAGCGCAAACGTCGCCCAACGACTCGACCTTCGATCCTCTCGATCTCGACTCGTTTCGGTCATCTTGCGCTCCTTTCGTTAGTGCCGTCCCCGGCAAATCCTAGATCGATCGCTCTAGTCGCGCGGCGCGGGGCGACGCGCGGAGCGACGACAGGCGCGATGACACATGCCGGAGCGGTCGGGCAGCTACTCCAGCGTAACCTCGTAGCCGGCTCGCTCCAGCGCGGCGCAGACCTGCTCGGTGTGTTCGGGTCCACGCGTCTCCAGCGTCAGCTCGACCCCGGTCTCGCGCACGTTCAGCGACACGGCCTCGCGCAGGTGCTCCAGCGTGAGCAAGTTCGCGCGCGTGCTCGCCACGAGTTGCAGCAGCTCGGCGAGCCCGCCCGGGCGGTCGGGCACGCGCGTGAGCAAGCGCACCCGTCGTCCCGCGGCCGTTTCGTGACGGCGCAGGAGGGAGGCAAATAGGCCGTTGTCGACGTTGCCGCCCGAAACGACCGCGACGGTCGTGCCCCGCACGGGCGCGAGTCCTCCGTTCATTGTGGCGGCAACCGCGACTGCGCCGGCACCCTCGGCGACGAGCTTGGATCGTTCCGCGAGCAGCACGATCGCGTCGGCGATTTGCTCCTCGCTTACGGTCTCGACAGACGCAAGCAGCTCACGCAGCAAAGGCAGTGTGATCGCGCCCGGACGCTTGAGTGCGATCCCGTCGGCAATCGTCGCGGCGGCGGGGACCTCGGGCACCTCGCCGAGGCTGCCGTCGCGAAGCGCGGGCAGGAGCGGGGCGCAGGCGCTTGCCTGCACCCCGACCAGCTCGACCTTGGGTCGCTCGCGACGCAGCGCGAGGCCGACGCCGCTCGCCAAGCCACCGCCTCCGACGGGCACGATTACCCGCGCGAGGTCGGGAACTTCGCGCAGTAGCTCAAGGCCAAGCGTGCCCTGACCAGCGATCACGTCGAGGTCATCGAAGGGGTGGACGAGCATCGCGCCGGTTTCACCCGCCCGGGTACGGGCCAGCTCCAGCGCCTCCTCGACCGAGCCGCCGCCCAACTCGACGTGAGCGCCGAGCCGCTGCACCGCGGCCACCTTCGAGACGGGCGCGTCACGCGGCATGAACACCTCGCAGGACACACCCTCGATGCGCGCGGCTTGGGCCAGCGCGCGAGCGTGGTTACCGGCGCTCGCCGCGATCAGCCCCTTTTGCGAGTCTTTGCCGAGGGCGTTGAGCTTCGCGAGCGCCCCGCGCAGCTTGAACGAGCCCGACACCTGCAACGACTCGGCCTTCAACAGCACCGGGCCGCCGGCGCTCTCGCTGAGCTCCTCGCTTGCGACCAACGGAGTCTGGACCGCGCCGCGCGTGACGGCCTGCGCCGCGCGCTCGAGATCGATACCGGCGCTCAGCGCTGCGAACGAAACGTCGCCGAGCGGGCCCGAGTCATCGTCGTGTGAGACCGCCTTCATGCGGTTCCACGCTACAGCGGCGTCGTGTAGGCGCCCGACAGACCTCCGTCGACGAGGAACGTCGAAGCGGTCACGTAGCTGGACTCGTCCGAGGCGAGGAACAGCGCCGCGCTCGCGATCTCCTCCGCTCGCGCGAAGCGGCCGATCGGCACGTGCACGAGGCGCCGCGCGGCCTGCTCGGGATCCGCGGCGTACAGCTCCTGTAGCAGCGGCGTGTCGACCGGCCCTGGGCAGAGCGCGTTGACGCGAACGCCGCGCCTGGCGAACTCCACGCCAAGCTCGCGTGAGAGCGCGAGTACACCGCCCTTGGATGCCGTGTAGGAAATCTGTGAAGTCGCCGCGCCCATCACCGCGACGAACGACGCCGTGTTGATCACCGATCCGCCGCCGGCCTGGAGCAGGTGTGGGATGCCGTGCTTGCAGCAGAGGAACACGCTGCGCAGGTTGGCTTGCTGCACGCGCTCCCAAGCCTCAACGTCTGTGTCTAGTACCGAGGCATCATCGGGCGGAGAGATGCCCGCGTTGTTGAACAGCACGTCGATCTGCCCGAGTTGCTCAGCGACGCTCGCGTACATCTCACGCACCTGGTGCTCGTCGCTGACGTCGACCTGCACTGAGATCTCGCCCGGCGCGCCCGGCGCGAGATCCACACCCGCCACGCGCGCCCCCTCGCGTTCGAACAGCGCGACGGTCGCGGCGCCGATCCCTCCGCTCGCGCCCGTGACTACGCACACCTTTCCCTCGAGCCTCATCCCTTGACCTCCGTGTTACCCGGTCGCGTAGTAGATCGTCTTCGTCTCGGTGTAGGCGTCGAGCGCGCGCGGTCCCAGCTCGCGCCCGTAGCCCGACTGCTTGAACCCGCCGAATGGCGTTGTCACCCGCACCGAGTTGTTCGAGTTCAGCGAAATCACGCCCGTCTCGATCGCCCGTGCGACGCGCAGGGCGCGCGCGCCGTCGCGCGTCCACACCGAGCCCGACAGGCCATAGATCGTGTCGTTTGCCAGGCGCACTGCCTCGGCCTCGTCGGCAAACGGGATCACCGCCGCGACCGGCCCGAAGATCTCCTCGCGGGCGACGCGGGAGTCGGGGTCGATCGGCGCGAGCACGGTCGGCGCGAACCAAAACCCCGGGCCGTCGGGGGCGCGCCCGCGGGCCGCGACAGGCGTGGTCTCATCCACAAACGAGGCGACGCTCGCGCGCTGATCTGCCGAGATCAGCGGGCCCATCTGCGTACCCTCCGAGAGCGGCTGGCCCACGGTCATCCCTTCGACCGCCGCGCCGAATAGCTCCATGAAGCGATCGAGCGCCTCGTGCTGCACGAGGATCCGCGAACGCGCGCAGCAGTCCTGGCCCGCGTTGCCGAACACCGCGCCGGGCGCAGAAGCCGCCGCGGCCTCCAGGTCGGCGTCGGCGAAGATCACGTTCGCGGACTTCCCGCCCAGCTCGAGCGTCACGCGCTTGATCGTCTGCGCGGCGCTCGCGGCGATCGCCCGGCCGACCTCGGTTGAGCCAGTGAAGGCGATCTTTGCCACATCCGGGTGCTCGACCAAGCGCGCGCCGCAGCTCGATCCCGGTCCGACGACTACGTTGACCACGCCCTTTGGCACGCAGGCCTCGCGCGCGATCTCCGCGAAGCGCAACGCGGTCAGCGGCGTCAGCTCGGCGGGCTTGAGCACGACCGTGTTACCCGCCGCGAGCGCGGGAGCCAACTTCCACGAGGCGATCGCCAGGGGGAAGTTCCACGGCGTGATCAGCCCGACGACCCCGAGCGGCTCGCGCACCGTCCATGCCTGTCCGCCCGCGACCGGGATCGTCTCGCCCAGCAGTCGCTCAGGCGCGCCCGCGTAGTAACGGAACGTGTCCACGACCATCGCGATCTCTCCACGCGCGTCACCGATCGGCTTGCCGGCGTTGCGCGCCTCCAGCACGGCCAGCTCCTCCAGGCGCTCCTGGAGCGCGTCAGCAAGGTCGTGCAGCAATGCCGCGCGAGGCCCGGGGTCGAGCGCGCGCCATGCCGGCAGCGCCGTCTTTGCGGCAGCCACCGCCGCGTCGACGTCCTCGACGCCGGCGCGCGGGACCTCCGCGAGCACCGCCTCGGTCGCGGGCTCAATCACGGACAGGGTGGCGCTCATCGGCGACTGACTATGGCGATTGCGCCGCGACCGCGCCACCGCCAAGCTCGGCGTCGAGCTCAGAGATCGTGTGCCGCGGTCCGGTGAACGACTTACGCGCGCTGATCAGCCACCACAGACCCACCGCGAGCGTCAGGCCGCCCGTCACGAGCGGTGCGTAGTTGACGAGGCTCCAGTCGAACTCCTTGCGCCACGGCACGCCGCCCGGCGAGAGCGGCAGGATGAAGATGATCGTGATCAGCCCGACCCAGATCGTCGAGAAGGGGTTCATCCATTTCCACTTGCGCCCGTTGTTCCAAGGCCCTTGCTCGAACGCGTCGCCCATCCGCCAGCGCAGGTAGATCGGGATCACGTAGGCGATGTAGAGCCCGATCACCGCGATCGACACGACCGCCAAGAACGCGACCGGTTCGATCGCTTCGCCCTTCTTGCTGGGGAAGTACGCGGGCACCGTGATCAGCCCCGCGAGCAGCGCCATGAAGATGACCGCGTTCGTCGGCACGCGTTTCGCGTTGACTTTGCTCCAGATGCGCCAGCCCGGGATCGCGCCGTCGCGGCTGAACGCGTAACACATGCGCGAGGCGCTGGTCAGGCAAGCCGCGCCGCAGAACAGCTGCCCGACCGTCGAGATGATCAGCACGAACTTGACCCAGGCCGGGCTCATCGCCGTGTTGAGGATCGCGATCGAGACATAGGCGCCCGCCGCGGCCTGCTTGTTGATCGCATCGACGTGCGTCGCGGCGAACGTCAGCGCGAGCAGCAGGATCCAGCCGAAGATCGCCGAGTACAGGATCGAGCGCCACACGCCCTTCGCCGCCGCGGTCGAGGCTCCGTGCGTCTCCTCGGAGATGTGCGCGCACGAGTCAAAGCCCGTGATCGTGTACTGCGTCAGCAGAAAGCCGAGCGGCAAGATGTAGAACCAGTACATGTGCATCCCGAAGCCGGAGTTGTTGAAGCGCTTCGTGAACACGAAGTCAAAGCTCTGGTGATGCGCCGGCACCGCGATCAGCACGATCAGGATCGCAAGCACGCCCGCGACGTGCCACCACACCGAGACGCCGTTGATGCGCGCAACCAGATGACTGCCGGCGATGTTCACGACCGCGTGCAGCGCGAGCACGATCAGGAATAGGAAGAACGTGCCGTGTAGGAACGCCGTGGCATCGGCGGAGGTGCCGTTGAACCAACCGACTTCGTAAAGACCAAGCACCGAGTTCAAGAACAGCGAAGCGCCGTAGTCAACCGAGGCGGTCACGGCGATCAGGCCGATCAGGTTGAACCAGCCGGTGAACCAGCCCCAGCCCGCGCCGCCGAGCTTCGACGCCCACCAGTAGATGCCGCCCGCGGTCGGGTAGGCCGAGACCAGTTCGGACATGCAGAAGCCGATGATCAGGATCGGGATTGAGATCAGCGGCCAGCCCCACGAGATCGCGACCGGCCCGCCGTTGTTCCACGCCTGGCCGTAGGTCGTGAAGCAGCCCGCGAGGATCGAGATGATCGTGAAGGAGATCGCGAAGTTCTGAAACCCACTCCAAGAGCGGCTCAGCTCCTGCTTATAACCCAACTCCGCTAGACGCTGCTCGTCGCCGGTCAAAGTTTCGGCAGTGCTCATTCGCGCTCCCCCCAAGGAGTAAAGGTTTGCTCTTCGGCCCTTCGCTCGTGACAATACGCTCTTGCGCGGATCGAAGTCAAGGGCGGCGAGCGAAAGTTCTCCAGCTCCGCTTCAGCCGCCCGGCAACAGCCCGGCGAGAACGCGCTCGGTGCCTTGCAGGTGCTCGGCCATCGCCGCGGCGGCGCGGACTGGGTCGCGCGCACGGACCGCGGCGACGATCCGTCGGTGCTGGGCGTTGGAAGAGGCGAGCACCTCGGGGGGATGGGCGATGTAGGCGATCAGGTCGGTCATCGCCCCCTGCGCGTCGGTCATCGCCCGCGCCAGTCTCGGCGAGCGCGTCGCTTCGGCGAGCGCGACGTGAAAGCGCACGTCGGTTTGCCGGTAGGCGGGGAAGTCTTCGAGCACGTCCTCGAGACCGGCAACGAGTTGCTCGAGCGCCTCGACGTCGCCCTCCTCGGCGCGTTCGGCTGCGAGGACGACGACGCCAAGCTCGACCGCGAGCCGCTCGTCGCAGGTCTCACGCCACAGCGCGAGCACCTCGTGCGAGGGCGGCTCGGCCGGAGGCAGCGGATCGGAGACAAACGTGCCGCCGCCGCGCCCGCGCGTCGCGCGGACATGCCCACTCTGGGTCAGAGCGGTGAGCGCCTGGCGCAGCGTCGATCTCGCGATTCCGAGCCGTGCACACAACTCGCGCTCGGCGGGGAGCCGCGCGCCGGGCGGCAGGAGCCCGAGCTTGATCGCGGTCCCGAGACGTTCAACCGTCTCCTCAAACGCGGTCTGTGAGCGCACCGGCGCGAAGACCGTTGTCGCCGAAAGGACAGCCTCACTCACGATCACTCGACTCTCAGGCGACGAGCGAGCACGAGTGGTCTCACAATCGCTCGAACCCCCGAAAGCGCTCCCAGTCGGTGACCGCCGCTCCGAACGCCGCCAGCTCGACGGCGGCCGCGTTGACGTAGTGATCGACCACGTCATCGCCGAACGCCGCGCGGGCAAGCGCGCTCTGCGCGAACAGGTCGCGTGCCTCGCTGAGCGTGCCCGGCACGCGCGGCTTCTCCTCCGCCTGGTAGGCGTTGCCCTCGAACGCGGGCTCCAACTCCAGCCCGTGCTCGACACCGTGCAGTCCCGCGGCGATGATCGCGGCTAGCGCGAGGTAGGGATTCAGGTCGGCGCCGCCGACGCGGTTCTCAAAGCGCAGCGAGGCCCCATGGCCGACGACGCGCAGCGCGCAGGTCCGATTGTCGCGACCCCAGGCGACCGCGGTCGGCGCGAACGTCGCGGCGGCGTAGCGCTTGTAGGAGTTGATGTTCGGCGCGAGCAGCAGCGTCAGCTCGCGCAGCGCGGCGAGCTGACCCGCGAGAAATGACTCGAACAGCCCCTGCTCGCGCTCGAACAGTGGCCCCTCGGCGTCAGCGAGCGAGAAGTGGATGTGGCAAGAGTTGCCCTCGCGCTCGTCGTACTTCGCCATGAACGTGACCGACATCCCCTCCAGCGCCGCGATCTCCTTCACGCCGTTCTTGTAGATCGCGTGCTCGTCGGCCGTTCGCAGGGCGTCGGCATAGCGGAAGTTGACCTCGTGCTGGCCGTAGTTGCACTCGCCCTTGGAGTCCTCGCAGACCATCCCGGCGGCTTCCATGCTGTTGCGGATGCGGCGCAGCAGCGGCTCGACGCGGGCGGTCCCGAGCAGCGAGTAGTCGACGTTGTAGAGGTTCGCGGGCTGCATCTCGCGATAGCCCTTGCCCCACGCGTCCTCGTAGGTGTCGCGGAACACGATGAACTCGAGCTCGGTCCCCGCGTTCGCGCTCCAGCCGCGCTCGGCCAACCGCGCGAGCTGGCGGCGTAGCACCTGGCGCGGGGATACCGGGACCTCGGTGCCGTCCTCCCAGACGACGTCGGCGAGACACACGACCGTCCCTTCCTGCCAGGGCACCGTGCGCAGCGTCGCGAGGTCCGGGCGCAGCACGAAGTCGCCGTACCCGCGCTCCCAAGAGAACAGCTCATAGCCGGAGACCGTGTTCATGTCGACGTCCACGCCGAGCAGGTAGTTGCAAGCCTCGGCCCCGTGCTCGGTCACCTCGGCGAGAAAGTGGCGCGCGGTCAGACGCTTGCCCTGCAGGCGACCCTGCATATCGGTCAGCGCCAGCAGCACGGTGTCGACGACGCCCGCATCGACCTCCGCGCGCAGCTCCTCCAAGTTCATCGATTCCGCTCCTCACCCCACACTACGCCGCATCCCACGAGCAACTGCGCTCGTGCCCCACGGGCCGTTGCGCTGAAGGTATAGGTTGTGATCCTTATGGTCAGCAGAGGCTACCGCGGGGATGGCCGGCGAGCTTAACGACATCCTCGCGCGGCTGGAGCAGGAGCTGGCACCGCTCCAGGGGGAGCCACGGGAGCTCGCGGGCGGCATCACCAACCGCAACTTCCGGGTGACGCTCGGAGACAGTGAGTACGTGGTGCGCCGCCCGGGCAAGGACACTGACCTACTCGGTATCGACCGCGCCGCCGAGCGTCTAGCGAACGACGCGGCGGCGCAGCTGGGCCTCGCCCCCATGGTCACGGCGTCGCTGGAGGACGCGCTAGTGACGGAGTATGTCGCCTGCGCCGCGCTGACTCCCGCCGAGGTCGCCGAAAGCGCCGAGGAGCTCGCGCGCGCATTGCACGCGTTCCACAACTCAGACGTGCTGCTGCCCGCGCGCTTCCATGTCCCCGACCTGCTGGATGTCTACGCGACGATCGTGCGGGCTCGCGGCGACGAGCTCCCGGCGGAGTACGCCCAGACGCAGGCGGCGGCGACGCGAATCGCCGATGGGCTGCCGCCTGCAGAGGCGCGACCCTGCCACAACGACTTGCTACCGGGGAACCTGATCCGGGCCAGCGATGACGGGCGTGTGCTGATCGTGGACTGGGAGTACGCCGGGATGGGCGATCCGCGCTTTGACCTTGGGAACCTGTCGATCAACAACGGCTTCGGCGAAGCCGAGGACGAGCGGCTGCTTCGCGCCTACCTCGGCGAGCCGCCATCCGATGCCCAGCGCGCGAGCCTGCAGCTGATGCGGGTTCTCTCTGACGCGCGCGAGGCCGCGTGGGGCGTCGTGCAGGGCACGATCTCCGAGCTGGAGTTCGACTTCGCCGGGTATGCGGGCGAGCACTTCGAGCGCGTGTCCGGGGTCCTCGCCGGGCCCGAGTTCGAGGAATGGATCACGAGCGCCGAACGACAGGGTACTGATGGTCAGGCCGCGTGAGCTTCCTGAGCGCGCTCGCGTAGTGATCATCGGTGGGGGCGTGGGCGGCGCCGCGGTCGCGCACCACCTCGCGAAACTGGGCGAGCGTGACGTCGTGCTGCTCGACCGCAACGAGCTGACCAGCGGCTCGACGTTCCACTCGGCCGGTCTCGTCGGCCAGCTTCGTTCGAGCGTGTCGCTGACGAAACTGATGGTCGACTCCGTGAACCTGTATCGCACGCTCGACTGCGGCTGGGTGGAATGCGGCGGGGTGCGCCTGGCGTGCACGCCCGAGCGCGAAGAGGAAGTGCTGCGGCAGGTGGCGTGGGCGGAGACGTTCGGTCTGCCGCTGGAGCTGGTCTCGCCCGAGCAAGCGCAGAAGCTGTTCGGACTGATGAGCACCGACGGCGTACGCTGCGGCTCCTACCTCGCCACCGACGGCTACCTCGACCCGTCGCTGCTGACGACGGCGCTAATCGACGGCGCGCGAGAAGGCGGCTGTCGCGTCTTCACTCACACGCGCGTGACCGGGATCGACGTCGAGCGCAGCGTCGGCGGGCGCGTGCGCGTGCGCGGCGTGCAGACCGAGTGGGGGCCGATCGAGGCGGAGATAGTCGTGAACGCGGGCGGCATGTTCGCCGCGGAGATCGGTCGCATGGCGGGCGTACGCGTGCCGGTCGTGCCGTTCGCCCACGAGTACCTCGTGACGCAGCCGTTCCGCGATCGCATCCCCGGCGAGCACCTGCCGACGCTGCGCGACCCCGACCTTTTGATCTACTTCCGCGAGGAGGGCGCGGGCCTCGTGATGGGCGGCTACGAGCGCCACTCGGCGCCGTGGGCACTCGACGAGCACCTGCTCGACGCGATCCCGCAGGACTTCAACGGGCGCCTGCTCGAGGAGGACTGGCCGCGGTTCGAGGAGATCGCGAAGAACTCCTCGAAACGGGTGCCGGTCATGGACCAGATCACGGTCACGCGCCTAATCAACGGCCCCGAGGCGTTCACGCCCGACAACGAGTTCTGCCTCGGCGAGAGCGAGGTCGCGGGCTTCTTCGTCGCGGCGGGCTTCTGCGCGCACGGGCTCGCGGGGGCGGGCGGGATCGGCAAAGTGATCGCGGAGTGGATCCTCGCGGGCGAGCCGACGAGCGACGTGTGGGAGATGGACATCCGCCGCTTCGGCGCCCACTTCCGCTCACCGGGCTACACGCTCAAGCGCACGCAAGAGGTATACGAGACCTACTACGACATCCGCTATCCGGGCCACGAGCGCGAGGCGGGACGTCCGCTGCGCACCTCCAGCGCCTACCCGTGGCACTCGGGGCACGGCGCGGCGTTCGGCGAGAAGTCCGGCTGGGAGCGCGTGAACTGGTACGAGTCGAACGCGTCCGCCGGCGATGAGTCGCTGCGGCCTCGCGGTTGGGCCGGGATGCACTGGTCACCCGCGGTCGGGGCCGAGCACCGCGCCACGCGCGAGCGAGCGGGGCTGTTCGACGAGTCCTCGTTTGCAAAGCTCGAGATCGCGGGGACGGGCGCGGCGGCCTTTCTGGAACGGCTGTGCGACAACGAGGTTTCGCGGGAGGTGGGCGCGATCACGTATACGCAGATGCTGAACGACCGCGGCGGGATCGAGTGCGACTTCACGGTTACGCGCGTGCAGGAGGAGCTGTTCTCGATCGTGACGGGCACCGCCTTCGGCAACCACGACCTGAGCTGGATCCGCCGCCACGCGCCCGATGACGGCAGCGTGCGCTGCAGCGACGTCACCTCGCGCTTCGCTTGCTTCGCGCTGTGGGGCCCGCGCGCGCGAGACGTGCTCTCGCCACTGACCAACGATCCGCTCGAGTTTCCATACATGAGCATGCGCGAGATCGCGATCGGCGACGTGCCCGTGCGAGCGCTGCGCGTCACGTTCGTGGGCGAGTTGGGCTGGGAGTTGTACTGCCCCACCGAGTACGGCGCTGGGCTGTGGCGCGCGCTTTGGGAGTCGGGGGCCGAGCACGGGCTCGTCGCGGGTGGCTACCGCGCGATTGACTCGCTGCGCCTGGAGAAGGGCTACCGCGTGTGGGCCGCCGACATCACCGCCGACGAGAACCCATTCGAGGCGGGGCTCGGCTTCTGCGTGAAGAAGTCCTCCGGCGAGTTCAAGGGCGCGTCCGCGCTCGGGATCGCGCGCGACGGTGGACGCACGGCCTCGCCCCCCGACCGGCGCCTGCGCTGCATCGTGCTTGAGGATCCTCGCTCGGTCGCGCTCGGCAACGAGCCCGTGCGCATCGGCGAGGAGATCGTCGGCCGTGTCACGAGCGGAGGCTACGGGTACACGGTCGAGCGCTCGATCGCCTACGCCTACGTGCCGAGCGAGCTCGACTTCGGCGCCGCGGTCGAGATCGACATCTTCGGTCGCTGGATCCCCGGCGAGGTCGTGCGCGAGCCGCTGTTCGATCCACGCGGCGAGCGCGTTCGTGGCGAGTACTGCGCGGGTACCACCGGCGGCACGAGTTGACCGCGTTCGTAACCGCGGGCGCGGGCTTCTTGGCGGCGGTCCTGTGGTTCGACCTGATGTTCGACGTGCAGGTGCTGGGCCGGACCGAGCGAGAGCTACCGGAGGAACAGCTCGCCTCGATCGCCGCGTACTACGCGCGCGTGACGACCGCGGCGCGACCGATGAACCGCCTGATCGCCCTGACGATGCTCGCGACGCTCGCAGCGATCGTGGTGGAGATCGCCGACGGCGGGGTTCCCTCGGGAGTGGCGTGGGCGTCGCTTGCGCTCGCCACCGCGGCTATCGGACTGGCCGGCGGGCGCACTGTGCCCGCGGCCGTGCGCCTCGGTGCACGCGGCGACTCGATCGCGCGCCAGAGCGAGCTGGCGCGCGCAGTCTGCCGTCAGCACCTGTTTTGCTTCGTGGCGATCGCTGCAGTGATCGCGCTGCAGTTGTCCTGCTCCTAGGGCCGCGGGCGGCCCTAGGCCTTCGGCGGCAACGAGCGCGCGAACGTCACGCCGCGGCGCACCCAGCGAGCCAACTCGCGCTTGCCGCGCACGGCCTCGGCGTCGACGCGCAACCAGCCCTTCATCGCGCGCCCGCGCATCACCATCGCCTCAACGTGCGAGCCCGCCAGCAGGGCCTCGCCCTCGGCGGGGTCGACGCGCACCAGCAGCCCGCCCTGACCGGAAGCCGCGACCGACATATTCCCCGCGAGCAGAAAGGCGAGACCGCCGAACATCGCCATCTCGGTCACGCCCTCCTCGCCCACGAGCTGCTCGCGGATGCGGTGCGCCAACTCCTCTTCGTAGGCCATCGCGTATCAGCGTTCGCGCGATTGCTACAGCGAGACCTCGATCGTCTCGTACACGTCGACGCTCCCGCCACCGTCGAGCACCGGGCAGCCCTCAGCGAGCGCGCTAGCCGCGTCGAGGCTGTCGGCGTTGATGACCGTATAACCCGTGAGCTCGGAGGCCGCGGCGCCCCCACCGTTGCCGTTCACCGAGGTCGAGCCCGCGAACGGGTTACCCGGATCGACGATCGCGGGGCCGAGCTTGCCGAACCACGCGCCCCACGCCTGCATCGCCGCCTGACGCTGCTCCTCGGTGTCGGCCATCATCCCGCCTCGATACGCAAACACGTACTTACCCATTGTCTTTCTCCTTTTATTTATATTAATTATTAATAGATAAGAATCAATTCGAGTGAAACAACCTGTCGAGGCTGTCGAGACACGCCCCCCAGCCCTCGCCGTGCCCTTCGCGGGATTGCTGCGAGGCCAGACCGCTATGTTCGAGCACGACCCGCGTGCCCTCGCCGTCGCCGTGGAAGTCGATCGCTACGAGACTCACGTGGCCGGGGTGCGGCCCACCCTCGCCCTGCCAGCACCACGTGAACACGAGCCGGTTGGGACGGGCCACCTCGCGGTACTCGCCACCAACCACGTGCAGCTCGCCATCCCCATCGAGCATCCGCAACGTGTAGCGCCCGCCCACGCGCAGGTCCACGTCGCAGCCGGGTGAGCTCCACGTCGGGGCCGCCGCCCACCAGCGCTCCAGCACCACGGGGTTCGTCCACGCATCGAACACTTCCTCCGGCGTCGCCGCGAACGTGCGCTCCAAGCGGAACGCCGCGACCTCGCTCGCGCTCACTTCGAGCCTCCGCCGCCGCGCACGTCCTCACGGCTCTCGGCGATGAACTGCTCCACGACGTCGAACTTGCGCTCCCACATCTCCCGGAGCCGCCCGATCCAGTCCGCGGCGTCGTCAAACGGCTGCTCCGCCAGGTGCAGGCGGTGCGTGCGACCGTCGATCACGCGCACGATCGCCCCCGCTTCCTCGAGCACGCGCAGGTGGCGACTGATCGCGGGCTTTGAGACCGCGAATTCGCGCGTGGCCTCGCCCACCGACAGCCCCACGCCGCCCGCTGCGCCCCGCTCCTCGGTGGCGAGCCGTTCGACGATCCCCCGGCGGATCGGATGCGCGCAGGCAGCGAAGGCCGCATCCAGAGTTACTTGGTTAGCCATTTGGTTAACTATAGCGATGACCCATCCTCTGCGCGTCGCCGGACTCTGCGCGATCGCTCTCTGCTCCATCCTCATGGCCGTCGTCTCGGCGGACGCCGCCCGTGGCAGGACGATCGTGTTCGGCCACTCGGTGCAAGGGCGGGCCCTCGCGACGCGCGTCCTCGGCCCGGACTCGGCGCCACGAAAGATCGTGCTCGTCGGCTGCATCCACGGCAACGAGTGCGCCGGCCGCGCGATCCTCGCCGCCGCAGAGCGCGTGCCCGTGCCCGCGAACGTGCAGCTGTGGCTCGTGCCGACGCTGAACCCCGACGGCGAGACCGCCGTCACGCGCCAGAACGCTCATGGCGTAGACCTCAACCGCAACTTCCCCTACCGCTGGCGGCCCGTGCCGGGCCCAACCTACTACTCGGGTCCCCGCCCGCGCTCGGAGCCCGAGACCCGCGCCGCGATGCGGCTGATCGCGCGTCTGCGCCCGTACGCGACCGTGATCTACCACCAGCACGAGGACCTCGTTGACATGGCGGGCGGCGACCGTGGTCTCGCGCGCCGCTATGCCGAGCTCGCAGGGCTGCTGGCCACGTGCCTGCCGTTCCTGCCCGGTACCGAGTCCGCGTGGTCGAACCACTCCTTCCCCGGGACTACCTCGTTCGTCGTCGAGCTGCCCGCCGGTCCCGTGCCCGAGGTGGCACTGCGTCGTCATCTGCGCGCGCTGGACGCGCTCGAGCACGGCGAGCGCCAGGGCTCGGCGCGCGGTTGCGCGCCCTGAGCCAGCGAACCTCCCACTCTCACTTCTACCGCGCGGAATGACGCCTAAGCAGGCGCCCGCGGCGTGTCGACCTTGCTCGGTTCAGCCCCCAACCCCCTGGAAGCCAATGGGCCCCTGGTTGAAGGTTTCCCAGGCTTCCTCGGCTTTCAGCGAGGTGAGCCCACCCGCGACGCTCTCGAGGTTGCCCGTGCCGCCCGAGCTGACTGCCGCGTTGAAGTGAAGTTGTTTGCCGCTCG
>DATJOE010000081.1:0-19504 GCA_035507305.1 Solirubrobacteraceae bacterium | reverse complement strand
CGCGCGCAGCCTGGAGGTATCGGCGCGCACGATCGAGACGCACCGGGCGAACATCCACGAGAAGCTCGGGCTTCGCACACGCGCCGAGCTGGTCCGCTACGCGCTGCGCTGCGGGCTGCTGGAGACCTGAGCGCGCGTGCAAGGCGAGCTGCGCTGCGAGCACTGCCGCGATGTGATCGGCGTGTACGAGCCCGTGGTGACGATGATCGACGGCGAGCCGCTGCGGACCTCGCGCGCGGTCGCACTCGGCCACCTGCGCGGCGCGCCTTGCTTTCACGAGGAGTGCTTTCAGCGGGCCGAGGGACCGGGCGGACCGCCAAAGTCGAACGGATAGCACGGGGGACGGTGATTACCCTGGAGGCGTGACGGACACGCCGCTTGCGCATCCGAGGGATGTGTACCGAGCTTTTACGATTGAAGAGTCAGAACTGCTGCGCGGGTATGTGGCCAGCGTTCGCCGGGTGGGACGGATGCGCTTCTTTGATCAGTTGCCTTCGACCGCAACACAGAGCTGGGATGGCGAGCGGCTCATCGGGGAGATGACAGAGCCGGATGACGAAGCTGCCCAGGCCGCGATCAGCGCGTTTCGCCCGCTCTACACGTCACTGCTCGACACAGATACGGTGCCCTCAGAGCCTACGAGTGGCGCGCGAGCCTAGGGATGGACGGGTCAAAGCTCGAAGACAAGGCGCGCCGTGCCGGCCGTCCCGTCCTCGACTTCGCGGAACGCCTCGTTGACGTCCTCCAGCCGGCGCGTCTCATAGAGCACGCGCGTGCGCCCGTCCTGATGCAGGGCGAAGACCTCCTCGAGGTCGTGATGGGTGCCGACGATCGAGCCCTTGATCGTGATCCCGTTCAGCACGGTCTCGAAGATCGGTAGCTTCACGAAGTTCTCAGCGGGCAGCCCGACGAACACGAGCGTGCCGCCGCGAGCCATCGAGGCATACGCCTGCTCGAAGGCGCTCGGCGAGACGGCGGTGACGATCGCCACGTCGGCGCCGCCGAGCTGCTTGATCGCGGCGACGGGGTCCTCGGCGGCGGCGTTGATCGTGTAGCTGGCGCCGAGCTCGCGTGCGAAGTCGAGTTTGTCCTGGTGGATGTCCACGGCGACGACGGTGCAGCCTGCGATCTGCGCGTACTGCACGGCCATGTGCCCGAGGCCCCCGACGCCGAACACAGCGGCGAGCATCGAGGGTCGCGCGCCTGAGACCTTCACGGCCTTGTAGGTGGTGACGCCCGCGCAGGTCAGCGGCGCGGCGGCGAGTGAGGGCACCGCTTCGGGCACCTTGACGACGTGGCGGGCGAAGCCGATCGCGTACTCGGCGTAGGCGCCGTCGATCGAGTACCCGCTCGCAGAGCGTCTCGCGCCCGTCGTTGCAGTAGCGGCACTCGCCGCAGGCATAGCCGAGCCACGGGATCGCGACGCGGTCGCCCTCGGAGACTGAGCCGTCGACGCCGCGGCCGAGCGCCTGCACGCGCCCGATGCCCTCGTGCCCCGGCACGAGCGGCAGGTGCGGCTTGACCGGCCAGTCGCCGTGCGCGGCGTGGATGTCTGTGTGGCAAAGCCCGGAGGCCTCGATGCGGACGAGCACCTGGCCGTCCGCGGGCGAGCGGACCGGGCGCTCCTCGATCGTCAGGGGCTCGTGGAAGTGGTGAACTACGGCGGCCTTGGGCATCTGCGTCTCCTTGATCTGGACGTGTCGCCAAGCTATGGATGAGGCGCGAGCGGATCATCGGTGCGGACTGCCGGATCGCAGACCGCGGTTTCTACGGACGGCGAGGCATGTCAGAGCGCACGCAGAGCGCGCCGGCGGGAGGAGCTCGGAGAGCAAGTGCCGGTCCTGATCCGCGGCTTCTACTACGAGGGCTGGGATCCCGCGGCGGAGGTGCGCGGCCTGGAGGACGTCGACGGCTTCCTGCACCGCCTCGCGCTGGCCGCCGACCTCGGCGGGGAGACCGAGGCGTCGCTGGCGCTCGCGGCGGTGCTGCGCCCTGCTCGTGGCGCGGACCTCGCTGAGCGCGAGCGGCGGTGCGCTCTCGCACCTGCCCGGCAGGCTCGGCGCGCTCACGAGTGCCTAAGCGGAGTGGGCGGCCGCGTCCTCGCGGCGCCTGACCGGAAGACGCACGCGCACGACGGTGCCCTGCCCTGCCTGTGAGTCGATCTGAAGCTCTCCGCCGAGCAGCGCCACGCGCTCCTGCATGCCGAGCAGCCCGAAGCCCTCGCTGTCCTGTTCGGGCCCAAAGCCGCTGCCGTTGTCGCGAACCAGCAGACGCACGTCCTGCGCGTCCTCGGCGATCTCGATGACCGCACGCGTAGCCCGGCCGTGCTTGGTGGCATTGGTGAGCGCCTCTTGGGTGATGCGGTAGAGCGCTGTCTCCAGTTCACCCGAAAGCCGCTCGGCCTCGTTGCCGCTCTCGTAGGCGAGGTCAATCGAGACGTCGACCTCGATGCCGTGGCGCGCGCTGCGCGTGGCGAGCGCTTCCAAGGCCGCCTGCACCCCAAGTTCATCGAGCGCGGCCGGGCGCAGGTCGGTGATCAGAGCGCGCAGGTTGGCGATCGACTCCTCGATCTGCTCGACGGCTTGGGCGACCGCCGCGTCCAAGCCACCCTCCTGCTCGCTGCGCCTTGCCGCCGAGAGCCCGAAGCGAAGCGCGGAGAGGCTCTGCAGGGTGTCGTCGTGGAGCTCGCGCGCCCAGCGCTGGCGCTCTGCCTCGGCGGCGGCAACACGCTGGCGCTGGCGCTCGGCGGCGACCGACTGCGCGGTCGCGACAGACATCGCCGCGCTGACGGCGAAGGACTCAAGCAGCCGCTCGTCCTCGGTGGAGAAAGATGGGCCGTCCTGCAGCCGGTCGAGCGCCAGCAGGACGCCGTGACTGCGCCCGCGAAAGATCAGCGGCACGACCAGGCCAGCCTCTGCCTGCACGCCGTAGTGCCCTGCGCCGTGTTCGTTGAAGCGCATGCGGTTGAGCTCCTCCTCAAGACGCTGCGTGCGTTTGCTGCGAATCGCCTGCTCGGCCACGGTGTCGCCGAGCGGCAGGCACTCGCCGATCAGCCCGGCCGGGATCTCCCCGGCCGCGGCCGCGACTTCAAGGCGGTTGCCGCGCTCCAGCTCGATCAAGAGCGTCCTGGCGGAGACCAGCGCACGGGCGCGCTTGGCGACCAGCTCGAGCACGACCTCGGGATCGGTCTCCCCTCCCACCGCGCGTGCGATCTGAGTCGTGGCCTCAAGCGCTGCGACGGTGTGCTGGAGCTCGTCGCGATGCTCGCGCGCGCCGGTGTAGCGCCGCGCGTGGTCGATCGCCACGGCGGCGAAGTCGGCGAGCACGACGACCGCCTGCTCGTCCTCATCCGTGAACTGCTGATCGCCCTGCTTCTCGGTCAGGTAGAGGTTGCCGAACGGGTCGCCGTCGATCAGGATCGGCACGCCGAGGAAGCTGTGCATAGGCGGGTGCGCGTGCGGGAAGCCGTAGGAGCGCGGATTCTCTGAGACATTGGAGAGACGAAGCGGTCTGGGGTCCTCGATCAGCACGCCGAGCACGCCGCGCCCACGCGGCAGCGCGCCGATCGCCGCCTGTGCCTCGGCGTCGATCCCCCTAGTGAGGAAGCGAGCCAGCTCGCTTCGCGACTCGTTCAGCACGCCGAGCGCCGCGTAGCGTGCCTCGGTGAGATCCATGGCGGCGCTGAGCACGCGGTCGAGCACGACGTCGAGGTCGAGATCTGAGAGAACGCTGCGGGCAACGTCGAGGATGCCCTGTGTCGCTCGGTCCATGTCGCTTCGCTCGCGTTACTACCCCACGCGGTAGGCCGGCGGCCGATGCCCGCCGTCTCGCACCCCCGCGCGAGGTTATTTCAAATTGAACCACGCTGGAGCGTGCGGCTGCGGGTGCTGCATCCTAGTCGCGTAGGCGGGCATACTCGACAGGCGTATGAGGCCTGCGGCGCGCGGTGTCGCGGCTACGTAGTTCACCACGCCAGGCGGGTGGCTTTACGCGGCTGTCCGGCGGCTTGCGCGCGCTTAGCCTCGCTGACATGACTACTCCAAACGGCAACTCACAGAAGCTCCGGGTGCTGATCGCCGGCGGCGGCGTGGCGGCGCTCGAGACCGCACTCGCGCTGCAGCACCTCGCCGCCGACTGCGTCCAGGTGAGCATGCTCGCCCCCAACGAGGAGTTCGTCTACCGCCCGCTGACGGTCGGCGAACCGTTCTCCTTCAGCGGCGCGCGGCGCTATCCGCTTGAGCCGATCGCCCGCGATCTGGAGGTCGAGCTGATCAAGGGCACGCTCTCCTGGGTGCAGCACGAGAAGCGCCTCGCGCACACCGGCGATGGTCAGGAGCTCCCCTACGACGCGCTCGTGATGGCGCTCGGCGCCCGCATCTCGCCGCGCTACAAGCACGCCCTGACGATCGATGACCGCACGATGGAGCAGACGTTGCACGGCCTGATCCAGGACGTCGAGCTCGGTTACGTCAAGAGCATCGCCTTCGTGGCACCGGGGCGGATGGCCTGGCCGCTGCCGCTGTATGAGCTCGCGCTGATGACCGCGGGACGAGCCTACGACATGAATGTCGAGCTGCAGGTGACGATCGTCACGCCGGAGGGTAGCCCCTTGGCGATCTTCGGCGATGAGGCTTCGCGCGGCGTGGCAGAGCTGCTAGAGCGCTCGCGGATCAAGACGATCACCTCGGCCTACGCGGAGATCCCCGAGCAGGGCGAAGTCGTGATCCACCCGCAGAACCGGCACCTGAAAGTGGAGCGCGTGGTCGCGCTGCCCGAGCTCTATGGCCCCTCCGTGCACGGATTCCCCTTGAGCCCCGAGGGCTTCATCCGCGTCGATCGTTTCGGGCAGGTGCCCGACTGCGGTCCGCTGTTCGCGGCTGGCGACGCGACCGACTTCGCCGTCAAGCAAGGTGGCGTGGGCGCCCAGCAGGCCGACGTCGTCGCGCAGTCGGTCGCCAAGCTCGCGGGTGTCGCGGTCGAGCCCAAGCCATTTCACCCGGTGCTACGCGGGATGCTGATGACCTACGAGCGCCCTTACTTCATGAAGGCGCAGATCACCGGCGGCGCGGGCTTTGCCTCGGAGTTCTCAGAGGAGCCGCTATGGACGCCGGTGGCGAAGATCGCCGCGAAGTACCTGGCGCCCTACCTGGACTCGCTTGACCGCGAGCGCGCCGCGGCGTGAGCGCGCACGCGGCAAGGACGGCCAGCACCGCGCCCAGGCCGACGGCGCGGTGCCTGGTCGTCGGCTATGACGGGCGCCCGGCCGCGCAGGCCGCCGCGTGCTGGGCGGCCGGACGGCTTGGCGAGCAGGGACGCTTGGTCGTGGTGCAGGCATCAAGGCCGCTGCACGCACCGGCCGCGACCCTCGGCACGACAGAGGAGCGCCGCCGCATGGCCGGCGCGAGGCTCGATGAGCTGCTGCTGGAGGCGCCGCTGGAGCTGCTCGACTGCGAGTTTGAGAGCGAGGTCTCAGACCGCGAGCCGGTGAGCGCGCTGATCGAGGCCGCCGAGCGCCACGGCGCGGAGGCGATCGTGCTCGGCGCTCAGCGCCACTCCACCCTCCAGCGCGCGATCGGGACCGTTACCACTGAGCTGCTAGCGCGCTCCCCGGTGCCCGTGACGGTCGTGCCCGACCGCTGAGCAAGAGACGAGCCGGCACCGAAGTCACCCACGACTGTGGCCAAAGCGGACGGCGAGAACCAGATTCGAACCCGGGACACCACGATCGACACTGATGTGGTCTTTGATTCGAAGCTCGTTATGAGACTGACTACCCACGCCGATCCCGCATAGGTAAGCCATTTCCGCCAGATAAGGCGCGCCGACGGCAGACGCTCTTGTCAAGGGTTTGTGCCGACGTTTGTGCCGATGACTGCTTTCGTCAACCTAACGAGGTACCGCTAGCGATCCCGAAAAGATGCTCATTTGCAGCGAGTTTCTAATGGCGAGACCCGGATTCGAACCGGGGACACCACGATTTTCAGTCGTGTGCTCTACCAACTGAGCTATCTCGCCGCTGGCGCCGCCGAGCGCGCAAACGCTAGTCAGCGCGCGCTGCGGACTCCTCGATCCTACCGGCTCCTAGGCCCCGCGTTCCCAAGCTTCGAGGTAGGGCAGCGGGTCGATCGAATGGCCGCCTTTGGCCTGCCAGCCACCGACCCACATCTCGAAGTGCAGGTGCGGCGCGGTGGCATCGCCGCTCTGCCCGGCCTGGCAGATATGCGTTCCGGGCGCGACGGCCTGTTCGACGCCGACGGCGAGCGTGCCCGCCTTACAGTGGGCGAACATGAAGTCGAAGCCGATCGCGGTGTGCTCGACGGCGTAGTAGCCGGCGCCCGACGCCTGATAGGCGGTCCACGAGATGGTGCCGGCGAGGGGCGCGACGTCGGGCGTGCCTTCGGCCGTGAGAATGTCCTGGCCTTCGTGGATGTGATTGCCGCGCGGCGCGCCGTAGCGGTTTTCGGCATCTCCAAAGCTGTGCGTGCCCGCGACGGGGAAGACGGCCCCGTCAGCCAGCGTCTGCGCCGGCGTTGGCACGCCGGGTTCGAGTGCGGGCGCGGGCGCCGCGGGCACGACGGGCGTCGAGGGAGTGGGCGCAGGCGCAGGAGGGACCGCAACGGTCAGTGTCGCTACGCCGGAGGCGTGCGCTGTGCGCGTGAGGTCGTGCCCCTGGTGGTCGTGGGCGCCGACGCTCACGTGGTAGCTGCCGGCGGTCAAGGTCGCGCCGCGTGGCCAGCGAACGCTGAGCGTACGCCCAACGTGCACCCAGCCGAGCTTGGCGAGCACGGTCCGCTTGCGGGTGGTGAGGCTGTGGACGGCGACAGCCGCCTCGACTGTCCCGACGTGTGGCTCATCGAGCCGCAGCGTCACGCGCGGAGGCGCACCGGGCACCGATGCGTTTGGCACGCTCAGCCTTGTAACGACAGGGTGAGGGACGGCGCTGCTGCTCGCGAGGCCGTACTCACTTCCGCCGGAAAGTGACGCTGACGGCGACTGCACCCCGCCATTTGAGTTCGCGCGGGCGGGCACGCCCGAGAAGAGAACCGCGATCGCAGCAGCGAGTAGCGCGGCAGACAGCACCCGGCTGAGCCGATCGACACTTCGCACGCGTGCCACAGGCGACGCGGCCGGAATCCCTTCCATGCGTTTAAGGTCGGCAGACACGTGCCCGCCAAAACACATGCGGGCGGAATTGCATGCGGTCGCTTTGCGCAGATCGCACAAAGCGCCGCAAACCTCATCAGGGCCGGGGCGCGGCCGCGGGGCCTACCCGCAGCGCGACACGCCCCAGCGCATCAAGCCGCTAGATGCCAGGCGTGGCGCAGCGTTCTTCGCCGGTGCCGAGTGCTCCGGTTTCGTAGTCGATCATCGTAATCCCGCCCGGGCCGAGTTTGTTGTAGAGCGCCACCTTCGTGCCCGCGGTCAACGTCGCGACGGGTTTTTCATTTTTCTTCGCCTCACCGATCGCGTTGGCGTATAGCGAGACGCTGGGACACGTAATCGTCGCAGGGACGGCAAGCCCTTCGCCTTCCCCACCGACTTTCGTCGCTGCGGCAAGCACCTTGAACTTCAACGTGTACGACGCGCGTTTGCTAAAGGAGACCGTGATCTTTGTGGTGCCGGCGGCCGAGGGCGCCCCTTCTGGCGACTTGCCGCAGGACGGGCGAGAGATCGGCGCGGGGGAGAAGCAGACCTTCGTGATCTTGCCGGGCTTGGCGCCGGGAGTCGGGTTCACCTGAAGCACCTGACCGACACGGAACGGCGGTTTCTTGCCGTTATCGAAGATCGCGTGCACGCTGACGGGCGGCTTTGGCTTGGCGGCCGACGCGCTCGCGACGAGCGCAACGCTCACGAGTATGGGCAGCACCGCAAGCGCGACGCGGCAGATCCTGGTATCCACGATTTTGCTTCCCCCTTTGACGGCGCCGCCGCCGGTAGTGAATGGCGGAAGCCTAGTCCCCGCACCAGCGGCAATGAGCGCCTGTCGGCTGGTCAAACCCGCTGCCGGTCGCGGCCAAACTCGCTGCCGGCTCGAGGTCAACTCGCCGCCCCGGCCAGTGCCGCACTAACCCTCGCGCTGAAAGTCCTCGACCATCGCCGCATACGTACGCGCGAGCCCCTCGGCAATCGACACCTGCGGGCGCCAGCCGAGGTCGCGTTCGGCGCGCGAAGCGTCGAGCCTTGAGTGCTGCAGCTCGCCCGGACGCAGGTCGGCGAGCTCAGGCTGAAGCGAACCAGGATCGGGGGCGGCGCCAGGAGCATGCGTGCTCTCGGCGGCGGCCTGTAGTCCCTTCCAAATCGTCATGACGTCGGTCTCGACGCCCGTGGCGATGTTGTAGGTACCGGACTTGCCGGAAGCGGCGAGCAGCGCGCTGACTACGTCACCGACGTACACGTAGTCGCGGGTTGGCTTGCCCTGGCCATACAGCTTGGGCGCTTGTCCGGTGTAGAGATGGTGGGAGAAGATCGCGACGACGCCCGCCTCGCCGTGCGGGCTCTGACGCGGTCCGTAGACGTTGCCGAGGCGGCACACGGCATGGGGAATGCCGGAGGACAGCGACCAGGTGTTCACGTAGGCCTCTCCCGCCCACTTCGACGCTCCATAAGGCGAGAGTGGGGCGGGAATGCGGTCCTCGGGGGTAGGCATCGGCGCGGCGTCGCCGTACAGCGCGCCGCCGGTCGAGGTGAACACGACGGGCGCCTTGTGGCGGCCTGCGACCTCGACGACGTTCAGCGTTCCCTGGACGTTGACTTCGCAGTCGCGGCCGGGGTCCTCGACCGAGGCGACGACGCTGGCCTGCGCGGCGAGATGGAAGATCCGCTCGGGCTTGACGCGCTCGGCCAGCGCTGCGAGGCCGGCGAGATCGACGATGTCGAGCTCGACCAGCTCGGCGTCTTTCGCGACGCGCCGCGGATCCCCCGCGGAGAGGTCGTCGACGACGGTAACGGTATAGCCCTCGCCGAGCAGGGCGTCGACGACATGCGAGCCGATGAAGCCGGCGCCGCCGGTTACGATCGCGCTCGTCACGGCGCCTAATCTACAGCGAGGCCGTCTGGGGGCGCTGGGCGAGCTGTTCCTCGACGGCTTCGACGGCCTCGTCGATGCGCTCGAGCACGCGCATGCCGTTGCGCGAGGCGGGCAGCGAGCCGCCGACGGCGGCCCCGCCCAGCACGATCGGGATGCCGGGGTGCGCGGCGTGCAGCTCCTCGACCGCCTTGGCGATCTCCTGCGCGTCCTCGCCGTCGGTGGCGCCGAGCACGATCACGTCGGGGGACTGGCTCGCGACGGTGGCTTGCAGGCGCTCTACCGAGAGGTCGGTGTCGAATACGGTCTGATACCCCGCGGCGGCAATCTGGTCGTGCATCATCTGTAGCTCGAGCGCGTGCTCGTCGCCCTCCATCCCGGCGAGCAGCACGCGCTCGCGGGTGGGCTCGGTGTTGCCGATCATGTAGCGGTACAGCGTGGCCAACACGCGCCGGGTGATGCCCTTGGCGAGCCGTTCGCGGTCGGCGTCGATCTCGCCGGCGCTGCGCAGCTCGCGGATCCGCGAGAGCGCTGGCGCGATCACCTCACCATGCAGCGTCGTCGCGGGGATGCCGTCCTCGATGGCCTGTGCGATCGAGCCCTCGGCGGTCTCGGCGTCGCCGCGCTCGAGCGCGGTGCCGTAGGTCTCAAGGGTGCTCTCGGCGAGCGCGGTCGGGTCAGCAGGCTTCTCGCGCGCGTCGGGACCCGAGCTGTCGAGCACTTCCATGAACGCGTCGAGCAGCACGGGGTCGAAGTGGCGCCCGCGCTGTTCGCGCATCATCTGGATCGCGTCCTCGACCGGGAAAGCCTTGCGGTAGACGCGGTCGCTCGTGAGCGCGTCGAACACGTCGGCGATCGCGACGATGCGCCCCTCGATCGGGATCGCCTCGCCGACGAGGCCGCGCGGGTAGCCGGTTCCGTCCCACTTCTCCTGGTGGCTGAGCGCGATCACGGTGGCCATCTCGAGGATCGAGGAGGAGGAGCCACGCAACAAGCGGTGACCCTCCTCGGCGTGGGTCTCGACGATCGCGCGCTCCTCGGGGGTGAGCGGGCCGGGCTTGAGCAGGATCGCGTCGGGGATCGCGACCTTGCCGACGTCGTGCAGCGGCGCGGCGTGGCTCAGTTGCTGGCAGAACTCCGCGTCCATGCCGATCTGTTCGGCCAGGAGCGTCGAGAGGCGGCCGATCCGCTCGATGTGCGCACCGGTGTCCTCGTCGCGGAACTCGACCGCCATCGAGAGCCGGCGGACGGTCTCGGCCTGGGCGATCTCAAGCTCGGACAGCGCGCGCCTCAGCTCGTTGGAGCGCCCATCGATCTCCTCCCTCAGCGCGCTGCGGCGGCTCTCGCCGAAGCGCCAGCCGGTCACGGTTGCCGTCACGGCAAGTACCGCGAGGCAGACGATCTCAACGGCGGTGGAGTCGGTGAGGATCACGCCGACGAGCGCGGCGAGCGCGATTACGGCCCAGGGCGCCCAGGTGATCACGCCCGCGCGCGGCGAACCGTCGCCCGGCCTTTTCTCGCCGGGCGCGGAGTTTGCACTCTGACGCGCCACCCGATCGAGCTTACCCTCCTGACCCACGGAGAAACCCTCGCCGCTGCCGTCGTCGAGCCCGCCCGGGTTGGGCTTGCTGGGGACGCCGTCAAGGCGGCTTGCTGACGCCCCGCGCTGGGCGGGCCGCCGGAAACTGACTTGTGTAACTCCGCTCACTTGGGGAACTTCGGCCAAATCGGAAACAGACACGACCTGTGCAATCACGCGGTCGGCCACGCGGAGGCGCGCCTTGACGGGCTATTCGGGCGCTGGACGAATGGACGAGCGCGCGAGGCCGAGTGATCCGCTTCGCTCGCCGGCTACTGCCCGGCGTGCTGCAACTGCGCGACGTCGATCGCGTTCTTGGGCGCGGCCAGGGCCACGGCGCCGTTCCAACGGTCGAACGTGATCTTGCCGCCGCTGGAGCCTGTCTTGGTGATCTGGACAGGGTAGGGCTGCCCTGTAGCAGCGATGTAGAGCGTGCCGCCCTTGCTCTTGTCGGTGATCCCGATCGCCTTCTGCCCGGCGATCGTCGTGGTCCCCGTCTTCGTCAGCGAGGAGCCGTGATTGGCGAGCGTCTGGTCGACCAGCTGGTGCAGATCGGTGAGCTGGCTCAGCGAGGCGAAGTCCGCGCTGGTCGCAGGAGCCTTCAGCCACTTGCCCTCGAGCAGCTGTGCCGCGGCGCCACCGCCGATGTGCTTGTAGAACGCGGGGCTGCCTTTGATGTAGACGGTTTTGCCGACCTGAATCAGGTCGAAGGCGAGGCCGTTCTCGGACAGCCGCCCACTGCCGCCCTTACCCGAGAGCAGGTTCATGTCGAGCGTGATCGGCGTGCCGTTGCTGACAATCGAGCCCGACACGTGGACCGATTTGGCGCCGTCCGAGGCGACTTTGGTGGCGGCGAGGATGTCAGCCGGGGCTTTGCTGTCCACTCCGTTGCTGGAGGATGATGAGGATGAAGACGACGATCCACCGCCGCATCCCGCGAGCAGCGCGGCGGTCAGAACCAGGGCGAGCACGGCGGCAAGCGCGAGAGCACCAAGTCGGAAACGCATCGCGCCGCACTCTATAAACCCGCGCGGTCGGGCCGCCCGCCGCTGTCGGGACCGGTGCACGTACCGTCCGGTCCGGAGCGCGTTCAGATCACGGGCGCGTGAGCCGCTCGAGCAGCAACACGAAGGAGCCGTAGGACTCCCCGGTCGTCTGTCGGAGCGCGATCTCGCAGGTGCGGTTGCTGCAGAGGTGCTCCTCGCAAGGCTCGGCAGCGAGCTGGGCGGCGACATCGCGCATCGCGGAAGCCGGCAGCTCGGGGTGCAACAGCCCGCGATCGCCCGCCATCCCGCAGCAGCCGCTGCCCGCGGGCACGACCACGCGCTCGGCGAGCGCTCCTGCGAGCGATTCGAGCTTCCCCGCGAGGCCAAGCTGGGTCGCGGCGCAGTTGGGGTGGACCGCCGCGCTCGCGGCCTTGCGCTCGACGCGCATCCGGGGCAGCAGCCGATCGTGCGCCCAGGAGATCGAGTCGAGCACCTGCACTTTTGCGTAGCGCTCGCGCAACTCATCGGGCAGGCGTGGCGCGATGTCCTGCAACAGCCCCTGGGCGCATGAGCTGGCGTCGATCACGACGGGCAGCTCGCCCTCCCCGCTCCAGCGCAGCAGCGCCTGCGCGGTCTTCGCGGCCATGTAGTCCTGCCCGCGCGTGTAGCCCTTTGAAGCCCACGGCGTCGCGCAGCAGTGTCCCGCGGCGTCGGACGGGACCCACACGGGCAGCCCGGCCCGCGCGGAGACCTCGACGAGTGCCTGCGGCAACGAGAGCGCGCCCGGCAGGCCGGGCGGGCTGCCGAAGATCCGGTTGATGCACGCGGGCAAATAGACCGCGGCAGCACCCTCGCGCGGCGGGCTGGGCAACGCCGGCGCGGGCGGGGGCAGCTCGCCGGGCAGTGTCGGCACTAGCTCGGCGCTGACGCGGCGGCGCAGCAGCTCGGGCAGCTTGGCGACGGCGCGCTCGCCGAGCGCGCCCGCGGCAACGCGCGCGCCCGTGAGCCCACCGCGCGACGCGCGCTCGACCGTCGCATAGCGACGCGCGAGGGCAAGCGCGACGGCTTCCTCACGCTCTGTGCGCTCGCGGCGACGAAACTCCTTGACGAGCGCGCCGGTGTCGATCGCGACGGGACAGACCTGCTTGCAGCTGCCGTCCGCCGCGCACGTCTGCAGCGCGTCGTGCTCGTAGTCGGCGATCAGCGCCTCGTACACGGGCGAACCCTCCTGCTGGCGCGCCATCTCGCGGCGGATCACGATCCGCTGGCGTGGCGTCGTGGTCGCGTTGCGGCTCGGGCAGACGGGCTCGCAGAAGCCGCACTCCACGCAGTTGCTCGCCTCCTCCTCGATCGGCGGCTGCGTCTTTAGGTGCTTGAGGTGCACGCCCGGATCGCGGTTGAGGATCGAGCCGGGGTTCAACACGCCTCCTGGATCGGCGAGCTGCTTGATCCGCCACATCATCGCGGTGGCCTTCTCGCCCCACTCACGCTCTACGTAGGGAGCCATGTTCACGCCGGTTCCGTGCTCGGCCTTCAATGAGCCGTCGTACTTACCGACGATCAGCTCAACCAGCTCCGACATGAACGCCTCGTAGCGATCGAGGTCCTCCTGCTTTGAGAAGTCGGGGGTGAGCTGGAAGTGCAGGTTGCCCGCCGAGGCGTGGCCCGCGACGCCAACGAGGAAGCCATGCTTGCCAAGCAGCTCTTGCAGGTCGCGTGCGCACTCCGCGATTCGCTCGGGACGCACGCAAACGTCCTCGACGATCAGCGCGGTGCCCGGTAGGCGTAGCCGCCCCACGAGCCCGAACAGCCCCTCGCGAACGCGCCAAGCCAGCTCGATCTCCTCATCCTCGCGCGTAAACCGCACGGGCAGGATCGGCTCGTGACCGTCGAGCGCGCGCACGGCGGCGGCCTCGCCCGCGGCGAGCTCGTCGTCCCCGCCGCCGCCGAACTCGACGATCAGCGCGGCAGACTCGGGCGATAGCTCGCGCCAGTGATCGGGACAGCCGTCGAGGTTCCAGGCGGCGGCGATCAACGCGGGGGCGACCATCAGCTCGGTCGCGCGCGCCCCCGCGGCGACGAGCCCGGGCACGGCAGCAGCGGCGGCATCGATGTCGGCGAAGTGCACCCAGGCGAGCGTGGTGCGCGGTGGCTCGGGGCGCGTGCGCATCACGGCCTCGGCGATGAACGCCAGCGTTCCCTCCGAGCCGATTACCAGGCGGCGGAAGATCTGAAGCGGGGTATCGCCATCCAGCAGCGCGCACAGCCGGTAACCGGTGACGTTCTTGATCTCGTACTTGCGACGCACGCGCGCGGCCAGCCCCTCATCCGCGAGCAGCTCCTCGCGCAGCTCGAGCAGGCCCTTCGCCAGCTCGGGCTCGGCCTCCGCGAAGCGCCGCTCGGCGTCGGGGGCGGCGGTGTCGATCGCGACGCCGGAGGCGAGCACCAGCGTCATCGACTCGACCGTGGAGTAGGAGTCCCACTCCACGCCGCAGCGCATCCCCCCCGAGTTGTTCGCGAGCACGCCGCCGACGGTGGCGATGTCTTTGCTCGCGGGGTCCGGCCCGAGCTTGTAACCGTGGCGCATGAGCAGCTTGTTCGCGAACCCGAGCAGCGTGCCGGGGGCCAGGCGCGCGCGGGCTCCCCCGTCCTCGACGCGCACGCGCGAGAAGAAGCGTCGGACGTCGATCATGATCCCGTCGGTCTGGGCCTGGCCGTTGAGGCTCGTGCCACCACCGCGGAAGTTCACGGGCAGACCGGCGCGGCGCGCGTAGGCGATCGTCTTCGCGACGTCCTCGGCGTCGTGGGCCATCACGACGACGGCGGGCAGACGGCGGTACGGGCTCGCGTCGGAGGCATAGGCGATCAGGTCGATCGCGCGATGCAGCACGCGGTTCGCGCCGAGCAGCTCAGTCAGCTCCTCGCGCAGCGGCCCCGGCGTACCAGTCGCGAGCGAGTCGGGGGCGCGATCGGGGAAGGCGGGACCGGGCGGACGGCCGATGCGCCGCGTGTCGGGGGCGAGCAGCGGCGGGGAAGCGCTCAAACGAGCGCCATCCCTGGAGCGACGTCGATCTGCACGAGCCGCGGCCCCTCCGCCGCGAGGGCATCGGTGAGCGCGGCGTGTAGCTCGTCGCCCGCGGCTTCGCGCTCGGCGGCGGCGATCGTGCGCGAGGGCACGCCGTAGCTCTCGGCGGTCGCGGCCACGTCGAGTGCGGGCAGGTCGAGTGCGGGCGCGCCGCTGACCTCCTCGAGCATCGCGAACCACTTGAGGATCGAGTACTCGCGGTTGCGCAGCACGAGGAACTTCACGGGCACGTTGTATGCAGCTGCGCTCCAGAAGCCAGTAATCGCGTACTGCGCGGAGCCCTCGCCGAGCACGCAGACGACTTGGCGCTCGGGCTGGGCGAGCTGGACGCCGACCGCGGCCGCGAGGCCGAAGCCAAGGCCGCCGCTCGCGCTGAAGTAGTAGGAGCCCGGCTGGGAGAGGCGAAGCTGGTTGCGCAGCGCCGCGGTGCTCGAGGGTGACTCGAGCACGATCACCCCGTCGCGCGGGAACAGATCCGCGAGCACGGCGTGGACTTCGCCGCCGGAGATCTGCTCGCCCGGCGGGAAGGGCTCGAGCTCCGCGCGCAGCGGCGGCTGCTCGCGCTCGGCGGCGGGCTCGGAGAGCTGGTCGGCGAGCGCGCGTAGCGTCAAGCCGACGTCAGCGACGATCGCCTCGCCGATTGGCGCCCGCGCAGCCTCGTCGGGGTCGCAGGTGATCGCGACCAACGCAGTGCCCGCGGCGAGGAACTCGCCGGGGATGTTCGGGTAATAAGGGAAGACCGAAGAGCCCGCGACGAGTACGAAGTCGTGCTCGGCAAGCGCTTGCGCAAGCGGAGCCACGGCGGGCGGCAGCATCCCTTGGAAGGCGGGGTGGTTCTCGGGGAAGCCGATCCGGCTTCCCCCCGTGGGCGGCGAGGCCCAAACGGGCAAGCGCTGGGACTCGACGAGTTCGATCGCGGCGTCCCAGCCGCCGGGCGAGGCGTCGATGTCGGGGCCTGCGACGAAGACGGGACGCTTTGCATGCCGCAGCCGCTCGGCCAACTCGGCGATCCGCTGGGGCGAAGGCTGCGCGCGCCCGGCGACGCTGCGCGCGGTGTGGCTCACGTAGTCGACGGGCTCGATCTCGCGCAGCCAGTCGTCCATCGGGATTGAGACGAACGCCGGGCCAGCTGGTGGTAGCGAGGCGTTGTAGATCGCTTGCGCGAGCGCGAACGGCACGTCGGCGGCGCGCGGGGGCTCGTGGCTGTACTTGACATACGGCCGCGGTATTTCGGCCGCGTCGCGGTTGGTCAAATTGGCTTGCATCGTGATCAGCGAGCGGGCCTGCTGGCCGGCGGTCACGAGCAGCGGCGCGCGATTCGCGCGCGCGTTGAAGATCGCGCCGATGCCGTTTCCGACGCCGGGCGCGGTGTGCAAGTTCACGTGCGTGACCTTGCCGCTGGCCTGGGCGAAGCCGTCGGCCATGCCGACCGCGACCGCCTCTTGCAGACCGAGCACGTAGCGGAAGTCCTCGGGCAGCGGCCCGAGCATCGGCAGCTCGGTCGAGCCGGGATTGCCGAAGATCGTCGTCATCCCGTGACGGCGGAACAGCTCCAGCGACGCTTCGCGAACGCTCGTCATCGCGGTGATCTCCCCTCGGCCATCGCGCGCAAGGCTACACGCGCGGCGCGAGCGGCGGACGATGCGCCGCTCGCGCGTGATTCAGTCGCCGGTCGCGGCCAAGTCGCCTGGCTCTCGACGACTCGGCCGCGACCGTTACGGGAGCGGGCCTCTGGGTTGGCCCGCTCCCGTCCCCCGCACTCCCCTCAGCGCCCCCTGCGCGCCTGGGTCTTGGTTTTCCCGCCCACCGTGTTGGGTGCGTCCACCACCGTGCCGGAGTTGCCGGTCACGGTGAGGTTCTTGGCGATCGTGTTGTTCTGGATCGTGGTGCCGCCGGCGTTGCCGGTGGCCTTGACCGAGCCTTTGAACGTGTTGCCGACGACCGTCAGGCCATTGGTGTTGTTCAAGAGCATGGCTCCGGCCGAGCTCTGGTTACCGGCACAGCCTGAGCCGTCGCCGATCGTCACAGAGCCTGTGGCGCCAGAGATCTTGATCGAGCCCACTTTCGCGCCGCAGATGCGGATCACGGCGGGGTTAGTGGCTTTGATCGCCTTGGACGAGGCTCCCTCGATGTCAAGCGAGCCGCCGGAGAGGACTTCGATCGCGTTGGCTTTCGCGGTCGAGGTCAACTGGACCGCTTCGCCTGATTTGACGACGAGCTTGCCTTTGACCTTGCCGGAGATGGTCGAGGTATTGACCACCTGGGTGGTGCAAGAGCTGGTGCTCTGGTGCCCCACGTTGTCGGTAGCCGTTCTTTCGATCGTCTGGCTTCCGGCTTTGCTCGTGTCGATCGGAACCGTGCCGCTCGGGTCTTCCGCGAGGCCCGACTGGGCATCCGCCGCGGTGACCGTGGCGCTTGCGCTCGAGCCCACCGGTGCCGTTGCCGGGCAGGTGATTTCGAGTTTGGGCGCCGAGGCGTCGACCTGCACGGTCAGTTCGCCCGAGGTCGAGACGTTGCCGACGTTGTCGGCGACGGTCCCGGACGCTGTGTGCGAGCCATCGGTTTCGAACGTCTCGGGCCCGGTTAGGGTCGAGAGATCCACACCCGAGCCTTCGCTGCCGTCGGCGAGGTTCGGGTCGCCGTTAGCGGTGAAGGAGACCGTGACGGTGTCCTTGTACCAGCCGCCGCCCCCCGCGTAGTCCGGCCCGCGGTCGGCGGATGCGCTCGGCGGGTTCGGAGCAGTGCGGTCGACCTTGATCGCTTCCGATTCGCCCGATGCTTCGCTGGGCGAGCCACCTTCGCTTGACTCGGTCACCCGGTAGTTCCAGGTGCCCTCGCTCTCGGGGTTACCCGAGCCGAAGGTGTATTCCGTGCCGGTGATGCCCGAGGCCACAACGCTCCAGCCGCCGAGGGCATTCTGGTGTTCGAGCGTGTAGGTCGGGTTCGTCGCGGGCTGGCTCGACGCCGTCCACGCGAGCGTGAACTGACCCGCGTTGGGATTGCCGCCGCTGGTCTCTTTCGGAGTGCCCGGTGCGGTAGGCGCGACGTTCAACGCCAGCGTGTAACCGCTGGGGAGGTACTTGGCTTGCGGCACCTGCACGAACCCTTCGCCGCTGCCCGGCGCGTCCGTCGTCGGCACACGCAGTTCGAGGTTCTTCACCTGAACCGAGTGCGGCGATGAGGACGTCCGTGCGTATGTCGAGTCTGCGGTCAGCAGCTCGAGCTTGACGACGTGACCTGCTTCGACCTTCCAGGCTTGCGGGTGCAGCTGGAACTCGGTCTTGGTGAAGCCGCCGCCCGGGTTGAGCGGACGCAGCATCGCGCGGCCGATCAACTGCTCGGTTTTCGCCGAGGGGTTTTCGTCGTACAGCCGTGCGATCACCTGGTCGTTGGCGCCGGGCGCGGAGAATTCGGCGATCACCGTCGAAGAACCGGCGATCGTGAATCCAGCGGCGGGAGCCGGGTTGACCTTGTACGTAGCCGCAGAGGCATTCGCCGTGTTTGCGGCTGTCGTGCATATCGTGCCCGAGGTGAACGCGTTGGACGGCGCCGTCGCCGGAGACGCGATCGTCTGTTCGGCGGGGCTGTTCAGGTTGACTTCACCGGGAGCGAGGCTCGCCCAGTTGGGCGCGTCGTACTCGGTGCCCGAGCCACCCGCGGTCTGCGGGCAGAAGCTCGTGATCGCGGTTACGCCACCGTGCGCTTCAGACGGTTCGGCGCCTTCGCCTTTGACGAAGTACTTAAACCATTTGTTCTGCGCGTTGGCGAGCTTGTTGGCGTCCCCCGTCGAGACGGTGCTCGCCGAGCGCGGGTTGTGCCCGAGGTCCATGTAGAACAGCTTCATCGGCTGGTTCGGATACGCGGAGCGGACCTTGTTGTAGTAGCGCACCGTTTCGTCGACTGGGAACAGGTCGTCGTTCCAGCCGTTCTCCATGATCGCCGGTGCCGGCGCCTCGTTCAGCGGCGTGTAGTACGGGCTGTGAAACGGCAGATATTCTTCCTGCTGTTTGGAGAGCGGTTCACCGTCGTACGGCCCGCCTTTGGTGTTGAAGTTGTGCCATTCGGTGATGTTCGCTTCGGGGTCGGTGTTGGGTCCGAAGTAGCCGAGCAGCTGGCCGGCGAGGTACAGGGTGCCGTTCCAGTTGTTCTTTTCGATGCCGAAGCGGAATTCGCCGTTGATCCCGTTGTAGGGGTCGTTCGCGACGAAGTCCAGGCTCGAGCCGTTCGGCTGGAGGGCCGTCGCCAGATCGCTCCACGGATATTCAGGAGCGGTGGCCGCGATTTTCATCGGTTTGCCTTCGGGGCTCGTCCATGGAACGATTTCGCCGTTGAGCAGTTCGACACGGTCCTTCAGCGAGCCGAGCTGCAGCGACATGCCGCCGCCGTAGCTGCCGCCCGTGGCGCCGATCTGCTGCGGGTTGATCACGCCTTCGTCGGCGAGTTTCCCGAGCAGCGTCTGCACGTCGCGGACTTCGTACTTGCGGCTCATCAGGTGGATGGCGCCGTGTTCGCATGGAGCCGGCTTGACGCTGTTCGCCGGTTTCGACGGCGAACCGCACGACGAGCCCCAGCCGCGGTCGGTGATGCTGAAGACGGCGTAGCCCTGGGTCAGCCAGCGCTGCGCGCTCGAGCTGGAGGGTGTGATCTTCGAGCCCCCCCAGCCGTGGTAGATGCCCACGACGGGATAGTTGTTATCCGATCCCGATTCGGGTGGGAACGCGACCGATACGTCGATCGGCGTGCCGTCAAAGCTCGCGGTCGTCGTGTTGGAGCTGTTGCCGCACCAGCGCTGGCCAGTCTGCGAGCCAGACACCTGGGTCGTGCACGTG
>DATJOE010000080.1:0-3120 GCA_035507305.1 Solirubrobacteraceae bacterium | reverse complement strand
TCTAGCAACTTCCGGCCGGCAGCGCCGATGGGTCCTGTGAAAGGCAGGATGGACCATGGTGCAGCGGATCGGGGGGCACGGGGAGGACACGGCGATGGCAGCCTGGCGGCAGCGGAGCGGGCAGGGGAGCTCCGTGCCTGCATCCTGGCTGCTCGCCATTTACGGCTCGCTGATCGTATCCACTGCACGGACCGGCGTTCTCGACGGAGTTCGTGGCGTGACGCAAGCTGGCGTGCGTGCAGGCGAGCTCAGTTCGACGGCGGCTGCTGTTGCGCGGGCGGCGGCGGCACCGTGATGTGGCCGAGGGCCAACTCGAGCTCCCGCTGGTCGAGGCGTGCGCGGGTCGTGGCCCAGTACTTGGGAGCGAGCTCGAGGTATCGGTCTCGAGGCCAGTAGGGCATCACGCGCAGCAAGTCGACGAAGTACGCCTCGACATCGAGGCCGTGCAGCCTGCAGGACGCGACAAGCGAGAAGATGTTGGCAGCGGACTGGGCGTGGTCGTCGGACCCCATGAACAACCAGGAGCGCCGGCCGGTGGCAATGGATCGGAGCTCGCGCTCGGCGGAGTTGTTTTCGAGGCGCAACCGGCCGTCATCGAGATAGCGCCGAAGAGCATCGCGCTGACGGATGGCGTATCCGAACGCACTGGGGACCGGACCACGGACATCGCGTACGCGCTCGAAGATGCCCTCGGCCCAGGCAAAGAAGTCGTCGAGCATCGGCCGCGCGATGCGCTGGCGGCGGTCGTGCCGCTGCTTGGGGGCGAGCGCCGCCCAGTCCTGCTCCAACTTGAACAGCGCGCGGATACGAAGGAGCCCTTCGCGTGCGGCGGGGTCGCGAACGCTGACGGCGGCCTCCCACATCCGTCTACGCGCATGCGACCAGCACGCGACCTCGTCGGGCGGTTTCTCGTCGTCGCCGACAGCCTCACCGCGAAAGAGAGCATCGTAGATGCAGTGGGCATCGGCCTGGATGAATCCCTTGAACCCTTTGAACATCGAGCAGACCGCATCGCTCGTGTGTTTGGGCTGGTACTCGAAGAAGATGTGGTCCTTGTCGGCGAGCACGACAAAGAAGTGCCCTTTGGCACACGCCTGCCGTTTGCCATCGGCGATCCGCGCCGGCTGAATGGCCACGCCGGTCGCATCGGTGGACAGGCAGAAGGCCGTCTCTTTGGCTTCTTTGGCGCACGCGTCGACAATGAATCCGAAGGTTGCCCCGACGTGCTCGGCGTAGCGGCACAGGGTGCTGTCATCGAGCTCGAGACCTTCGCTCGCCAGCTCGAGCGCGAGCCGGTGGAACGGCATTCCCCACCGGAATTTCTTGGTCAGGATGTGCGCGATGAGCGACGGCGCGAGCATTCCGCGCTCGTAGACTTCCTTCGGATTCGCCGCAGTGACGATCTCCGGCTGCTGGCCATCGACCGCAGCCTTCTTGTAGACGACGCGCGCCTTGACGATGCGCACGGGGCCGCCGCGCCGGTATCCCGCGTGGTAGCTCTCTTCGAAGCCGATACGCTCGGCGACGCCCTCGAGCGCCGGGTCGGCGATCTCCACCCGCTCTTCGGGGATATCCATATCCGCCAAGTTGCGCCGGCCCTTGGGTTTGCTGCGCGTGGGCCGCCGGGGACTATCCCCCGCGGCGCCCCCCTCTTCGACGTCGAGTGTCGTTGCGTCTTGCCCAAGCTCCGTGGCGAGCTGGACGAGCTTGGAGTGCGTATCGGCGAACTCGATTTCCAGTTGCTGCGTATCGATCCGCTCAGCCTTCGCTAGGAAGATGCGACGACGCAGCAGCTCAAGTTGCGCTTTGAGCTGCTCGTAAGCTTGACGAAGCTTGTCGCGCTCCTCCGTCACGCTCGCGAGCGTCGCCTCGGTGGTCGACAAGCGATCCGTCGTCGACGAGAGAGCGGACTCGAGCGCGGCGATCCGCCGCCGAAGTGCGACTTCCGTCTCTCCGGAGGCATTCACCTCGGCAGGCACGCTCCCGCTCGTAGCGCATGCGCTCGATCATGTCGCGCCAGAAGAGCATCGTGCGCGAACTTCGATCGCACCTTGTGCGCTTCAATGCGTCTTGTCGCGCGACCGCACCGTGCATGCGTCGTCGACGTCGACCCCGTCGAGCAACGCGTCGAGCGTTGCTTCATCGAGCTCGACGTGCCGCGCCGTCTCGCTCGCACGCTCCGGAATGCGGAATGTGCCTCGGTCCAGCCTCTTGTAGAAGATCACCATCCCGCTGCCGTCGAAGAAGAGGATCTTGAGCGCATCGCGCCGGCGGCCAAAAAAGACGAACAACGCCCCGCTTCGCGCGTCGTAGCCGACGTGCTCCTTGGCCAAGCCCGCAAGGCGGTCGAACGAGAGCCGCATGTCGATCGGCTCGAGCGCGATATAGATCTCCACTCCCGTCGGGATCATGGTTGCCCCAGTGCGCGAACAACCGCGCGGAGCAATCGGGCGTCGAAGTCGGGACCGACCACGATTCGCGCATCGCCGACGGCCACCACGACTTGCCCACGTGCCAGATCCATCGATGGCGATGGCGCATCGCCGGTGCGCACAACGCGCGCGAGGGCGACCTCGGCAGCCTTCCGACCCGGTCCCCGAGACCGTCGTGCCGGTTGCTGACGTGCACGTCGCGCCAGCTCACCCTTCCACCACCGAAGCGATGCCTCCGACACACCGTGCGCCTCCGAGAATGCCCGAGCACCGTGACCGCTCGTCTCCCACGCGCTCACCAGCTCTGACCACCGCGCCGCGCTCAGTCGCATGCCCGCGAGTTTGGGGGCTCTCCTTCAGCCGCGGAAGACCGCGGCTTCGTGCAGCGGATACAACTGGTTGTTCACCTGGCTCGACGACGGCGCCGAGCGCACGCGCGACATCCTCTCGATCGTCGCCACGTGCATCGCTCACGACGTCGACCCGCGCGCCTACCCGTCCTCCAGGCACTCAAGCGCGCGACGATCGTCGGAGAGACACCGGCGGGGGTCTGAGACGCGCCGGCAACGGCTACGCAGCGCCGCCCTGGCCGAGCCCGATCGACTCGATCGCCCGAATGTGCACCCCTCCCGGCGTGAACGTAGCGATCCGCACCTGATTGCGGCCGAGTCGCGAGGCGTCGATTCCC
>DATJOE010000079.1:0-2480 GCA_035507305.1 Solirubrobacteraceae bacterium | reverse complement strand
TAGCTCATCGATTGCTTTTGGGATGCCGAGAACGTCCTCGAGGTACGTCTGGGTAATGGCGAGCGAGGAATGCCCGAGCTGATGCTTGATGCGGGCGAGCTTCACGTCGCCGCGATATAGCTCGGCGGCGAGGGTGTGGCGAAATCCATGGACGTGAAAGCGTCCAGGAAGTTCCGCCTTGCGGACGTATCGTTTCAGTGCATCACGAATCTGACTACTGCCAAGCTTTTTCCCCTGATTAGGCAATGAGTAGGTACAAAACAGCGGGGCGGGCCGCGGAATGCCAAGCTCAGCGCGCTTCTCGATCCATGGCCGTAGCTGATCACATCCGTATGTTGGAGAGTCGGCGGAGCCGAACATGACAACGTCGCGACCACGGTCATTCTTGCGGCCGCGACGAATTCGGATGAACCCGGTGGACTTGTGAAGGTCGATTTTGCGTAGGTTCAGCGCCTCGCTGATCCACATACCGGTTCGGCACAGAACTGTGAAGAGCGCCCGATCTCTGATCCCGCCAGGCGACCTTCAGGACATCACGGCCAGCAGCGCCAGCACCTCGTCCGCCTCGTACACCTCGCCGGGAAACTTGCGCCCATAGTTGGCCGGCCGCTGGCCCTTGCGGTAGCCCGGTTGGGTGACCGGGGAGCGATGGCGGGTCGGCCGAGTGGACGCGGGAAGTGTGCCCATGACGTCATCACAATGAAAGCGACACGATCGGACGGACTCTCCGCCCAGGCCGACAGGGCCGAGCGGCCTGACGATACGAGCGGCGCCCCCTGCCCTACTAGGGTCGCGCTGCTGATGTTCGCGGTCCTGCTGGTGGGGTAGTGATTACACTCGTCCTCAGCGCAAAGGTGCCACCGGCCCCCTAGCAGTTTCGAAGCTGGGGGCGAGACCGGCGACGAGACTCTAACCACGAGCTCGGGGCTGGCGAAGCCTGTATCGGGAGCGCTTTCGAGTCGGTGGCAACCTCGGACTCGGCAAAGTGCAGCCACCGGTCCCCGCAGCCGGTGCATGCACGGCATGGCCGCGATCCATCGACCCGGCTTCATGAGGGCTTGTTTCGCGCGATCGGGCAGTGCGTGCCGCGATGCTGGCGCTACCGCTTGTTGTCGAAGGCGCGCGGCAGCGGCGTTCTCCGTGCTCGGATCCACGAAGTCGCGAGACGTCCGGATCAGTTGACGCTGGGGGAACACAGGCGCGGGGTTGACGTCGAGGAACCACAGAGAGGGCCGCGCCTCGTACGACCGCTCCGCGGCGATGTCGACGATGAGCGGTTCGCGACATACTGCGCCCACGATGCCCGATAGGCCTGTGCCTGATCCGATCGAGACTGTTCGGAGCTTCGCGGCGTACGCGACGAATCTTGACGAGATGTTCGGGTATTTCGCGCGGGACGCAGTCTGGGAGGGCGTTCCGTTGGGCATCACCTTCCGGGGCATCGCCGAGATTCGGGGCTTCCTGACCGACTGGGTTAGCTCTTATGACGAGTACGTCATCGAGGCGCAGGAGGTGCTCGATTTCGGCGGCGGCGTCGTCCTTGCGCTGGTACACCAGCTCGTTCGGCCAGCGGGCGGCGCGATCGATGCTCGAGTGCGGGAAGACTGGGCCTTCGTGTTCGTATGGGCGGACGGGCAAGTGGTCCGCGTCGAGGCTCACCAAGACCTCGACCAGGCCCGCGCTGCCGCCGAACGGCTTGCCGAGGAACGGGCTTAGACCGTAGGTTGCACGGGGGCGACGTCCGACGTGGTTGAGCTTAGCCGGCGCGCGTTTGAGACCGTCAGCGCCCATGACATTGATGAGCTCATGGGCTTTTATGCTCGAGGTGCAATATGGGATTTGAGTGACGCCGGGCTGGGAGTGCTCCGCGGCGCGGCGGCGATCAGGCAGTTCTTCGAGGATTGGTTCGATACCTTTGAGGATCATCGCATCGGCTCGGAGGAAATCGTTGCTTTTCCGTCTGGCGTGGTGTTCTCGCGCGTGCGCGAAGAAGGTCGCTTGGGTGGGTAGCGATGGTTGGATGGATCAACTCGGGGGATGGGCGGTCCTCTGGGTGGCCGGGAAGTGCCATTGGGGTGGCGTCTACCTCGATCCGGACGCGGCCCGCGTTGCCGCCAAACGACTCGCTGCGGGGCGGGAGTAGGCGGTGTCTCAAGAGAACGTGGAGATCCTGCGGGCAGCGCTGAATGCTTGGAATCGCGGGGACCTAGAGGGTGGAGTTATGTACTTCCACCCCGAGGTGGAGTTCATGCCGTTGCGATCCCAGACTGAGGGCAGCTATCGCGGTCGTGCGGGTGTCCGGGCGTATACCGCCGACACTTACGAGACGTTCGAGAGGTTCGAGATCAGCGACGGCGAGTTCCGCGACCTCGGAGACCGTGTTCTGTGGTCGGGAATCGTCCGCCTGCGCGCTCGGGGCAGCGGCATCGAAACAACCATTCCGCTGGCCATCGTTGTCGAGTTCAGCGACGGCAAGATCT
>DATJOE010000078.1:0-3408 GCA_035507305.1 Solirubrobacteraceae bacterium | reverse complement strand
CTATCGCGGCGATCGGCAGCAGGCACAGGAGAACATGGAGCAAGGCCGATGGAACACTACTCGCGCACGCCCCTCGCAGAGCCCACCACCGGTGAGGCTGACCCGGAGCAACGCTTCCTCGCCGGTCCGCTCGCCACGCTGCAGCCGGGCGCAAGCGGTTGACGTGAATGATCCACTCGGACCTACTCGCCTTAGTAGCCCGCGAGCGGCAGCGTAAAGCAGACCCGCGTACCGGTGCGCGCATCGCCCAGCCAGATCCTGCCGCCGTGCGCCTCGACGATCGTGCGCGCGATCGCGAGGCCCAGGCCGCTGCCAGAGCCGGTGCGAGCCGACTCCTCGCCGCCGCGATAGAACGGCTCGAAGACACGCGGGCGGTCGACCGCGGCGATGCCCTCGCCGGTGTCTGATACCTCGATCTCCGCCGAGCCGTCTCGCTGGTGAGCGCGCACGAAGACGCTGCCGTCTGGAGGGGTGTGACGAATCGCGTTGGTCAGGAGGTTCGAGAGCACACGGGTCAGCTGCTCGGGGTTGGCCTGCGCGGGGCGCATGTCGCTTGCGATCTCCGCGCGCAAAGCGACCCGGCGGGACTGCGCATCGAGCTGGATCGCCTCGAGCGTCTCGGCCACCAGTCCGGCAAGGGGCACCGCCTCGGTGCTCCACGCGAAGTCTCCCGCGTTCAGGCGCGAGAACTCGAACAGGTCGTCCACGAGCGCAGCGAGCGCGCGGACGTTCGCGCCCATCGTCGCGACGTACCGGCGTGCCGTCGCGGGGTCGACGAGGTCGTCGTCTAGCGCTTGCGCGAGCAGCTGCAGCGAGGTCAGCGGCGTGCGCAGGTCATGAGACACCGCGGCGATTACCTGCCGCCGCGCTGCATCGGCCTCGTCGCGCGAGCGTTCCTCGCTGCGCAGCGTCGCGATCATCGTGTTGGCGGAGTCGGCGAGATCGCTGAGCTCGGTGCCCGAGCGCGCCTCGACGTGGATCTCGCGCTCGCCCTGGCCGACCGCGTGCAAGCCGTGTGCGACCGAGCCGACGTCGGCCACCACGTCTTTAAGCAGGATCTGCGCCGCGCGTGCCGCGATGATCGCCGCAAACAGCAGGATCCCCGCCGTCGTCCATGCGTCATCGGGCGAGACGAACATCACGGCCGCTCCGATCAGTAGTGCCGCGAGTAGCTGGCCGAGCGCCAGTCCGATGCCTAGCTGGAAGCGATGGCTGAGCGTGCTCACGCGCAGGCGTCGGGCATCGGCGGCGTGGGCCAGCAGCAGCGCCACGAGCCCGACCGGCAGCAGGATCGCGATCGTCAGCGCCACCGCGTGCGCGCCGCCGATCAGTGCCATGACGCCGCAAGCCGCAGCGAGCGCCACGAGAAGCGTCAGCAGCGAGCGCCTCATCGCCTGAAGCGGTAGCCCACGCCCCAAACCGTCTGGATCAGACTGGGCTCGTCGGGATCGGACTCGATCTTCGCGCGCAGCCGGCGGATATGCACCGTGACGGTCGAGCTGTCGCTGCACTCTGCGAACCGCCACACGTGCTCGATCAGCTGCGCCCGCGAGAAGACGATGCCCGGATGGCTCGCCATGAACCACAGCAGGTCGAACTCGCGCGGGGTCAGCGCGAGCTCGCTCCCGTCGCGCAGAACAGTGCGCCGGCGCGGATCGATCACGATGCCGTCGAGCTCCAGCGGGGGCTCCTCGCTCGGCGCGTCGGGGCCTCGCCGCAGCACCGCCTGCACGCGTGCCACGAGCTCGCCGGGCGAGAACGGCTTTACAACGTAGTCGTCCGCCCCTCGCCGCAGACCGGCGATCCGGTCTGACTCCTCGCCCTTGGCCGTCAGCAGGATCACCGCCGGGCGGGCGTGCTGCTCGCCCTCGTGCAGCCGGCGCATCACCTCCAGGCCGTCGAAGCCGGGCAGCATGACGTCGAGGATCACAAGCGCCGGCGAATGCTCGACGCTCATCGCGACCGCCTCGGGGCCGTCCAGCGCGACTCCGGCTCGGTAGCCCGCGCGCTGCAGGTAGCGCGCCATGATCTCGCCGATAGTCGGCTCGTCGTCGACGACGAGCACGTAGGGGCCTGCCACTGTCTGATCTGAGTCGGTGCGCATCGTGCGAGTGATCATCCCAGCGCAACCTCAGCCGAAGGTGAACGAGTACACCGAGACGCCGGGCGAGGCCTCGACCGTCAGCACGTGATGCTCCACGCGCGGCAGTTCGACCAGGCGGTAGAGCCGCTGGAAGCCGATCCGTGCTACTGACCCGTGCACGTCTGTGCCCGCGTCCGAGGCCGCGATCGGACTGCCGTCGAGCAGGATCCGCACCGATCCGCCATTGCCCGGGGAGCCCGCGACGAGGAACACGCGACGGGCGTCGAAGCTGAGCCGCAGGCGGCTTGCGCTCACGGCCTGCGCAGAGTCCGCACCGAGCCGCCAGCTGCCTTCGTAGCGCAGGTGTTCGCGGGCGGGCGCCGCTCCCGTGCCGTAGTCGTGGAGGCCTTCCTGCAGCGTGCCGTTCTCGAAGCGTTCGGCCTTTTCGGCCCCGAGGTAGGACTCGGGCGTGACTTCCGCTTCCGAGGGCGCCTGCGCGTCGACCTTCGTCGCCCGTCCGAGCCCTTCGGCGCCGGCTTCGACCAGCAGGCTGCGGATCGCGCGCTCCTTGGCCGCGTATTCGCCCTCGCCGAAGTCGGCCAAGCGGATCCGCCCGCGCGCGTCGATCAGGTACTCGGCGGGCCAGTATTCGTTCTTGTAGGCATTCCAGGTGCTGTAGTTGTTGTCTTGAACGACGGGATAGTGGATCCCGTTCTGGTGGATCGCTTCCTGGACGTTGGAGGCCGAGTGCTCGAAGGGGAACTCGGGCGTGTGCACGCCGACGATCGTCAGGCCCTTGCCCGCGTAGCGCGCGTTCCACGCATTCAGGTAGGGCAGCGTGCGGATGCAGTTGATGCAGCTGTAGGTCCAGAAGTCCACGAGCACGACGTGGCCGCGCAGCCCGCGCAGGCTCAGCGGCGCCCCGCCGGGCGTGTTGAACCAGCTCTGCGTGCCGACGAATTCGGGCGCGGTGCCGAGCACGGGCAGGCGCTCGCCGGCGTCGGCCTCCTTCAGGCCGCCCGTGCGCCGCGCCTTGTGGCCGCGCAGCGCCGCGAGCTGGCTTGCGGCGGCACTGCCGGTTTCGAGGCCTTTCGCGGGCGTGACGAGGAAAGACGGAAGGTCCGAGGCGATCGAGGTCTCAAAGCGCGTGTCGTAGTTGCCGAGCATCAGCAGCGCGATCACCACCATGATCGCGCCCATCGACATCTGGAAACGGCCGCTGCGACGCGCGAGGCGGCCGGTCAGACGCCGACCCCCGAGCATCAGGCCATAAAGGACGACGGCCGAGCCGATCCCGTAGGCGAGCGCGACTGCCAGGCGCGCGG
>DATJOE010000077.1:0-3426 GCA_035507305.1 Solirubrobacteraceae bacterium | reverse complement strand
AACGCCCGACGCCGAGACCGGCACGAGCTTCGGCACCGAGCTGACCGCGCGCATCCTCGCGACGCTGTTCGCCGCAGGCTCGACGCTCGCGCTGCTGACCGTTGCGTTGCCTCACCCCGCGCGGACGAACGTGCCGGCGGTGCTGGCCATCGTCGGGGTCGCCTATGCAGTCGCGGGCGCCCTGTATTGGCGGGCGGCACATCTGCGAGCCGGCGTCCTACCCTGGGCGCTCGCGGCGGGGAGCACGCTGATCGCGCTGGTCGCCTACTTCTCGGGCAGCCGACCGAGCCCACTGGTGTTCCTCTACCTGTGGATCTTCCTCTACTCCGCCTACTTCTTCACGACCAGGCAGATGGCGGCCCAGATCGTCTATGCGGCGCTGGGCTACGGCGCGCTCCTGCTCGCGCACTGCCCCTTTGAACGCGCGGCCGCGTGGTGGCTCGTGGGCCTCGGCACGATGGGCGTAGGCGCGCTCGTGATTCGCACCGTGCGCGGGCGAGTCGAGTTGTTGATCGCGCAGCTGTTCGAGGCCGCCCGTACCGATCCGCTCACGCGCCTGCCAAACCGTCGCGGATTTCGCGAGGTGCTCGACCTCGAGCTTGCCCGCGCCAGGCGGCGCGAAGGCAGCCTCACCGTGCTCGTCGGCAACCTCGACCGCTTCAGCGAAGTCAACGACCGCTCAGGCCACCAGGTCGGCGATCTCGCGCTGCAGCGCGTCGCGCGGCTGCTCGCGCGCGGCAAGCGTGATATCGACGCACTCGCGCGTGTGGGCGGCGAGGAGTTCGCGCTTGTGCTCCCCGACACCGACGCCCACGGCGCGTTCACGATCGGCGAGCGGCTGCGCAGCGAGCTGCGCGCAGAGTTCCGCGGCGACGCGGTGCCGGTCACGATCAGCTTCGGGGCCGCGAGCTACCCGCGCACTGGGGAGACCGCCGCGGCGCTGTTGCGCGCGACCGAAGAGGCATTGCAGGCCGCGAAGTGGAGTGGCGGCGACCGCACGACGCTGCACAGCCCCGCGATGCGCGGCGCGCAGGCGAGCGAGGGCGAGCCCCGCGACGTCGCCTCAGAACGCTTCCTCGCCGTGATGCTCGACCTCGCCGAGGCGATCGACCTGCGCTTCAGCGGCAGCGCGCGCCACTCCGAGACCGTAGGGCGCTACGCGGAGATGATGGCGCTGGAGCTGGGGCTCTCCAAGCAGCGCACCTCCCGCGTGCGCCTCGCCGGCCTGCTGCACGACATCGGCAAGGTCGGCGTGCCCGACGGCATCCTGCACAAGCCCGGCAAGCTCACCCCTGAAGAGCTGGAGGTGATCAGGCGCCACCCCGAACTCGGGGCCCAGATGCTCGACCACCCGAGCCTCGAGGACGTACGCGAGTGGGTCGGTGCGCACCACGAGCAGCCCGATGGGCGCGGATACCCGCACGGGCTCGCCGGCGAACGGATCCCCCTAGAGGCGCGCATCATCGCAGTAGCCGACGCGTATGAGGCGATGACCAGCGATCGCTCCTACCGCAGCGCAATCGACCACACCGCAGCTCGCGCCGAGCTAGAGCGCTGCGCGGGGTCGCAGTTCGACCCGCGCGTCGTGCACGCGTTCTGCGAGCTGCTCGAGCGCGAGACCAGCCGGGCCGAGCTCGCCCTGGGGCGAAGCTAAGCCCGGCCGGATAAGGACTAGTCCCGGTTGCCTCGGCCGTAGAGGAACTTGAACAGGCCGGCGAGCAGCTTGGAGTTGCGTGGCTTGTAGGGGTACATATGCGGTTCGCGCTTGAGCGCGAGCTTCGGCGTGACGACGATCGCCTGCTGGGAGCAGTACTTGCGAATCCCGCCCGCGCCGTGGCGCGAGCCGACGCCCGAGGTCTTCGCCCCGCCCATCGGCAGCTCCAGCACCGTGTAGTTGATCATCGCGTCGTTCACGTTCGCCGCGCCCGCTTCGAGCCGACGGGCGATCTGCTCGCCGCGCTCGACGTCGCGCGTGAACACCGATGAGCCGAGGCCATAGGGAGAGTCGTTTGCCAGACGCACCGCCTCGTCGGCGTCGGAGACCTTCATGATCGGCAGCGTCGGCCCGAAGGTCTCCTCGGTCATGCACTTCATCGTGTGGTCCACGTCGACGAGCACCGTCGGCTCGTAGAAGCGCCCGGCGCCCTGCTTGGCGTGGCCGCCCGTGAGCACGCGGGCGCCCTTGTCGACCGCGTCGGTCACGTGGTCTTCGATCGTCTGAAGCTGGGGCGGGAACGTGATCGCGCCGACCTCGACCGAGCCCGGGCCTTCGGGCTTGCCGACGCGCAGCGCCCGGACCTTCTCAGAGACTTTCCCGACGAACTCGTCGTACACGGGCTCCTCGACGTAGACGCGCTCGATCGAAATGCACGTCTGGCCCGCGTTCTGCATCGAGTAGTAGGCCGCGAAGTTCGCTGCGCGCTCCAGGTCCGCGTCGGAGAGCACGATCATCGGGTCCTTGCCGCCCAGCTCCAGCGACACCGGGATCAGCCGCCTCGCTGCGGCTTCGGCGACCTTCCTGCCCGTGCGCGTCGAGCCCGTGAACATGATCATGTCGACGTGCTCGACCAGCGCGGCGCCCGTCTCGCCGCGGCCCGTAGCGATTTGCAGCACGTCCTCGGGCAGCCCGCACTCGCGCAAGCCCTCCGCGAGCAGCAGCGAGGTCAGCGGGGTGATCTCCGAGGGCTTCAGGATCACGCTGTTTCCAGCCGCAAGCGCGGGGATGCAGTCGCCGAACGAATTCGTCAGCGGGTAGTTCCAGGGGCCGATCACACCGATCAGCCCGAGTGGGCGGTAGCGGTTCACGATCTTCTTCCCCTTGACCAGCAGCTGGCTGGACTTGATCCGCTCATCCGCGAGGTACTCCTCCGCGTGCTTGGCCCAGAAGCCGAACGCGTTGCCCGCGTAGGAGATCTCGGCCAGCGAGGCGTCCTCGAAGGTCTTGCCCGTCTCGGAGATGATCGTCGAGATGATCTGCTCGGAGTTGTCCATCACCCACTTCTGCGCGCGCAGAAGCACGCGGGCGCGGCCGTCGAAGCCGTAGGCTTCCCAGCTCGGCTGCGCCGCGCGACCGCGCCGCGCGAGCTCGGCGACCGCCTCGGCGCCCATGTCGGGGACCGTCGCGACGATCTGGCCCGTGGCTGGGTTCTCGACCTCGATCTGCGGGACGTGGGCACCGTTGCTCGCGGCGCTCCCGTTCGGTGTGCTGCCGTTCTGGATCGGCAGCTCTTGCTCGACAGTCTGGGCCTGCTCGACGGACGCCATCAGTCTCTCCCCTGTCTGCTCGCTGTAAGGACTGGCTTCGTGGCCAACCAGACTACTCCGAATCGGCGGCTCGTCGGCGTAGCCCGGAGAACAGAAGTGCTCTTCTTCTTCCAGCCGGCGTATACGCCGTCTGGCGGAGCCGCACATGTGCGGCTCCGGGGT
>DATJOE010000076.1:0-14066 GCA_035507305.1 Solirubrobacteraceae bacterium | reverse complement strand
CGTCGCGGGTTTCGCGGGCTTGATCTGCTGCGCCCCCGCCACCGCCAGGCTCGATTCGAGCTGGTTGATCTTGCCCGAGAGGTTCGCGGCCTGCAGGATGCTCGCGGTGCTCGGCGTCGAGGAGGTGCTTTCGCCGGCTTTGCTCCCGCCTTTGGCTTCTTCGCCGGCTTTGCCTTCGGCGCCTTTGCCCCCCGCGCTTTCGCCGGCTTTGGCTTCGCCGCTAGGTTTCGTGCTGACCTTCGGCACCGAGGAAGCTTCGATGCGGCGCAGCTGTCGGCGCGTGATCGCGATCGCCTTTTCGATCGTGCGCGCGTGTGTGGCGTGCTGGCGACGCACGTAGGTCTGCGCAGTGAGGTTCGCGAGCTCCGCGGCGCCCACCGCGGTGTGCGATTCGGTCGTGATCGTTATGAACTCGCTTTTTTCGGTGCCCTGGGCCTTTATTTTGCTGCCGCGCAGCTCTTTGGCCTTGCCTTCGTGGCGCAGTCGCTGACGGACTTTTTCGGCGACGATCGAGTTGATGATCTGCGACTGGTTGGCGACGCTGTTCGCCGGGTTCTTGCCCCCGCCGGTCGTTTTTTCACCCGGCGCCTGTTCTTCGGCCGCGGCACCGAGGTAGACCTGCGTCGTGGCCTGGAAGACCCGCGTCGCGTGCCTGTAGTAGAAGTAGGCCGCGACGCCGACGACGATCCCGACGGCAAGTATCAGCCACTTACGCCGCCAAAGCGGGCCAAAGATGGCAATAGCGTCGGTGGTCTCGTTCATCGGCTACAGGTCCGTCCGTGGCCATTCAGCAGCCATCGTATGGAGTCGCGTAATTAGCGGCTAAAGACTAGCGCGACGTTGCAGGCCGAGAGCAAGCCCGCGTGCAAGGATAGCGCCCCGCGCAATGCCGCATTCCGCCCCCACCGAAGCCCCCGTGGGGCGCCGTTTGCTCATCGTCAGCCACCCCTCCGTGGTGAGCGTCAACCAAGAGGTCTATCGCGAGCTGCGCGCGCGTGGTTGGCAGCTTCAGATCGTGCTGCCAAGCCTGTGGCGCAGCGAGTACGACGAACGCGACTTCCCCCCCCAGGTGCTCGACGGGATGGAGGACGCGCTGCTGCGCGAGCGGGTAGTGCTGCGCGGCTATCCCCAGCGCCACATCTACCTCGCTCGCTGCCGGGCGATCGCCAAGCGGCTGGACCCCGACGTGGCGTTCTTGGAGGCCGAGCCGTTCTCGTTCTCCGCGACGCAGTGGAGTCTCGCGCTGGGGCCCCTGAACGTGCCGTTCGGCGTTCAGTGCGCCGAGAACATCGACCGGCACCTGCCCGCGCCGGTGCGCTGGATGCGCACGCGCGTTCTACGTAAGGCGGCGTTCGTGGCGACGCGCTCACAAAGCGCGGGGCGCCTCGCGCGGGCCTGGGGCGCTCGTGGCGAGGTCGAGTTCGCACCGCACGCCGTGCCCGGTTGGCCCGCGGCGCCCCCACGCCCGGCAGATTCCTCCCGACCCTTCACGGTCGGCTACGCGGGCCGGCTCGTCCCGAGCAAGGGGCTGAGCGACCTGCTCGCAGCCGTGCGCCGACTGCAGGCGCCCGTGCGGCTGCTGTTGATCGGCGACGGCGAGCTGCGCGGCGAGCTCGAGGGTCAGCCGATCCCCGGCGGGCAGGTCGAAGTGCGCTCGGACCTAAGCCACGAGCAGATGGTCGACGGCTACGCAGAGCTCGACGTGCTCGCGCTGCCCTCGCTCACGACCCCCACCTGGAAGGAGCAGTTCGGGCGGGTGATCGTCGAGGCGCTGTGGTGCGGGGTGCCGGTCGTGGGCTCGGATTCGGGCGAGATCCCCTGGCTGATCGAGCTCACCGGCGGTGGGCTCGTGTTCCCGGAGGGCGAGGAGGCAAAGCTCGCCGAGCAGTTGCAACGGCTGCGCGATGACCCCCGGCTGCGCGAGCGCCTGGCGACCGCGGGACGTGCGAAGGTCGAGCAACTGTTCACGGTCAGCGCCGCGACCGACCCGCTGGAGCGGCTGCTCGAACGCGCTGCGCTACGGGCGTGAGCGGGCATAAGACGCCTTCGAATTCCGGCATCGATAGCAGGCGTATATACGGAAACGCGTCAGGAGCGCGCGGGTCGGCGCGCGCGAGAGCAGTCGCCAGCCGAGGCGTATTTACAGCTGCTATCGCAAACCCGCAATCGAGCATCCCTCTCCGATGCCTCAGCCGTGGTCGCATCCGTTCCGGCCACGCGACCAGGCCTCACCTCACTTCGGACGCGAGCTGCTCGTATAGCTCCTCGTGCTTTGCGACCATCGCCTCCCAGCTGAACGCGAGCGCTGACTCACGCGCGCAGGCGCCGAGCCGTTCGCGCAGCGAGGCGTCGGCGCCGAGCCCGCGTAGGTGGGCGGCGATCGGCTCGGCCTCGCGGCTGATCGTGAAGCCGTTCTCTCCGTCGCGCAGCAGCTCGCGCACGCCGTTCACGGGCGTGACCAGCAGCGGCAGGCCGCTCGCCGCAGCCTCGAACGTCACGAGCGAGAACGTCTCATAGCTCGTGGGCAGCAAAAAGGCATCGGCGAGCGCATACGCCTCGTGCACGTCATCGAGCACGCCGAGCCAATGCAGCGAGCCCCCCACGCCGAGTGAGTCCGCGAGCGCTTGGTAGTGCGCGCGATCCCCCTCCCCCGCCACGGCGAGGTCCCATTCACGAGCGAGCGACAGCGCGCGGATCGCAGGCTCAAGGCCCTTGCGCTCCCACTCGCTGCCGACGAACGCCGCGACCAGTCGCTCGGCGGGCACATCGAAGCGCTCACGCGCCACGCGCCGCTGCGCCGCCCGATCCCCCTGTGGAGCGAACGTCTCGACGTCGACGCCGTTGTGGATCGCACGCACGCGCGCGCGTAGGCGCGGGTAGTACTCGCGAAGCTCATCCGCCACGCCATCGGAGACCCCGACGAACACGGCGTCGCGATCGCGGGCGAAGAGCACACGCTCGCCGAGGCGCAGCAGCGCGCTGACGAGCCACGCGTGCACGCGGTAGAGCAGCGAAGCACGGCTTGGGGTGACGGGGCCAACGCAGTGCAGATAGTGGACTGAGACGACGTCCACGTGGTTCAGCACGATCGCGCCGGTCACCTGCACGACCCCGCGCCGGCGGCGGGCGAGGATCAGCGAGCCGAGGAGCATGAACCACGGATAGGCCAGCAGCACCGGGCGCGCGGGGCCGGGCACGCGGTGGAATTTCACCCCTGCACTCGCGGGAAGGCGGCAGGTGCGGGCGACCACGGTCACGGGATGCCCGCGCTCGCGCAGGCCGAGGATCAGCTCGCCGAGTACCCGCTCCATCCCCCCTACCGAACCGATGTCGTGGGCGACGATCGTCACCTCACGGGCTGGTCGGGGCGAGGTGCTCATGGGCGCTCGGGCACTGTAGCTTTCCGGGCCGTGCGCACGTTCGCCGACCAGCTCGACTCGGGCGGCACCTCGCCGGAGTCGATCGCGCGGGCCGCGCTCGATCTCGCGCACCCTGAGCCGGGCCTGCGCTGGCTTGACATCGGTTGCGGCGAGGGCCAGCTGTTGCGCCTGATCAAAGAACGTTGGCAGCCCAGCGAGCTACACGGCCTTGACCCGATCGCCTGGCTAGCGGAGGACCTGCGCGGGGAGGTCTCCTTCCAGCATGAGCCCGCCGAGCAGGCGCGACTGCCGCAGGCCGACCGCGTGATGCTGATCGAGACGATCGAGCACTTGCAGGCGCCCTGGAGCACGCTGCGAAACGCCGCACGAGCCGTCGCCCCGGGCGGTTGGATCGTGGTGTCAACCCCCAGCTTGGCCACGCTACGCACGCGCCTTGAGCTACTGGTTCGCGGCAACCTCACGAGCTTCCGTCCCGGCTATGAGCCACACCTCTCCCCCGCGCTGCCACACGTCACCGCACGCCTGCTCGGAGAGGAAGGGCTCGACGTGAAGCCGCCGTCCTACGCGGAGGCCGATGTGATCCCGCTCACCGGCGGTCGCACCTGGCCCGAGCGGGTGAGAAGCCGCTTTCCCGAGCTGACCTCGGTGTCGGTGATCGTCGCCGCGAGTCGTCCCGATTAATCTTTTTTCTCGTTTATCAATTTATTAATTTGAAAGAAAAACCGATCGCGCATCGCGGCATCGGTGAATTCCTCCAAGAAGCGCTTATGACCCGCAGCGCCGATCGTCCAGCGCTTGTCGGGTGAGCGCAGCAGGGGTTCGAGCGCGTCCGCGAGGTCCGCTGGGGAGCCAGAGCGCGCGAGCATCCCCGTGCGGCCATCCTCGATGAACTCCGCCGGGCCGCCCGAGGCTACCGCCGCGACCGCGACCCCGCGCGCCATCGCCTCGAGCAGGACGATCCCGAATGGCTCGGGGTCCGAGGCGTTCACGAGCACGTCCATCCGCTCGATGTAGGGGCTCGCGTCGGGCACCTCGCCCGTCATCGTCACCGCGTCCGCCAGCCCGAGTTGCTCGCTCAGCGGCTTCAGCGAGCGCGCGTAGTCCGGCTCCAGGCCGTAGGAGTCCCCGCCGACGATCAGTACGTGGGTACGCACGCCGCGCTCGGCGAGGATCTGCTGCGCGCGCAGCAGGCGGTCCTGGCCCTTCCACTGCTGCAGGCGCCCCACCAGGCCGATCACCGGCACGCCCCCGGGCAGCTCAAGCGCCGGGCGGCCCCTGACAGGTGCGGGGACCGGCGTTCCCGCCGCGATCACGATCGTCGGGCGGTGCGGTCGCATCCGTGCCTGCTCGCGCGCCGCGGCTTGCGAGTAACACACGACCGCGATCGCCGGCAGCGCCGTCGCCGCGCGATCGATCCAGTGCCCACGCGGGATCACCTGCTGCCACCAGACCACGCGGTCGGAGAGTCCCGCTAGCAGCGCGGCGGGAGCGCCGTAAATCTGCGTCTTCGCCGACCAGTTCACGATCACATCCGGACCGCTGCGACGCATGATCCGCGCCAAACGCGGCAGCGCCAACAGCGTGCGGTGCGCCTGGCGCAAGCGCCCCACGGGGACCACGTGGACCGCGAAGCCCGCCTGCGCCAACTCGCGCACCCACGGACCGTCCTGCAGGAACACCAGCTCGAACTCGTGTCCCGCCTCGCGCGCGCCGTCGAGCACCATCTGCAGCATCGCCTCCGCGCCGCCCAACCGCTCGCCCCACGGCACGGTAACCAGAATTCTCACGCGCGGATCCTAGTGGCGACGGATACCCTGCGCGGGTGAATTCTCCGGTAAGCCATCGCGTCTGCCTCGCCCACGACTACTTGCTCGTGATGCGTGGCGCCGAGCGCGTCTTTGCCGCGATCGCCGACTTCTACGCGCAGGCGCCGATCTTCACGCTGCTCTACGACGAGCAAGGCACCGGGGGTCGCCTCGCGGGTCGCGAGATCCACACTTCCGTGCTGCAGCGCCTCGGCGTGCGGCAGTCCTCCTTCCGCAAGCTGCTCCCCCTCTACCCTTACGCAATCGAACGCCTCGCGCTGCCGCCCTGCGAGGTCGTGCTCTCGAGCTCCAGCGCCTTCGCCCACGGGGTCCGCGTCCCGCCTGGTGCGATCCACCTCTGCTATTGCCATGCCCCGTTTCGCTACGCCTGGTATGAGCAGGAGCGCGCGCTCGCCGAGGCGCCCGCCCCGCTGCGCGGGCTCCTGCGCCTGCAGCTCGCGCGCATGCGCCGCTGGGACCTCGCCGCCAGCCACCGAGTCGACGACTACATCGCCAACTCCGAGCTGACCCGCGAACGGATCGCCCGCTACTACGGCCGCGAGAGCACGATCATCCACCCGCCCGTCGAGACCCACCGCTTCGCCCCCGGGGAACCCGGCGACGCGCTGTTGGTCGTCTCCGAGCTCGTTCCCCACAAGCGCCTGCGGGTCGCGCTGGCGGCCGCGCGCCTCGCGCGCGTCCCCGTCCGCGTCGTCGGCTCGGGGCCCGACATGGAAGCCCTGCGCGCCGAGCACCCCGAGGTCGAGTTCCTCGGGCGCGTCGAGGACGCGGATCTGGCGCGGCTTTACGCTGAGGCGCGCGCCGTGCTCGTGCCCAGCATGGAGGAGTTCGGCATCACCGCCGTCGAGGCCCAGGCCGCGGGGCGTCCCGTGATCGCCGCCGCCGCCGGAGGGGCGCTTGAGACCGTGCTCGACGGTGAGACCGGCAAGCTCGCGCGGCTCGACGACGTCGAGTCCTTCCGCGCCGCGATCGAAGCTATCGATCGCCTCAACTTCGATCCCGCGCGCGCGGTCCAGAACGCCGAGCGCTTCTCGGTCGCCGCTTTCCAGGCGCGCATATCCGCACACGTCGAGCAGTTGCTCGCACGCCGCGCCGCATAGGGTCTCGCCCTGATGTCAAGCCGACCATTGCGCATCGCCTGGCTCGGAGCCGGGCCCATCCAGCAGGAGAGCGGCGGCGTGCCCGGCGTCGCGACCGAGCTGCTCTACGGCCTCACCGCGCTCGGCCACCGGATCGACTGCTTCCTGCCCGGCGCCGAACGCGATGTGCCCGAGCGGCTCACCGCGCGTCCTGGTCTCACGTTCGTATGGGGCACCAGCCGCTGGCGGACCAACCGCTGGTACAGCAACACCGAGGCGACTCGCTTCATCTCGGGGCTGCTCGCGCGCAGCTTCGGCTCGCTGCGCGTGCGCCGCGAGGTCGCGCGCCGCCACGCCCAGGAGCCCTACGACGTCGTCTACCAGTTCTCCAGCATCGAGGCGCTCGCGCTGCCGCGGGCCATGCAGGACCGTGTCCCCGTCGCGATGCAGCCCGAGACTCACATGGCCGGCGAGCTCAAAGCGCTGATCGCCGAGCGCGAGCTCGGCGCACGCTGCCATTCGCGCCGGCAGCTCGCACTCGTAATCGCGGTTCGCTTCGTGCGCACGCTCGTGCAGCGCCGCCGGATCCGCCGAGCCGGCCTGCTCGTCTGCATCTCGAGCGTGTTCCGCGACCACATGGTGCGCGACTACCGCTTCCCGCCCGAGCGCACCGTCGTGATCCCAAACCCCGTGCGGATCGAGCGGTTCGAGTTCGCGGACCTCGCGCGCGGCGTCGGCAGCCCCGCGCGTATCCTCGTGCTCGGGCGTGTCGCAGTGCGCAAGGGGGTCGAGGACGTGATCGCCGTCGCCCGGCGCCTGGCCCAGCGCGGCGCCGATGTACGAATCCGCGTCGTTGGCGGTCCCGACTTGACCTCCGACTACACCAAGCTGCTCGACGACCTGCCCGAGCGGAACTCCGAGTACGTCGGGAGGATCGCTCCCGCGCAAGTACCCGACGAGCTCGCCGCGAGCGACCTGTTGCTTCAGGCCAGCAAGTACGAGCCCTTTGGACTGACCGTCGGCGAGGCGCTCGCCGCGGGGGTTCCCGTCGTCGCCACGACCGAGGTCGGCGCGATCGAGCAGGTCGACCCCACCGTCGCGGCCGCCGTCGCGCCCGGTGACGTCGACGGATTGGTCGAGGCCGTCGAAGCCACGCTCGCGCACCTGCGCGAGGAACCCGCCGCGATGCGCGCCCTCGCCCGCTCCGAGGCCGAGCGTCGCTACGCGCCCGCGGTCGTCTGTGGCGAGGTCTCCGCCGCGTTGCAAGCGCTCGTCGCCGCGAGACGCTGAGCGCGCTTGCCGGCACTGAACAACGACGTTTGTCCAGTCAGGGCGTCATCTTGTAAGCGCACGGGCACGGATGCCGAATGCAGGATTGAGCCTCAGACCGCAGAACTGCAAGCGGGGCCAAGGGTTCTACACATAGACATGCTGCTCGTCCTCATTCCCATCGCCTGGCTTGCGATCCTCACCCTGTTCGTGGCCGTGTGCCGCGCCGCGGCCGACGGCGATGCTCAGCTCAGCCCGCTCGCCCCGCCGCTGTCGGGACCGATCGGCACGAAGCTCGTGCTTTCACACGGTGCCACCGCGCCTGCAGGCACGCGGCGTCCGCACCGTCCGCTGAGCCCGCAGCGAGTCGCGGCGACGGCCCGGCGCCGGCGCTTGGCCTCACACAGCGGCCGCTAGCTCAGCGGCGTCGAGCGGCTACAGCCCGCGACGCCCGAGCACGTGCGGCACGGTGCGCAGCAGGATCTTCAGGTCGGTCCACAGCGACCAGTTCGCCACGTAGAGATAGTCGAGCGCGACCATCTCCTTAAGCGGCACACGCGCTGGCCCGAGGATCTGCCAGGGACCCGTCATCCCGGGCATCAGTTCCAGGCGACGGCGGTGCCAGCCCTCGATCCGCTCATCCTCCTCGATCACCAGCGGACGTGGGCCTACGAGGCTCATCTCGCCCCTGACGATGTTCAGCAGCTGGGGCAGCTCGTCGAGCGCGGTAATTCGCAGGAAGCGACCCATGCGCGTCACGCGCGGATCGTCAGCGATCTTGAACAGACCTTCCTTGGCCTCGTTGCGCTCACGCAAGGAGTCCTTCATGTCCTCGGCGTCCTGGACCATCGTGCGGAACTTGATCATGTAGAAGCGCCGGCCGTGACGACCGACGCGCAGTTGCTTGAAGAACACGGTCCCGCGGCTGTCGAGCTTGATCGCGATCGCGAAGGCGATCATCAGCGGCGAGATCACCAAAAGGCCGAGTGAGGCGCCGAGTAGGTCGAAGCCGCGCTTCAGCGCCTGCGAGGAACGCGAGAGGTCAAAGCGGCGAACGCCCATCAGCGTCACGCCGTGCAGGTCGTCGAACTCGACCGCCGAGCCCACGACCTCGAGCATCCGGGGCAGCACGCTCACGCGGATGTCCACCGCCTTGAGCGTGCGCACCAAGTTCACGGTCTCGCTCGCGTCCGCGCTGGCCCCCCAGCCCGGCGCGATGATCGCGCGCTGCACGTCGAGCGTCTGGGCCAGGTCGCGGATCTCCTTCAGCCGCGGCGCCGAGAAGCCGTTCGTGCTCCACGGCTCGACTTGGCCAAGCTCGAGGTGGGCGACGATCTTCGCCTTGATCCCACCGTGCCCCGAGAGCTTCGCGCCCACGACTTCCGCCGAGCGCTCGTCGCCGATGAACAGGCAGCGCTCGGCCGGCCCGAGCCACATCGCGATCACCCGCGCGGCCGCACGCGCGAGCACCAGCATCCCCGCGAGCGCGATCCACAGGAACAAGGCCTCTTTGCGGTCGAGCGTGCCCGCTACGACCAGGCGCCCCGCGAGCAGCGCCACGAGCGTGCAGAGGGTCGCGAGCTGAAAGAGCTTCGGCGCCTCATCGAGCGTCGTCTTGCGCAAGAGCGTCTCGTCGCGGTCGTACAGGCCCAAGAGCTTCGCGCCGACCAGCAGCAGCGGCACGCCCACAAGGCTCTCCCAGGTCAGCTGCAGCGGCACTCTGCGCGAGGAAAGCTCGACCGTCAGCACGAGCGCACCCAATATTGCGATCACGTCCGCCGCCAGCAGCGAGCGACGAAACAGCGCGTCGCGGCGCAGGCTTACCGCGGGGCCACTTACGTCGGCAAACGGCCTGCGAACTAGCCGTCCGCGGCTCGCCCCCCTCGTCCCCCTCAGTCCGAGCGGAGCGCCCCACTGCAGCCCCGCGTCCGTCCTCTTCCCCGTCTCAACACTCATTAGCGCTCCCCGCCTCCGTGCCCGCCATCAGCTCTCCCCAGATGATGGCCACGCTGTCTCGAACAGTTGTCGAGATCCAGTGATTGCTGCTCGATGGTCTCATCATGCACTTAAGTCGGTCGTAAAGTCAAGCCTTGGAAACGAGATCGTTGTGTCTTGTCTGTCCCACGAGACTTGCGACCGCCCGCCACTGCACAACATATGGCCTGAGCGCCCGCCTCGTCCCGCTCTCTTTCAATGAGCGTCCCGGTAGCCCGCGCACCGAGCACAGCGCTCGTTCACAGGGCTCCCTCCACGCCTGGCCGCGCATGCGAGGCTCGATGGCGGGCTCCGGGTTCCGCTCCCCCCACGCCGGCCCTCCAGAACCGGCGCAGATCAGATTGTTCGCGCTCCCGAACAAAGCCGGGATTGCGTTTGGGCGCCCCGCACCGGCACGCGTGCTGCGCGCCGGTGCGACTAGGCGTCCGGACCGGCGGGGCCACTCGTTCCTTCGAGTGGCCCCGGCCGGACTTCATCTTGCATCGGGTCAACCGTGACCCTTACGACAATCGACTAGAAGCCGATAGCCGCCGCGCCTTCCTGCGCCTCCGTCAGCACAGCGCCCTTCGGCAGCGCGAGGTAGTCGTGGCCGGCGATGAGCTTCTGGCCCCCGCCGCCCTTCGTGTCCACCACGAACTTCAGGTAGTCGTGGACCGACGTCGCCTCACCGAGGCTCGTGCCCGGGAAGGACGCGAAGCTCGAGAACGCGAGGTCGAACGTGAGGCCGCACAGCGGGTACTTTTTCTCGATCGTGCGGGTCGTCACCGCGTTCCACGGTTCAAACACGCTCGACGGCGGGAATGCAACTTCGCCGTTGGTGTATTCGGTGCTCTTGCAGTTCGAGTCAGCGGTGGCTTCAGCGTCACCGTTGCTCGCCGGGTCGGCGAACTTCTGTTTGGTCGTGCCGAGACCGTTGTTCTGCAGCGGAGCCCAGAACTTCGACGTGCCCGGGCCGCCTTTGCCCGCGCCCGGCGTGAAGCCGCCGTTTGCACGTGCGTCAGGCAGACCCGCGTAGCCGATGCTGGAGGCCGTTTCGGCGACCTTCGCCACGAGCGCGCCACCGCCGGTACCGGTCGGCTTGACGATGTTGGCGGCTTTCGGCCAGGTCGTGTTTTCCGGACCCTCAGCGATCTGGTTCCAGGTCTTGCTTTCTTCTTTTTCGGTCGTGAACGACGCGCCGTTGATCAGGCCGAGGTAACGCTTGAAGATGTGCGTCGTGCCCGAGCCGTCTTTACGAGCGATCGGCGTGATCGTCGATTCAGGGTTGCAGCCTTCGCCGGACAGTTTGTCGCCGTCCTCGGTGATCTGGCTCCATTTGGTGATCGTCCCGCGGTAGATGCCCTCGAGCGTCAGGTTGTTGAGCTCAAGACGACCAGCATTTTTTTTGCTCGTCGCAACGCAGTTTTCCGGCAGGTGAACGATGACGGAGACCGCGAGCTGCAGGACCGGAATGGTCGCCAGCGTGTTCGGGGTCACCGTGGTCTCGTTTTCTTCGATTTCTTTTTTCTGGTTGGCGTCGGGACCTTCGTCGGTGCCGATGAAGCCGTTCGTCGCGTCGTACACCGCGGCGTGTTTGTTAGCACCCCACGATTCAAGACCCGCACCGCTGCCGGTGGAGGTGTATTTCACTTCGGGTTTACCAAGCGAGCCCTGGCCTTTGAGGCCGGCGCATGCCGCTTTGCTTTTCGACGTGTTGAAGCCGGGGCCCCACACCGTCTGGTGGGCAAGTTTCTGGGTCGAGGCTCCCTGACCCGTGACGTTCACGCCCGAGCACTGGGTGCCAAGCGACGCGCTCGCCGCCCCCGGTACGGCGAGGGCGGCCACGGCGGCCGCCGAAACAATGCACGCCGGCACAAGCCGATGCGCGGAAAGAACCTTCATCTCCGGTCTACCTCCTGATTTGCAGGTCCGTTGCGGACAGTCGAGAGCGGTCGCTCCCGTAGCGCAATCTCTCGCAGGAGGCCTTTGACAGTGTTGTCTGTGTGTGTCGAGCCTGTTACCAGCGTGTAAAGATGGGTTCCTGACGCTGGCTGGAGACAATCCGTCAGACCCGCTGGGCGAAACCATGGGCCTGCCCCGGGTCAGCTTGAAAAGGTAGTAGGGAACTGCTAGCGAAGCAATTACGACCAGCCGGACCTGTGAGTGCTACCTAGCCGGTGTGACTTGATGCCCCCGGAAACGGGGTGTGCCGACCCGTCCGTCAGGCGACACACATGGGGCCGACGCCTTACGTGGCATCGGCCCCATGAGTAAGGCTCACCCTCAGCTAGAACCCGATAGCCGCGGCGCCCGACTGTGCCTCGCTCAACACGGCGCCCTTCGGCAGCGCCAAGTAGTCGTGACCGGCGATCAACTTCTGACCTCCGTTGCCCTTTGAGTCGACAACGAATTTGAAGAAGTCGTGCACGGTCGTCGCCTCTTCAATGCTCGTGCCTGGGTAGGCCGAGTAGCTCGTAAAGGCGAGCTCTACGACGATGCTGCACAGCGTGTACTTCTTCTCGATCGTTCGCGTCGTCACCGAGTCCCACGGTTCGAACACGCTCGACGGCGGGAAGGCGACTTCGCCATTCGTGTATTCGGTGTTCTTGCAGTTCGAGTCACCCAGCGCTGCGACGTCTTTATTGCTCGCCGGGTCGGCGTACTTCAGTTTGCCGCTGGTCGCCAGCCCGTTGTTCTGGATCGGCGCCCAGAAGCGCGCCGTGCCGGGTCCGCCCGTGCCGGGGCTCGGTGTGAACGAGCCGTTCGCGCGAGCTTCCGCGAGCGTCGTGTAGCTGATGCTGCCCGGCGTTTCCGCGACCTTTGCGTCGATCGCGGTATCGCCCGTTTTCGCGGGCCGCACCACGTTCGCCGCTTTCGGCCAGTCGGTGTTCGTTAGGCCCTCAGACGTGCCGTTCCAGGTCTGGCTCGCTTCTTTTTCGTCCGTGAAGCTGGCATTGTTGATCTGGCTGAGGTACTTCTTGAAGATGTGCGTCGTTCCCGCGCCGTCCAGGCGGACGACCGGCTGAATCGCCGTTTCGGGGTTGCAGCCCGCACCTGACAGTTTGTCGCTGTCCTCAGTGATCTGACTCCATTTCGTGATCGTCCCGCGGAAGATGCCCTCGAGCGTCGCGTTGTTCAGCTCAAGACGGCCCGCGTCTTTCTTGCTCGTCGCCGTGCAGTTCGCGGGCAGGTTCACGATCACCGCGATCGCCGTCTGGAAAGTCGGAATCGATGCGACCGTGCCCGGGGTCGGCGTCGTTTGGTTTTCTTCGATTTCTTTGATCTGCAGTGCGTTCGGCGGTTCGGAAGCACCGATGAAGGCGTTCGTCGCGCTGAAGTTCGTCCCGACGTGTTTGTTCGCCCCCCACGATTCCAGGCCCGTAGCGGCGCTGGAGGTCGTGTAGGAGATGACCGGTTTGCCTTTGCTGCCCTGAGTTCCGCTGCACGCCGACTTGCTCGTCGAGGTGTTGAAGGCCGGGTCCCACACCGTCTGGTGGGCGAGCTTCGCGACGTTCGCGCCCTGTCCAGTTACGTTGGCGCCCGAGCACTGGGTTCCGAGCGACGCGTTCGCAGCACTCGGCAAGACGATGGCGGTCGCGACCGCCGTTGACAGAGCGCACGCCGCGAGCAGCCGGCGTACGGGAGCTGACCTCATTTCAAACTACCTCCTGATTCACGATTTCTTTTCGCGATGGCGCGGGCCCCGCCCAGCCACCCCGTGAGATTCCTCACTTCATCGGTGGAAATCGTGGCAGTGGTGTTTCGAAAAGCGCGTTTTAAAGCTGTGACCGACGCTTGAGATGAGTTCGTCGAGCCATCAAGGCCCCGGAGGGCCAGGGCCCGCAGCGACACGCGCGGCGGGCGCCAATAGGCGACACCCGGCGTTTGGGCTCAGACGGCGATAGGCCCAGCAGAGGACCTCTACGTTCAGAGAATCCGAGCACAACCACGGTAGTGGCCCGGGTCCGCCGGGGACCCGGGCCACGTACCGCGAGCCTTAATGCTTCTTCTTTGCGAGCTTTAGCGTGACGGTAGCCACGGAGGTGTGCGTGACCCCCGTGGAGTCATGCGCCACGATCGTCGCCTTCGCGCGCAGCGTGTGCGACTTCGCGAGCAGCTTGCGCGCCTTGGCTGAGAGATGAAGCGTGAGTGCCTTGACCGTTCCACCGCTGATCGAGAACGAGCCCGACGCCAGCGTGAGGATCGCCTTCTTAGCGCTGCGTCCTGACACGCTCGCGCTGACCGCGCCGATCGTGCTCAGCGTTACCGTTCCAGCGCAGCTCGCGCCCGCTGGGCAGCTCACCTTCACGGGAACACCACCGGAGGTACTCACCGACAGCGACGTGCCCGCGAGTTTCGCGTCGGGGGTCTTGTGTTCTTGCGAGGGCAGCACGCCGCCGCCCGGGGGAGGCGTGGTGGTCGTCCCGGTACTCGTCGTGCCACCACCACCGCCGCTGCCTCCACCGCCATTGCCACCGCCACCGCCACCGCCGGTTTCATGTTTTTCTTCGGGCGGCGGAGTCGTAGAACTCGTGATC
>DATJOE010000075.1:0-30498 GCA_035507305.1 Solirubrobacteraceae bacterium | reverse complement strand
TCTTGATCCCCGGAAATGAATGGGTCACCGAGCGCAACGCACTCTTGGCCGGGCCCTTGAGAGGGCGGAACAGCTTCTCTGACGGAATCGCCCCGACGACATCGCTGGGAAGCTCCCGTCGATACTCCTCGTGCCCGCGCCTGGCCTCGATCGCGTCTCCCTCCAGGATCAAGACACTCTCGACCTCGGTCACCTCGCCCATTTTCTCGAATACCTCGACGTCGGCAACAGCGATCAAGGCTGCCGGCACCGCTCCTACTCCCGTGAGAGCAACCCCACCCGCTACGACGAGACCCGCTCCGCACACGATCAGCGTTGCATCGCCAAGCGCCTCGGAGGTGATACTCAGAGCCTCGCGGACTCCCGGCCATGCGAGATCGAACACTTGCAGGGTGTCGTCCTCTGCCTCGTGGGCAAGTTGCCCAAGGCGACCCCAGAATGCCGCCACGCCGTGACCTACGTGCCCAACGAGCTGACCCATCTGACGCTCAACCCACCCCACCAGCGAGCGCCCTCCGGCGTGCCGGGCGGCGTCGAGCGCCGAGCAGCAGACTCTAACCGCGTCGTCGTACTCGTCGCGAATGTTCTGGGCGCGCGAGCGTATTTGTCCAATCCCACCGCTGATGTCCTCGATGTCGGCCTGCGCCTGACGGACGAGCCCTTCGCCGGCATGTACCGCCGACTGTGCCGTACTGAGACTCACCGGATCTGTTGCAGTGGAGTGGGCGCGCTGCGCAGCGGTCAGTTTGGCCCGAGCGGCGTCGTGGCGGGCGTTGGCAGTACGCAGCTCCTGCTGGGCGTCACTCATCTGTTGTTCACACCACCGCGCTTGCTCCTGCAGTGATGTCAGCCGGGCGGCAAACGTGCCGAGGGCCTGAGCAGCGTCGCCGAAGGCAGAGGCGATCGGGCTCAGTTCGCCCGGCAGCTCGTGAAGCGTGGAGCGGAAGGCATCGCTCGCTCGACCGCTCCACGATCCGTGCAGGCCGTTGCTGTCGACCCTCCCGCGAACCGACTCCACGCCGGCGGCCGCGGCTCGGAGCTGTCCGGCGAGCGCCTGCAGCCCACCGGGACTGCCAGGGATCGAGATTTCAGGCATGCAATCCTTGCGATTTGCTTCTCAGCTCGCGCTGAAGCCGGAGACGATGTTTGACTCAGTGTCCGAATAGGAGCCCGCAGCGCCGTGCAACCTCGCTGACAGTTCACTCAGCTTCTCCTGCATTCCTCTGAGGTCCTGCGACCAATCGGAGAGAAAGCTGTCGATCGCGCCCTGCAGGCGCCCGTTCTCGGCGGCGCCCGATGCGCCCGCGGTGACCGAGGAGGTCGCGTGGCCGATCTCGCCGAGCAAGCTGGAGAGCTGGCTTGCCAGGCTCTCCAGATCGCCGACTGTCACCTCGAAGGTGCTCATCGCTCAGGCTCCTATCGGCTCGTATCAGCTGCCGAAGGAAGAGGCGATCTGCTGCTCGGTGCTGTCGTACGTCGACGCTGCGGTGTTGAGCAGCGAGCTGATCTGGGCAAGCGCGCTCTGCACCTGATCCGCGCCGGTCTTCCACTGCGCAAAGGCTGCCTCGAACGCACCGGAGGCCGCACCCTGCCAGCCCGCTCCCACCAAGGCCTGTACCTGGCTCATCGCCTGGCTGTTCTCCGCCTCAATCTGCGCGGCGGCTGCGGTCAGCTGCGATGCGGTAGACGCCAACTCCTCGGCGGTCACCTTGATGAAAGCCATTGGTCCCCCTTAGTCGAGAATTACGGATACAGCCCGAATTCCGAGAAACGGTACTCAAGGTGAACTCGAAAAGTCAACACGATCGCGAGAAATGGGATTATTCATATCGACTGGTCGAGTTGATGTAAAAAGCAAGCCAGCATCAGGAGGCGATCTGAACCAGCCGCGCCGCCCCTCGGGTCACGAGGTAGCCCCGACCCGGCGAGAAGCTCGTCGGTACGCGCCGTGGCAACGCCGTTGCGAGCAGGTCTCCGTCGCCGGCAAGGTCGGGTTGCAGCAGGATGCCGTGGCCCTCTCGTCGCAGCTCCCTGATCCAGCTATTGCCGATCCCGCGGGCCGATCCAGTCTCCACCGCCGCGAGGACACGCAGCGAGCTGCCGCGCGCCGTGCGGATCAGCCGCTCGAGGTGATGTGTCGCTTTGGCCTCGGTCAGTTCGCCGCCGTCGTCGATGAAGACGAATGTCGGGCTGTGCTCGAACTCGCCTGCCTCCTGGCGCTCCAAGAGATTTGCCGCACTGTCGGCACATGCGTCGGCACCGGCAGCCACGCTCGCCCAGGCCTCGAACTCGCCTAGGGGACTACGACGCGGCGCGAGAAGATGGAAGGCGGCAGCTGGCTCTGCTTCTCCTAGCCCATGTAGGAGCGTTTCGAGCGCTGTGCTGCGCCCGCTCCGGTAAGGCCCGATCACCAGCAGGTGAAGCTCTGAGAGATCGACCGTCGCCGGCGAGAGCCCCTCGTCGTCGATTCCCAGCGGCACCCGATCGAGCTTCGGCGAGACAGCGAGCGATTCGCGCGCGACCTTCGTCGGGAGCACGCCGATCTCAGGCGCCCGCGATGCAGTCGTCTCCAGCAACGTGGCAGTCGCCTGCGCGAGAGGCATCCGCTCACCGTCGATCGTCGGCACCGCGATCTGGAATTCCTGGGTGTCTTGCGTGAACCCACGACCGATCGGCAGCTGCGCACCGCGAATCCGCTTCCCGTCGAGGCCAAGCGAGAGCATGTCCTCTTCGGTCGTCATCCGCAGGATCAGACGACTGCCGACGTGCGCCGCAAGCGCCGCCGGCAAGTCCCCCCGTCGCGAAGCCGTGAGCGCGATGTGGACCCCCGCGGCGCGACCTCCCGCCAGGACCTTCTGCAGCTGCTCGTAGGGAGAGTCCAAGCCGGGTCGGTCATAGTGACGAGCAAACGATCCAAGGTCATCGAGGAGGACCACGACGCGCGCTTCCTCGGCGGTTGAGCCGGTCTCGTTGGCCGCACGAGCGCCGCTGCCATGCTCGATTCGGCGCACGAGCGCGCGCAGCAAACGCTGAACGCGCTCCTCTTCGTCGACCGTCAGAACTGCGCCACAGTGCGGCAGCACTTCGAGGTCGCCCAGCGCTCCACTCGCCGCGTCCAGGCCGTAAATGTGTAGCCGGTCGGGCGATGTCGAGCTCGCGAGCGCAAGTGCCAGGCTCGTCAGCGCGGTCGTCTTTCCGCTATTGCTCGCTCCGAACACTGCTATATGCCCGGTGCCCGCGAGATCGATCGCCAGAGGGTCCTGACGTTGTAGATGCGGCAGGTCGACCAGGCCGATCACCGCGACCGCCTCTCTTGACTCGGCTTTGACTCGCTCGAGGTCGAGCACCTCTGGGAGGGTTGGGAGCCATGGGCGGGGCGGGATCGAGAGCCCCAGCTGCGCGTGTGCCTCGCGGGCGGCGCGTCCGAGCGCGACGAGGTCACTGTCGGCATCGCTGTCAGTGTGGGGCATGAGATCCTCCCCCAGCCCGCTAGGGCCGTCGATCTCATAGCGATCGATCCTCAATTCCTGCAGATCCTCCGGCTCGCTCCGTCCGCTCACGTAGGCCGTCTGGAACTCGCGCAGCTCTCCGTGTCCGGTCCTAGCAAAGGCGCGGCCGCGAGCACGCTCGCCGCTCGGGATCCGCGCCGCAAGCGGGCTCGCGATCATGTCCTCGCTCTCGGACTCCTCAGCCACGCGCAGTGCCAAGCGCAAGTTCGTGTTCGCCCGGATCGCAGGCGTAAACGCGTTGCGCAGAGTCTGCGCCGCCAGCACCATGTGCACCCCGAGCGAGCGGCCTCGTTGGGCGATGTCGACCACTCCGTCGACGAACTCGGGTACCTCCTCCCGAAGCTTTGCGAACTCATCCACGGCGATTACGAGCAGTGGTGGGGCTGCATCGGGGTCGCGTCGGAGCATCTCCGCGAGGTCCTTGGCTCCTCGCTCGGCCAGCACGCGCTCACGACGCTTGAGCTCGGCCTCGAGGGAGATCAACGCACGCTCGGCAAGGTGCTCGTCGAGATCGCTCACGATGTCTGCCACATGCGGCAGTGCGGCGCACGGCGCGAACGCCGCGCCGCCCTTGTAATCGACCAACAGGAAGGAGAGACGATCCGGCGGCGCATTCGCAGCTGCCGCGGCGACAAACGTCCGCAGCAGCTCGCTCTTTCCAGACCCCGTGGTCCCCGCAATCAATGCATGCGGTCCTTCGGAGGGGAGGTCGAGCGTCAGCGCACCGCCGGGCTCGACGCCGACCGTGGCCTTCAGTCCCCCTCGCCATTCGCGCCAGCGCTCCGCCAAGGAGTCGGCACGTATGGGGAGCAGTCCAAGAAGCTCGAGCAGGCCGACGCGCGCAGGGATGTCGCCTGCACGGGCCAGCTCTCCAACGTCTCTGATCGGCGCCAGCAGCCGTGCTGCATGTTCAGCCGAGGAAACCGCCAGCGCGTCGACGCTCGCGTCCTTCACCTGTCGACCGCCTTCCACCTCGGTCAGCGTCAATGCGGCGCGGTCCTCGTCGATATCGACGATCGCCGAGACCTGTCCGGGCAGATCGCGCCGGCTGCGTCCCAGCCACAAGACCGCGATTCCGTGCTCGGCGACTCCGGTCAGCGCGGCGGTGACGAGCGCGCGATCGGCGCCCGCAGCTTCGTCGATCAAGAGCAGCAACTGGGCCGGTCGCGGGCCAGTCCCGGCGCGCGACTGCGCCGCCCGCCGGCGCGCGAGCTCGGCGATCTCGCCCAACAACTTTTCGGCTTGCTCACGGCCTGTCGTGACGGCAGGCACCTGAAGGCCCACCCGATCTGGGCGAAGGTGCGGCAGCCACTTCAACCAGCTCCAGCTCTTGGCTTGCGTGGGTGAGAGTGCCGCGAGTATCGACAGCTCTCCCGGACTGTGCAGGACCGCGGCCTGCACCAGCAGCCAACGGGCTAGGCCTGCGACCCTTTCGGGGGACCCCGTCAAGCCGACGACCCCGAGCTCGGCCACGTCGAGCGTCAACGGTACGGCGTGAACCGTCTCTCGCATCGCGATCTCCCGCTCCGCCTGCGCCCGAATGCCCGGGTCTCCGCCGTTCTCGATCTCCACTGCCGACTGCGCAGGAAGATCGGCGAGGCCTACACGCAACCTCAGAAAGTCCGCGTTGTCCGCTCCGCGCTCCCAGAGCGTCGGGGCCAGCGCCCTCAGACGGGCCGTGAGCGCTGGCGCATCCGGCGACTCTGCTCTTCGAGCCTCGGTCTCCTTCTCTAGCGCGACGTCCAGGTCCTTGAGAGCCTCCTGGAGCCGAGCTCTGAACTCTGTGACCTCGCGGGAAAATGAGCGCTTGCCGCCACGACGATCGCTGAGGTAGGTGGCAATCGCCATCAGCGGAGAGAGGCCCGCGATCGCGAGCATCACTGGACTGTCTAGCAGTAGGAACAACAGTACGCCCGCTCCGAGCGGCAGCAGCGAAGCCGCGAGCGGCAGCCTTGCTTTGCGACCGTGGCTCGGTGGCCCCTTCAGAGTGCGCCGAAAGGGCTCGCGCGTAGAGCTCACGCGCGGCTGTCTGGTGAAGTCGATACGGCCGCCGTGGGCTTGCGGCCTGTGTTCGGGTTGCTCGCCCAAGGACCGCATGCGAAGAAGACTGCGGCCGACCTCAATGTCTTGATCCTCGTTTAGCGTGAGGAACACGCGCGGATGCAGCGTGTCTCCTCCGATCGCGGTTCCGTTACGCGAACCCGCATCCGCCACGCTGATCCCGGTCGGCTCGACCCGAAGATCCAGATGGTGACGGGACAGCGAGGGATCGTCCAGGACTAGCTCAAGCGAGGGGTCTCGGCCGAGGCGATGAGAGCCGTCGCCGAGCTGGAATCGCTCGCCGGCACATGGCCCACTCGTTACCACCAGCTCGAAGCGCGCGACGCCCCCGACGTGGGTGGGTTCTCCTCGCGACGGCATCAGCCGCAGTCGATCTCCCCACTCGATCCCGCTGGCTCTCAGAGTGCATTCGGGATCTAGCTGCTCACTGCGCCGCTCGCACCAGACCCCTTGCTGCGCGGACGTTTCAAGCTGCCGGGCCGCCGCCTGGGCGAGAGCGCTCACCGGGTCTGTGCCCGAAGCGCGCACGATCACGTCCTGCTCGTCGGAGACGCTCGCAAGCGAGATGCGCAGATCGATGCGCTCACCGTCGGCTGCATGCGTCCTGCCCGCTTGCACTATCGCTCCACGCTCTCCCCACGGGCGGTCGTCCGCCGGTCGACTGGAGCACTTGACCGCAGAGGCGCGACGCGAACTCGAAGTCCAGTTTCCCGAATGATCATGGCAGGCGAGACCCTACATGCAGGGACTGTCTCGATTGGGCCCGGGCCCTGAGTCATCGCGCCCTTGCGGGTGCCTGCGCGCTTCCTATACCGGTGCCCTACGATCTCGGTGATGACGCTCATCGACGCGGGCGCGATCAAGCTGGACTACGAACGCAGCGGCAACGCCGACGGCCCTCCGTTGCTGTTGATCATGGGCATGAGCGGCACGGCGCTTCACTGGGGCGAGCCGTTCCTGAAGTTGCTGCGCGAGGACTTCGACGTGATCGCCTACGACCACCGCGGCGTCGGCGCGAGCGTGCAGCTGGACGGGCCGATCACGACACGCGAGATGGCCGAGGACGCCGCGGCGCTGCTCGCGGCGCTGGAGATCGACTCCGCGCACGTGATGGGGATCTCGATGGGCGGGATGATCGCCCAGGAGCTAGCCCTGAACCACCGCTCGGCAATCCGCACGCTGACGCTGGGCTGCACGTACTGCGGCGGGCCAGGGAGTGCACTCGCGCCGCAGTCCACGGTTGAAAAGCTGCAAGCCGCGATGGCCTCGGGCGATCGAGACGTGGCGCTGCGGGCGGGCTGGGAGATCAACGTCTCGGCCCCCTTCGCGTCCGATGACGCAAAGTACGCGGGCTTTCGCGAGATCGGTATGCGTCGGGCAGTGGCGGTCGCGGTGATCATGGCGCAGCTGCGCGCGTGCGCGGAACACAACACCTACGAGCGCCTGCCCGAACTAGCGGGACTACCGACGCTCGTGATCCACGGCACGGCAGACGAGCTCTTGCCGGTGCAGAACGGCGAGCTGATTGCCTCGCGCATCCCGGGCTCGCGCCTTGAGATCTTCGACGGGGTGGGACACCTGTTCTTCTGGGAGCGCCCCGAGCGCTCGGCCGAGCTGGTGCGCGAGCTCGCGGCAGTCCTGGCCTGATCGCTCGCCGCACACGCTGCTAGACCTGTGCGGGTGGATCGTGCGGTCAGCGAGCTGAGCATCGACGCTGGGGGCGTGGCGCTCTCCGGCGAACGCGCGGGGGAGGGGATCCCGGTCGTGCTGCTGCACGGTCTCACGGCGACGCGCCGCTACGTCGTGATGGGCTCCCGCGCGCTCGAGCGCTCGGGACATCTGGTCGTGGCCTACGACGCGCGCGGGCATGGGCACTCCTCGCCTGCGCCCGATCCCGCGGCGTACACGTACGAGCTGCTCGCCGACGATCTGCGCGCGGTGCTCGACGCCTGCGAGCTGGAGCGCGCGGTGCTCGCGGGCGCCTCGATGGGTGCGCAAACGGCGATCCGCCTCGCGCTCACATCGCCGGAGCGGGTCGCGGGGCTCGTGCTGGTGACGCCCGCGTTCGACCCCGCCGCGCCCCGAGACGACGCGGAGCTGGCGCAATGGGACGCGCTGGCGCGTGGGCTGCGCGAGGGCGGGGTGGAGGGCTTCGTCACGGCCTACGACTTCAGTGCGGTCCCCGAGCAGTGGCGCGAGACGGTCGAGCGCGTAGTGCGCCAGCGCCTCTCCGCTCACGAGCACCCCCTCGCGGTAGCCGACGCGCTGCAAGCGGTCTCTCGCTCGGCGCCGTTTGCGGACTACGATGAGCTTGCCGCGATCGCCGCGCCCACCGTGGTCGTGGGCAGTCGCGACGAGGCGGACCCGGGTCACCCGCTCACGGTGGCCGAGCGTTACGCGGCGCGCATCCCGAGCGCGCGGCTCTTGGTCGAGGACGCCGGCAGCTCACCGATCGCTTGGCAGGGCGGGCAGCTCTCGCGGGTCATCGCCGAGCTAGCGGCAGACGCACGTATGTGATAACGTACGCTCGTCTGTTAGCGAGCGAAAGGCGGCCCCCAATGTCCTTGATGCGAGAGTGGGATGGGCAGAGATACGATCGGATCTCCGGCCCGATGGAGGCGTTGGGGTTGGAGGTGCTCTCGCGACTGGAGCTCGAGGGCGATGAGACGGTGCTGGACGCGGGCTGCGGTTCGGGGCGAGTCACCGAAGCGCTGATCGAGCGGCTGCCTCAGGGGCACGTGATCGCAGTCGATGCCTCGGAGTCGATGGTGGACGCCGCACGTGAGCGGTTGCCCGGCGCGGATGTACGGGTCGTCGACCTGCTGGATTTGCACTTGGAGCAGCCGGTCGACGCGATCCTCTCGACCGCGACGTTTCACTGGATCCTCGACCACGAGCGGCTGTTCGCCCGTCTTCACGCGGCGCTGAAGCCCGGCGGTCGGCTGCTGGCCCAATGCGGCGGGGCCGGGAACATCGACGTGCTGCGTGGCCACGCGAACGACGTGCTCGCGCGCGAACCATACGCCGCTGCCTTCACAGGCTTTCGCTCGCCCTGGAACTACGCCACGCCCGAGGGCACCCGCGAGCGGTTGATCGGCGCGGGCTTCAAGCGTGCCGAGTGCTGGCTGCAGCCCGCGCCCAAGGAGCCCGAGCACCCGCGCGAGTTCCTCGCTGACATCGTGCTCGGCCCCCACTACCAGCACCTACCGGCCGAGCTGCGCGAGTCGTTCATCGACGACGTGCTCGATGAGCTGGGGGAGCCCGTCGTAGTCGACTACGTCCGCTTGAACATCGACGCGATCGCCTAGGCCTTAGGCGAGCGCCGCCGAGGGATCGTCCTCGGTGCCGACCTCCGCGCCGCGCAACAGGTCGGCGTAGCGCCCGCCGAGCTCGACCAGCTCTTCGTGGGTGCCGCGCTCGACGATGTGGCCGCCGTCGAGCACGAGGATCTGATCCGCGTCGCGGATTGTCGAGAGGCGGTGAGCGATCGCGATCGTCGTACGTCCTCGAGCCAGGTCGTCAAGCGCTTGCTGCACCGCGCGCTCGGTCTCGTTGTCTAGGGCCGAGGTCGCCTCGTCGAGGATCAGGACCGGCGGGTTGCGCAGGACCGTGCGGGCGATCGCGAACCGCTGCTTCTCTCCGCCGCTGAAGCGATAACCACGCTCGCCGACCGGGGTGTCGTAGCCCTCGGGCAGCGAGACGACGAGCTCGTGGATCTGTGCGGCTCGGGCCGCATCTTCGATCTGCTCGTCGCTCGCCTCCGGGCAGGCAAAGCGCAGGTTCTCGCGAATCGAGGCGTGGAACAGGTAGGTCTCCTGCGAGACGAGGCCGACCGTCGCGGCGAGCGAGGCGAGCGTCACGTCGCGGATGTCCGTGCCATCGATCGTGACCGCCCCGCGCTCGGGCTCATACAGGCGGGCAACGAGATAGGCGAGCGTCGTCTTGCCCGAGCCCGTCTCACCGACGAGCGCGGTGCGCGTGCCCGCCGGGATCTCGGCCTCGATCTCGCTGAGCGTCCAGCCGGAGTCGGCGGCGTAGCGAAACCAGACGTCTTGCAGCCGCACGTCGCCGTGCACGTCGGCCAGGGGCGTCGCGTCAGGTCGCTCCTCGATGTCGACGGGCAGGTCGAGGTACTCGAAGATCCGCCCGAACAGCGCGAGCGAGGTCTGGACTTCGAGGCCCACCGAGAGCAGCGACTGGATCGGGAACAAGAGGCGCGTCTGCAGCGTGGTGAAGGCGACGACAGTGCCGATCGAGATCGCGTGGCCACCCGAGGCGAGGTTCTCGCCCGCGAACCAGTAGACGAGCGCGGGCATGATCGCAAAGCTCATCTGCACGGAGGCCATCCGCCAGCGCCCCGCCATGCGCGCGCGTACCTCGAGGTCGGCGAGTTCACCTGACTCGCCGCTGAAGCGGCGGACCAGCTCGGGGGCGCGACCCATAGTCTTGCCGAGCAGGATCCCCGAGACCGAAAGCGACTCCTCGACGAGCGTGGACATGTCAGCGAGGCGACTCTGCCTGACCGACTGGATCCGCCGGCGCTCCTCGCCGACACGGCGCGTGAGCCAGACGAAGAAGGGCAGGAGCACGAGCGAGAAGGCGGCGAGACGCCAGTCGAGCAGGAACATGGCGACGACGGTCGCGGCGACGGTGGTGACGTTCTGGACGATCGAGGTGGCAGTGGAGGTGACGACGCTGTCGATCCCGCCGATGTCGTTCGCGATCCGCGACTGAACCTCGCCCGTGCGCGTGTGCGTGAAAAACGCGAGCGACATGCGCTGCAGGTGGGCGTAGACCGCGGCGCGCAAGTCGTGCATCACGCGCTGTCCAACCATGTTCGAGATCCACGTCTGGGCGACGCCGATGCAACTGGTGATGATCGACAGCGCGATCATTCCGGCGACGAGCTCGGTGAGCAGGGTCGTGTCGCGGTGCGGGTAAGCGGTGTTGATGATCTCGCGCAGCAGGAAGGGGCTGATGACTCCTAGTCCCGCGGAGAGAAAGATCAGTCCGAGCAGCAGGCCTAGGCGCGCGCGATAGGGACGGAACAGGCGCGCGATCCGTCGCAATGAGACGGGCGTGGCTGGGATGTCCTCGGGCCGCGGTGCTGGACGCGAGTGGTTGCGTCCTTCCCCCGAGCGGCCCTGGGAAAAGGGCTGACTACTCATATCGTTCGAGGGTAGCGGCGGGTTGGGAGGCGACGCTGGTGTGGGCTCGACTACTCGTGGTCGTGACTGTCGTCGTGACGTTCGCTGCGCCGCCACGCGAAGAAGAGACCAATGTCGAAGTGCGGCCCGCCGACTAGCTCCCAGGCACGCTCGATCCCGATCAGGAAGCAGACGACGACGATCACGCAGATCGTCTGCAGGCCACCCTCGCTGGCGGGATTTTTGTCGACGGCGAGTCCGGCGATGAGCTGCACGACGAAGGCGACGAACTGGCCGGCGAGGAAGCTGAGGTCGCGAAGCTTGAAATGCCCGGCGCGCCAGGCGGGGATAACGCCAATCAGCGTGCGGGCGATAAACAGCAACCCGAGAAACGCGACGACGGTGGCGACGCCGCCGGGGTGATAGCCAGGGATCAAGGCGAACAGCGAGACGGCGAGGGCGTTAGTGAAGGCGGTGAGCGTGGCTGTGGCACGCACGCCATGGACCTCGGAGGCTTCGGGGCCGAGCACGCGCTCGGGGGCGACGGAGAGCGCGACGAAGAGCAGGCCAATCAGCGCGCCGGCGATGCCGGCGGAGGCGACGAAGAAGTCATGTGCGGACTCGGGGGTGATCGCGCCATTATCGTGGGGTGCCGTGAGCCAAGCCTTCTCGCTCTCAGCCTCCGAGGTCCGCGTGCTGGGCTGCCTGCTGGAAAAGCAGCGCACGACGCCGGACCAATACCCGCTGTCGTTGAACGCGTTGCGCCTGGCGTGCAACCAATCGACGAACCGTGACCCGGTGGTGGACTACGAAGAGGCAACGATCCGCGACGCACTGCACCGGCTGGAGCGGCGAAGAATGGTGCGCCTGGCGAGCGGGGCGGGCAGTCGCGCGAGCAAGTACCGCCACCTACTCGCGGAAGGCGTGCTCCCGCTGGACGGGGGCGAGCACGCGGTGATGACGGTGCTGATGCTGCGCGGCGCGCAGACGCCGGGTGAGCTAAAGCAGCGTGGCGAGCGAATGCATGGGTTCGCGGATCTCGGGGCGGTGCACGAGACGCTGCGAGGGTTGATCGAGCGCGAACTGGTCCGCCGCTTGGAGCGCAGGCCGGGGCAGAAGGAGGAGCGCTATGAGCAGTTGCTGGGAGAGGGGGAGGAGGAGATGGACGACCCCTATTCGGGCTCGTCTGATGAGCCAGCCACGCCGGCGGCATCCGCGCCGGCGAGCGCTAACGGCGCCGCGAGTCCGGCCCTCGCACCGGACCCAAGCGAGCTGCGGACCCTCGCAGAGCGGGTCGAGCAACTAGAGCGCGAAGTGGCGGAGCTTCGCGTAGCAATGCGCAATCCTTCTCCCAGCGCGCCCTGAGCGGGCGCCGGGCGACTCAGCCGATCCAGATGACCCACGCAGCTTCGATTCTCGCCGCGAGCTCCGATACCGCCACGGGCGTGGGCATCCCGCTCGCGCTGGCGGCGGGCTTCGTGTCGTTCCTCTCGCCCTGTGTGCTGCCGCTCGTGCCGGGCTATCTCTCGACGGTGATCGGGGTGACGCCGAACGACCTGAAGGCGGGGGTGGGACTGAGGCGAGTACTCGTGCCGAGCCTGCTGTTTATCGCGAGTTTTTCGCTGATCTTCATCTTGCTGGGTCTCTCCGCGACGGCGCTGGGCTCGGCGCTGAATGAAAACAAAGAACTGCTGGAGACCGTCGGCGGCGCGGTGATCATCGCGCTGGGCGTCGCCTTCCTGGCGAGCCCGTTTGTGCGCTTCCTGAACCGCGAGTGGCACTCCGAGACGCTGCTGCGACTCGCGGGGAAGGGAGGGCCGGTCGTGGCTGGGGCCGCGTTCGCGATCGCTTGGACGCCCTGCACGAGCATCACGCTGGGAGCAATCCTCACGCAGGCAGCGGTATCGAGCTCGGCGGCGCATGGGGCGCTGCTGCTGGCGTTCTACTCCGCGGGGCTCGCGATTCCGTTCCTGCTGATCGCCGTGGCGTTCGAGAAGATGACCGGCGCGCTTGCGGTGGTGAAGCGGCACTTCCCGGTGATCATCGGGGTAGGCGGGGCGATCATGATCGCGCTGGGAATCTTGATCGTGACGGGGGAGTTTACGGTGCTCAATGCGCAGGCAAACACTTGGCTGCAGGGGACGGGGCTAGACGTTTCAGGCGTCTAGGGGGTTCGCTTTCGGGCTCAGTAGGGCATCGAGAGCCCACGTAAAGCTGTGGATCTGTGTTACTGTGAGACACAGTGGCAAATATTACGGTCTCGGTTCCAGAGGAGGTCTACCGTGCGGCGCGCGTTCGCGCAGCCGAACAGGGCGCCTCCGTGAGCGGTCTAGTGGCCGAGTACCTAAGGTCGCTCTCGGAGCAGGACGCCGAGTTCGGGCGGTTGGAGGCTCAGCAACACGCCATCCAGTCGCAGATCAAGCGCTTCAGCGCCAGCGATCGCCTGCGTCGCGAGGAGCTGCACGAGCGTGCGGTTCGCTGACACGAACGTCCTCCTCTACGCAATTTCACGCGACCCCGCGGAGAGCGAGAAGGCGAAGTGCGCAAACGAGCTACTGTCCTCCCGCGATCTGGGTCTGTCGGCACAGGTGCTGCAGGAGTTCTACGTCCAGGCTACGCGCGAGAGCAGGGTGGAGCGTCTGACGCACGAGCAGGCTGTCGGGCTGGTCGAGTCTTTCCGACGCTTCTCGATTCAGGACATGACCGTTGGCGTGATGCTGGCCGCAATATCAACTCATCGGCGCTTCAGGATCTCCTACTGGGACGCGGCGATCGTCGAGGCGGCTCGCTCGCTTGGCTGCGAGGTCGTCCTCTCAGAGGACCTGAGCGATGGTCAAGACTATGCGGGCGTGCGCGTCGAGAATCCGTTTGTCGCCACTTGACTAGGTTGTGGAGGGCGTCGTGGGCACACCGGTCTGTGGGCGCTCCCTATACCGCCCTTCCCAAGCCTCCTGATTCCGTTTCGCATCCAGCACGAACGGCGAGAACCCGATCGCCTTGACGATCAACCGGTTGATCGTGGACTCGGGCTCGGGCAGCGGCCGCAGCACATCGACGAACAGCACGACCCGAGTCTCCTCGGTGTCGTTCCAGACCTCGTGGTTGAAGGTGTCGTCGAAGACCATGCTCTTGCCGGCTTCCCAGTGGCGGTAGTCCTCGCCGACGCGTATCCGGCAGGACTCGGCGTCCTTGGGGACGATCAGGCCGAGGTGATAGCGCAGGACGCCCTTGTAGGGGCCGCGGTGGTCGAGGATGTGCTTACGCGGGGAGAGGATCGAGAACATCGCGGTGGTCATCCCGGGGATCTCGCGCATCAGCGCGGCGGTCTTCGGGCACATCTCGACCCCGAGCTTCGCCTCGAAGCCATAGCCGTAGAGGAAGAAGGTCTTCCAGCGGTCGTCGTCGGTGATCTCGATCTGATCCTTAGAGATGTCCTGGAAGTTCGCGAGCGCGTCGCGGTCCTCGAGCAGCCGCTTTGCCTCCTCGCGGATCACCTCCCAGTTCTCCTCGATGTGCGCCACCCAGGGAAAGCGCTCGAGCGGGAAGAATGTCGCGTCGCCGACCAGCGAGCGCTTGCCGATGAAGCGCTCGATCGGCGCGAGGATCCGTTCGCCGACCACGATCGTGAGATCGACAGTGCGTTCCCACAGAGACTTCTGCGTCGATGTCGTCGTCACCACCCCTCCTGACGTCGAGCCGCCAGCCTAGCGCAGGGCCGTGTCGAAACATCCGCGGTGCGGCCTATCTTCGGCTGCAATGGTCGAGCAGTCAGACAACAGGGTGGCGCTGGTCACAGGTGCCGCGGGCGGGATCGGCCGCGCGATTGCGCACGCGCTCGCGGCAGACGGCTGCGCCGTGGCGGTAGGGGACCTGCAGGAGGACGCCGCGACGCGTGTCGCGGACGAGATAGAAGGCGCGGGGGCAGTCGCGCTCGGCGTCTCGCTCGACGTCACCGAGCGGGTTTCAGTCGAGCAGGCGGTCCTGCGAGCGGACCGCGAGCTCGGCTCGATCACAACGCTCGTCAATTGCGCGGGCTGGGACGAGCTGCGCCCCTTCCAGCAGACCGACGAGGTCTTCTGGCGCAAGGTGATCGCGATCAACTACGAAGGCTGCCTACGGGTCACACACGCGGTCCTCGATGGGATGATCGAGCGCGGGCACGGGCGAATCGTGAGCATCGCCTCCGACGCTGCGCGCGTGGGCTCCTCGGGCGAGGCCGTCTACGCGGGAGCGAAGGCGGGGGTGATCGCTTTCAGCAAGACGATCGCGCGCGAAGTCGCGCGACACGGCATAACGGCGAACGTCGTGTGTCCAGGCCCGACGGACACCCCGCTGCTGCAGGGCATGGCCGCGGAGGCGCCTGACAGCGCGAAGCTCGTCTCCGCGCTCGAGCGCGCGGTGCCGATGCGCAGGCTCGGCCGACCCGAGGACGCTGCTGCCGCCGTTGCCTTCCTGGCCTCGGAGCATGCGGGCTACATCACAGGCCAGACCCTGTCGGTGAGCGGCGGCCTGACGATGGCGTGAGGACGGGCTTTTTCAGAGAGCAAGGAGCGGGATATGGATGATGATTTGACGGATACCTCATATGCGGTCGAGGACGGCCTGTGCTGGATCACGATCGAGCGTCCCGCCCGCTACAACTCGTTCACGGCGCACACGGTCGACGAGCTGATCCGTTGCTTCAAGCGTGCCTGGGCCGATCCGGAGGTCGGCGTCGTGGCGCTCACGGGCGCAGGCGAGAAGGCGTTCTGCACGGGCGGCGATCAGAAGCAGCGCGCCGAGAGCGGTGACTACGGGCCCTCGCAGACGGGTCTGTTCGAGATCGAGACGCTGCACCGCGCGATCCGCGAGATCCCCAAGCCGGTGATCGCGGCCGTGAATGGCCTGGCGATCGGCGGCGGGCACGTGCTGCATGTGATCTGCGACCTCTCGATCGCCGCGGAGCACGCGCAGTTCGGCCAGGCGGGTCCGCGAGTTGGCTCGTTCGATGCGGGCTTCGGTACGGGCTTCCTCGCACGCGTCGTGGGCGAGAAGCGCGCGCGGGAGATCTGGTTTCTCTGTCGCAAATACAGCGCGCAGGAGGCCGAGCGCTGGGGACTGGTCAACCGCGTAGTGCCGGGCTTGGAGCTGCACGAGGAGGTTCGCCGATACGCCGACGAGATCCTCGCCCTCTCACCGACTGCGCTGCGCTTCCTAAAGCAGTCCTTTAACCAGGAGACGGAGCATCTGGCGGGCCAGGCGGCGCTCGCGTTCAGCGGGTTGCACGAGTTCGTCTCAAGCGCGGAGGCTCAGGAGGGCGTACGAGCGTTTGAGGAAAAGCGCAAGCCCGACTTCGCGCCCTACCGCGCGCGGGCCTCGCAGGTGCTCTAAGGATCGGTGGCGCCCAACCTTCACAACTGGCGGTAGGAGCTACGGCTAGGCTTCTCGCCGATATCGTGATGGGGGCGGAAATTCGACTAACCGGCCTACGCGCGGCGGCACTCGTGCTTGCCTGCATAGGTTTGCTGGTACTAGCGTCGAGTTCGTTCGCCGCGACACCCTCGGTCGCGCTGAAAGGCGCCCTGTTCCCCCTGAGTGGCTACCCCGAACCCACGCCGAGCATGGGGACCGCGCTGCAGGTCGAACTCGCCTTCTCGGGCGCCGGCTATGGCGCTACGCCCCAGATGCCGGGTGGCGGAGTTCCGCCGCTTGCATCCCTTGAACTCGTGCTCCCGGAAGGAATGAAGATGGATCTGCGGGACTTTGACCAATGTGGCGAAGTCACGCTGGAGAACGTTGGGCCATCCGGCTGTCCGCGCGGCGCGAGCGCCGGCCCCGAGCGAACCGGGCGCTCTGAAGTGTCCTTCGGCAGCGAACGCGTCCCCGAGGAAGTCACGCTGCGCCCGTTCATCGCGGCAGGGGGCAACTTGCTGTTATTTGTACAGGGGTCCACGCCGGTCGCGCTCGAATACGTCTCGCGCGCGGAAATCACGACCGCCGCGGCGCCTCCGAACATCCTTCGGATGAAAACGAGCTTTCCTGCGATCGCGACGGTTCCCGGAGCCCCTCTGGCTTCAGCGAGAACGCTCGCGCTCGAACTCGGCCCGGCCACGAACTCGACAGGCAAGACGGAGGCCTACCTCGCACTGCCCGAAACATGCCCAGCCGGCGGTTTCCCGTTGAAGGCGGAGCTCTTCTTCGGCGGCTCGTTCGGCGGCGAACGCGAATTCGGGATACCTGGTGAAGCAGCTACGGCCATCACGCACGTCCCGTGCCCCTCGCGCGTGCCGGCGCCGCTTATCGAAGTCGTCCCGGGCACGGACGGGATCGTCACGGCGCCCTCGAACAAGACCTGTGTCAGCAACCGGGACTTCCGGATCCATGTGCTGCAAATCCACGACCTCGTCTACCGCCGCGTGCAGGTCGCAGTGAACGGCAGGCCGGTGAAGGTGCTCAGGGGGCGCCGCGCGAGCGCGCAGGTGGACCTGCGCGGCCTGCCGAGGGGTCGCTACACAGTGCGTATCACGGTCACGACGACGAGCGGCCGGCGGATCTCGGGCATGCGCGCTTACCACACGTGTGCGCGCCGCAAGCTGCCCGGTGGCAACCCGCGGCTGTAGGAGAGCCCGCAAGGGGCAGGACTCGCTCAGACGAACCAACTGTTAAACAGCGAGGCCCCGTCTTGCGACGAGGCCTCGACTGCGAGTGGAGTATCTAGATGTTGCTGCTAGGCCGCCTCGCGCAGGGCCGCGAGCTCGGGCGACTCCGCGAGCTTCTTCAGCGCCCGCTGCTCGAGCTGTGAGGCCCGCTCGGCGGAGAAGCCGAGTCGCTTGCCGATTGCGGTGAGCGTCTGCGGCTCCTCGCGGCCGGTGCCAAAGCGCAGCGTTAGCACGGTGCGCTCGGTCTCGGGCAGCTCGGAGATCGCGCGATGCACGATTCGCTCACGCTCTTTGTCCCAGGCGCTGTCCTCGGGTGCCTCGGCGTCGGAGGGGAGCAGGTCGCCGAGCGCGGTGTCGCCGTCTTCGCCGATCTGTTGATCAAGCGAGACGAGCGCGGCGCGCTGGTGGCGAACCTCCTCAACCTGGTCGACGGGAAGACCCGTCTCCTCGGCCAGCTCCTCGATTGTGGGCTCGCGACCCAGCCTCACCGACAGCTCGCGCTCGACGCGCCCGACCTTGCGGGAGCGCTGCGCGACGTGGACGGGCAGGCGAATCGTGCGGCCTGAGTTCTCCAGGCCGCGCTGGATCGCCTGACGGATCCACAGCGTGGCGTAGGTCGAGAAGCGAAAGCCCTTGCGCCAGTCGAACTTCTCCGAGGCGCGAATCAGGCCGAGCATGCCCTCCTGGACGAGGTCGCCCAGCGGCAGGCCCTGGTTCTGGTAGCGCCGAGCGTTTGAAGCCACAAGGCGCAGGTTGGAGTTGACGAGCAATTCCTTGGCGTGGAGGTCACCGCGCTCGATCCGCTGGGCCAGTTCGATCTCCTGGGCCGGCGTGAGCAGTGGGTAGCGGCGCGAGTGCGCGAGCAGCTGATCGACGGCCTCGGGAATGAACGAGTCCGGGGTGCCCAGGTCGATGCGCTCGACGGGGTTGTCGAGGCGGCCGGGGGCAGCCTGGGTCGTGCCCTCCTCGAGGGTCTCAGGCTCGTGCTCGGAACCGATCCCGTGGGCGGGCGGCTCTAGCGTTGGGGTTGAACTTCTTGGGGAATCTGACATATGAACCTTCTAATCCGATGCTTGGAGTCGGAATTATACGCCGCGATAGTTGCGTTGTCAATTATATTTCGGGCGCAGTGAAACTTGGGTCTCGTTCGACGTTCCCTACGCAACTACCTGCCCGAAAGGGCGCGAAAGTATGCGGTCGCGGCCAGGAAGTAAACCCTCCGAACGGCAAAAGGTTTCTATGCCCGGATACGCCCACAGGGACGGTCCTGACGCGTATCGGAGCAGAATTCGGGGAGGCTGAGCGATGCGGGCTAAGCTCGGCGAATGAGCATCGACCTCTCGGGCCAGGTCGTAGCCGTCACGGGCGCCTCATCCGGCATCGGAGAAGCCACAGCGCTTGCTTGTGCCGATGCGGGCGCCGCCCTCGCGCTGGGCGCCCGCCGCAGCGAGCGCATCGAGGCACTGGCCCGGCGCATCGCCGAGGAAGGGGGTCGGGCGATCGCGGTGCAGACAGACGTCGGCGATGAGCAGCAGGCCCGAGCCTTTGTGGAGCGCACCAAGCAGGAGCTCGGCCGGATTGACGTGCTCGTCAACAACGCGGGCGTGATGCTGCTCGGGCCGATCCTCGGCGCGCCGACCGAGGAATGGCGGCAGATGATCCACGCGAACGTATACGGCGTGCTCTACTGCACCCACGCGGCCCTACCGCTGATGGCCGAGCAGAAATCAGGGCACATCGTGAACGTGAGCTCGGTCGCGGGTCGCTTCGCGCGAGAGGGTTCCGGGGTCTACAACCTTACGAAGTTCGGCGTCGGCGCTTTCTCGGAGTCCCTCCGGCAAGAGGGCGTGCGCTACGGCGTGCGCGTCACGCTGATCGAGCCCGGCGCCGTGGCGACCGAGCTGTCAGGGCATAACCGTCCCGAGATCCTCGAGCAGATCAAGCAGGTCTTCGCCGAAGTGGAGCCGCTGACTGCCGAGGACATCGCAAACGCGGTGCTCTACGCAATCGGCCAGCCGCCGAACGTCAGCGTGAACGAGGTGCTCGTGCGACCTCGCGGCCAGGCTCGCTGAGCGCGGGCTCGGAAAGTATCCCGGCGCCTTGGCGTCTGAGGGTCTGAAGCCCAAGCATCGACCCCAGCCGACAGGAGGCCCACAGTGACACGACCCCTAGCGCTCTTTGCTGCCGCGAGCACGCTCGCTGCGCTGCTCGCGGGGTGCGGCTCTAGTTCGAGTTCGAGCAGCAGCTCGAGCGCCGCGGCGACGACCCCCGCCACCACGCAGAGCACGGCCGCATCGACGAGCACGACCGCGGCTGCGTCGGGTCCTGGCGTCACGGTCGACGCCAAGCACGCGAAGCTCGGGACGATCCTCGCGGCGGGCCCGAAGAAGTTGACGGTCTATATGTTCGAGAAAGACAAGGGCACGACCTCGGCCTGCGAAGGGGCCTGCGCAAGCGCCTGGCCGCCGGTGACGACCGAAGGAAAGCCGGTCGCGGTTGCAGGCGCGAGCGCTGCGGACCTCGGCACGACCAAACGCGCCGACGGCAGCGAGCAAGTCACCTACAAGGGGCACCCGCTCTACTTCTTCTCCGAGGACAAGGACTCGGGTGACTCCTACGGCCAAGGCTCGACGGCGTTCGGCGCCGGCTGGTACGTGCTGAAGCCGAGCGGCGAGAAGATCGACGAGGACTCTGGCGAGGATAAGGGCGGAGCCTCGGGCTACAAATCCTGAGGCGAGCGACCTGAGCGGCGCCGGCTCACGCGCGCCGCTTGATCCCTGCGCCGGGCCGTGGCGTCCCGGCGCCGTGGGGTGGGAGGGGCAGGCTCGGGCGGGGTGGCCGCATCTGGCAGCGGTCGCCCCGTGCCGAGCGGCCTTCAGTCGACGGCCTGGCCGTTGGCGGTGAGCGCCACGTCGATGTTCCCGCGGGTCGCATTCGAGTATGGGCACACCTGGTGCGCCGCTCGCACCAGATCAACCGCCTGCGCCGTATCCCCGATCGAGGGCAGCGTCACGTCGAGCGCGGCTTCGATCGTGAAGCCGCGGTCCTCGGTCGTGATCAGCGTGACTTTCGAGTCGATTGCCACGTCGTCGGCCTCCAGCTTCATGCGCCGCGCCACGGTGCCGATCGCACCCTCGAAGCACGCGGCGTAGCCAACCGCGAACAGCTGCTCGGGGTTCGTCGCGCCACCTTCCCCGCCCATCTCCTTCGGCAGGCGCAGATCGACTTCGAGCGTGCCGTCTGAGGTCCGTCCGTGACCGTTCGCGCGCCCACCCGTGACGTGCGCTTCGGCCGTGTACAACGCTTTGCTCATCGCTGATCCCTCCGGTTGGTTATCAAATCGTCTCGCCCGCGCTCGCGGCGGGCTCAATCTCGAGCAGCTCACCGCCCACATGGTCGACTTGCAATGTCGTGTGCTCCAGCGCGAAGCGCTTATGCAGCATCGCCTCCATTCGACGCCTGGCCTGATGGCAGTTGCAGTCGCCGCCGACGAGCACGTGGGCGGAGAGCGCGGGGAAGCCGCTTGAGATTTCCCAGACGTGCAGGTCATGCACCTCGACGACGCCGTCCTGTGAGACGAGCGCCTTGCCGATCGCCTCGGGGTCGAGCTCTTCGGGCGCGGCCTCCATGAAGATCCGACCCGAAGCCTTCACGAGCATCAGCCCCGAGCGCGTCATCAGCGCTGCGATCAGCAGCGAGACGATCGGGTCCGCGCGCTGGAATCCAGTGGCGAGGATGATCGCCGCGGCGATCGCCGTGCCGATGAAGCCATAGAGGTCGGTGAGCAGGTGCTGGAAAGAGCCCTCGACGTTAAGGCTTTCGCGGTTCGCGCTCGCGAGTGTCCAGGTCGCCGCTAGGTTCACCGCGACTCCGACGAGCGCCACGATCAGCACCAGCCAGCCACGGACCGTCGGGGGGTCGACCAAACGATCGATTGCCTCATAGGTGATGAAGCCCGCGAGGATCAGCAGCGTCACGCCGTTCGCCTGCGCAGAGAGGATCTCCGCGCGGCGGAAGCCGAACGTCATCGCTCCCTTCGCTGGACGCGCCGCGAGCGTAAGCGCGAACAGCGAAAAACCGATCGCCGCGGCGTCCGTGAGCATGTGCCCCGCGTCGGACAGCAGCGCGAGCGAGTGGGCGATCACGCCGGTCGCGACCTCCGCCGCCATGAACGCGACGATCAGCGCGAGGGCGACGGTCAGCCGCCCGCGATCCGCGTCGGCGCGCACTGCATGCGTGTGACCAGCGTGGTCGTGGGTCATTGGCCCAGATTAGGCTCTAGCGATGGCGTCCGCAGGGCAGAGCACCGATGCGCTCACGCCACGGCGCACGACGCTCGTCTCAATCGCCGCCGCTGCGCTGCTCGTCGGCTTGAAGCTTGGCGTCGGCCTGGCTACCGGCAGCCTCGGCTTGATCTCGACCGGCATCGAGTCAAGCGGCGACGTCGTCGCCGCGATCCTCACATTCTTCGCGGTGCGCCTCGGCGGGCGCCCCGCCGACCCCGAGCACCCCTACGGCCATCGCCGTGCCGAGAACCTCGGCGCGCTCGGCGAGGCCGCGATTCTGCTCGCGGGAGGGATCTTCGTCGCGGTCGAAGCGATCGACCACCTGGCTCGCGACTCGCGCCCACCGAACATCCACTGGTTCCAGTTCGCGGTAATCGGCGTCGCGCTGGCGATCGACCTCAGCCGCACGCTCGTCTCCCTGCGCGCGGCTCGTCGTTTCGCAAGCGCGGCCTTGCGCTCAAACGCCTTCCACTTCGCAGGCGACATGACCGCCTCGCTCGCCGTGCTCGTCGGCCTCGTGCTGGTCAGGGCCGGCTTTGACCAGGGCGACTCGCTCGCCGCGCTGATCGTCGCGCTGATCGTCTGTACCGCCGCGGTGAGATTGATCGGCGAGAACGCGAACGTCCTGATGGATCGCACGCCGACCGAGGCGCGAGCCGCCGCCGAGCGCGCGATCGCCGATCTCGGCGCGGATATCGAGCTGGGTCGACTGCGCCTGCGCGAGTCCGCTGGACGCTACTTCGCTGACGTCGTCGTCACCGTTCCTCCGGGGCAGGCTGTCGTTGAGGGACATCAGTCCGCTGACCAGGTCGAGCGGGCGGTGCAGACCGCCCTGCCGGGATCCGACGTCGTCGTCCACGTCGAGCCGCGCCGCCGCGGCCTTGACCTGCGCGACCGCGTCCTTGCAATCGCGCTCGCCGAGCCGCTCGTGATGGAGGCCCACGACATCACAATCTTCGAGCAACCCGGCGGCGTGAACGTCTCGCTGCACCTCAAGTTCCCTGCGGAGCTGGAGCTGCAAGAGGCCGCGCAGGTCGCCGACCGGGTCGAACGAGAGATCTGCGAGCGCCCCGAGGTCGCGACGGTGCAAACGCACCTCGAGCCGCTGGAGCGTCCGCTCGCTGCGCGCCCTGCCGATCTGAGCTCCGACTTGCACGCCACGCGCGAGATCGAGCGCCTCGTGCGCGAGCGGACCAGCAAGGAACCTCAGCGGGTCAAGCTGCTCTCGACCGACGCCGGGCGAGTCGTCTTCCTCACGCTCGAGGTCGCGCCCGGGGAATCGCTGACCGCCGCGCACCGCCTGGCCTCCGAGCTCGAGGAGGAGCTGCGCCAGCGCGTGGGTGGGATCGCCGACGTGGTCATTCGCACCGAGCCCTGAACCGCTCGGCCGGGAAGCTTCCGCATATCTCGGCGTCTTAGCTGACAGAGGGGAGACCTACCCAGACCCCAGCGAGAAAGGGAAGCCCACATGTCGCCAACCGCAGCCGAGCCGAGCCGCAGCAATCACCACGAGCGTCGATGGGGAGCGCTGTTCGCGCTTGTCGCGGTCGCGCTCGTCGTGCTCGTCGCCACCGCGTTTGCCGCGAGCGCGCCGTCATCGCTGACGCTGAGCTCCGCGAACAACGCCAAGCTCGGCAAGCAGGTCGTCGTCAATCCCCAGGGCCGCACGCTCTACGTGCTCACGCCCGAGACGAGCAAGCACCTGCTCTGCAAGAGCAAGGAATGCTTCTCGAGCTGGCCGCCGCTGCTCGTGAAGTCCGCGAATGCGAAGCTCAAGTCCGGCGCGGGCGTGAAAGGCAAGCTCGGCATCCTGCGCCGCAGCGGGATGTTCCAGGTGACGCTGAACGGGTTGCCGCTGTATCGCTACGCGGGCGATAGCGGAAAGGGTCAAGCCAACGGCGAAGGGATCGAAAGCTTTGGCGGAGTGTGGCATGCGGTGTCCGCGTCGAGCGCAAGTGCGCCAACGATGCCGGGCAGCACGAGCACGCCCTCGATGCCCGGGACGACAAGCACGCCCGCCCCCGAACCGCAGCCGGCGCCGTACAAATACTGAGCCGCTATTCGGACTCGGCCAGCTGAGCCGGCACGATCGCGAAGAACCCGACAACGATGAAGCCGAGCAGGGCGCAGATCCCGATCGCATGCGCCCAGCCGGCTTCGGCGATCGTCAGCGTGCCGAAGCCCGTGAGCAACAGAGCGCCCGCGACACGAGCGAGCAAGCCCGCCGAGGAGACCGCGAGTAGCTGCGCGGGACCAGCTGCGGGCGCCGCGGCGTGAGGCTCCTCGCCATGGTCGAGCCGTCCGCCGAGCACGAGCCGAAACAGCAGCGCGAGCGAGGGGAAGAGGATCAGTCCACCGCCCAGCACCGCGACCACGACGAGCACGAGCGTGTCGTGCGGCGCGGCCGCCTGCTGCACCGTGAGCCCTTTCAGCAGCAGCGGCTGCTGGGCGAGCGCCCAGCCCGCGATCACCGCCGCAACCGCTAGCGCCGCGCTGTAGCGGGCTAGCTCGTAGCGGCGGGCGGCGACGAGCGCGAGCGTGCCCGCTCCCGCGAGCGCGGAGACGATCACCGCGGCGAGCGCGCCACCGCTCAACAGACGCGTGTAGAGAAAGTGGGCATCGGCGTGCACGACGATCAGCCCCGCCACCGCAGCTGCGCCCGCGACGAGGCCGGCGAGCAGCGCGCGCCTGCGCAGCTCCTCCTCCAGCTCGTGCCGGCCCGTGCGGTGCGCGTCCGCCGCGAGGAACACCGCCGCGATGTAGGCCGAGTTCGCGACCGCGAGCACGCCGATCATCAGCGGCGTCGCGCCCGTCCAGCTGGAAAGGATGTCGCCCGCGGCGTTGCCGGTCGGCACCTGCCGCGCGGCGATCGCGCCTACGACGGTGCCGAGCGCGAACGGGGTCAGCACGGAAGAGAGCGCAAACACGAGGTCTACCCGGTCCTGCTCGCGCACGCTCGCGGTGCCCGCGCGCAGGGCGTAGGTTGCGCCGCGCATCACGATCCCCAAGCCCGCGATAAACAGCGGCACGCACAACGTGGAGGCAATCGCGCCGAACGCGCTTGGGTAAGCGGTCCAGGTAACGGTGAGCACGAAGATCAGCCACACGTGGTTTGCCTCCCACACGGGCGCCATCGCCTTGTGCGCGTAGTCGCGGATCGGCGCGCCGCGCTCGCCGGGACCCGCGAGCAGTTGCCAGAACCCCGCGCCGAAGTCCGCGCCCGCGAGCACCGCGTACAGGACGAGCCCGATCAGCACGAAGATCAGCGGGATCGCGTAGAGGTGCATCTCAAGGCTCCGGGTCGGCGTAGGGGGGACTCATGCCGCGCTCGCCGTCGCGGGTGGGTCGGGCTCGCGCAGCTCCGAGCGCGCGAGGCGACGCAAAATCCATACGACGCCGCAGGCCACGCCTAGGTAGACGAGCGCAAGCGCGGTGTAGCCCACGACGATCCCGCCCGCGCCCGTGACCGCTTCGGAGGTGAGCATCACGTGGTAGACGACCCACGGCTGGCGGCCCACCTCGGTCGTGACCCAGCCAGCGATCAGCGCCACCAGGGCGCCCGGACCCGCGAGCGCAACCGCGCGGTAGAACCACGGCGAACGGGGCAATCGACCGAAACGCACCCGCACGAACAGCAGCCACACGCCGAGCAGCGCGAGCGCCGTGCCGATCCCGACCATCGCCTGGAACGCGAAGCGCACGACGTTGATCGGCGGCTGCCGGTCCTTTGGGACGGTGTCGAGCCCTTGGACCGTCGCGTCCGGGTCGTGGTACGCGAGCAGCGAGAGCAGTTTCGGGATCTCGATCCCGTATTTGACCTTTTCGTTTTCATACCAGCCGAGCAGGTGCTCGGGCGCGCCCCTCGTCGTGTGCGCGAGGCCCTCGAGCGCCGCGAGCTTCACGGGCTGGGCCTCAGCGACGTCGCGCCCGACCCAGTCGCCGACGAGCACCTGCACCGGCGAGGCGAGCGCCGCGATCGTCAGCGGGATCGCGAGCGCGACTCGCTCATAGCGGGTGGGGGGGCGTCCCTTACCGCGGAGCTTGCCGATCGCATAAGCGCCCGCGACGAGGAAGCCCGTGACCATGTAGCCCGCGATGTACATGTGCGAGAGCTCGGGCCACAAGAACGAGTTCGCGAACAGCGCCTTCAGCGGGTGCACGTCGACCGCGTGCCCATGGACCATGCGAAAGCCGCCAGGGTGGTTCATCCAGGCGTTCACGGCGATCACCATCAGCGAGCCGGTCATCCCCGCGATCACGATCGGCACGCCGCTCCAGAAGTGCGCGCGGGGGGAGAGGCGGTTCCAGCCGTAGACGTAGATCCCGATGAAGATCGCCTCCAGGAAGAAGGAGAAGCCCTCGATCGCAAAGCCCAGGCCAAAGACGCCGCCGAACGTCGCGGTGAAGTTCGGCCACAGGAGGCCCATCTCGAAGCTGAGGATCGTCCCCGTGATCACGCCGACCGCGAACAGCGCGGCCATGATCCGCGTCCAGCGGCGCGCGAGCGTGCGGTAGAGCTCATCGCCCGTGCGCAGGTAAAGCCACTCGCAGAACAGGACCATCGCGGGGAAGGCGATCCCGAAACAGACAAGCGGGATGTGCACCGCGAACGACAGAGCCTGCATCTGTCGCGCCTCCAGCAGATAGGCCTGGTGCGCCGCGCCCATGCGGCCCTTCAGCCTACTTCTCGGAGAGGCGTTCCAGCAGCTCGAGCGCGTCCGCGAGCGTGCGTTGCTCGGCTCCGGAGAGGTCCGCGAGCGACTCCGCGAGCCAACCCTCGCGGTGGCGGCGGTCGGCTTCGAGCGTCTCAAGACCGTGCGGCGTCAGCTCGATCAGCGTGCGTCGCCCGTCACTTGGGTCGGGGCAGCGCTTGACGAGGCCATCGCCCTCCATGTCCGTGAGCGTCTGGGTCATCGACTGGGGGCGCACGCGCTCCGCGGCAGCCAGCGAGCCGATCGACTGCGCGCCTTCACGGTCCAGGCGACCCAGGACGGCGCCTTGCGCGAGCGGGAAGCGGTGCTCAGCGCGCATTCGGCGCACGAAATGGCCCACGACCAGCCGCAGCCGGCTCGCGAGGAGGGTCGTGTCCAGCGTCTTTGCCATACCACGCTAATATACAGGGAAACTGTGTAGTTTTCCTTTATAATTATTAATCAATAAATGACCAACGACACGGATCGCTACAAGTGGATCGCGCTCTCGAATACGACGCTCGGAGTGCTGCTTGCCACGCTTGACGCCTCGATCACGCTGATCGCGATGCCCGCGATCTTTCGCGGCATCCATCTCGATCCGCTCCAGCCCGAGAACAGCTTCTACTTGCTGTGGATGATCCTCGGATTCCTTGTCGTCTCGAGCGTCTTGATCGTCAGCCTCGGGCGGCTGGGGGACATGTACGGGCGCGTGCGCATGTACAACCTCGGCTTCGTCATCTACACCGTCGCCTCGCTGTTCTTGACGATCGATTGGATGACCGGGCAGGCCGGGGCGATGTTCCTGATCGTGTTTCGCATCGTGCAGGGGATCGGCGCCGCGTTCCTGCTCGCGAACGCCTCCGCGATCATCACTGACGCTTTCCCCGCCAACCAGCGCGGGATGGCGCTCGGGATCAACAACATCGTCGGCGTTAGCGGGATGTTCATCGGGCTCGTGCTCGGCGGCGTGCTCGCGCCGATCGACTGGCGGTTGGTGTTCTTGATCTCCGTGCCCGTCGGGCTGTTCGGCACCGTGTGGGCCTATATGAAGCTCGAGGAGCGCTCGCAGCCACGCCGAGCGCCGATCGACTGGGCCGGCAACGTCACGTTCGCGCTCGGGCTAATCCTGCTGATGGTCTCGGTCACCTACGGGATCCGTCCCTACGGCCACTCAAGCACCGGCTGGGGCGCACCGCGCACGATCGCCTTGCTCGCCAGCGGCGTCGCTTTCCTGATCGCCTTCCTGTGGATCGAGAGCCGCGTCGAGAACCCGATGTTCCGCCTGCCGCTGTTCAAGATCCGCGCCTTCACGTTCGGCACGCTCTCCACGTTCCTCTCAGCCGTCGCGCGCGGCGGGCTGATGTTCATGCTGATCATCTGGCTACAGGGAATCTGGCTGCCGCTGCACGGCGTCGACTACGCCGACACGCCACTGCGCGCCGGCGTCTACATGCTCCCGCTCACGCTCGGGATGCTGATCGCCGGGCCGACCTCCGGCTACCTGTCCGACCGCTTCGGCGCCCGCTGGTTCGCGACTGGCGGGATGCTCGGCACCGCGCTCTGCTTCGTGCTGCTCTTGCTGCTGCCGATCGACTTCGACTACTGGGTGTTTGCCGCGATCCTGTTCGGCGTCGGGGTCGCCTTTGGCGCATTTGCCTCGCCGAACCGTGCCGCGGTCATGAACAGCCTGCCGCCCGGCGACCGCGGAGCCGGCGGGGGGATGAACCAGACCTTCCAGAACTCCGCCCAGGTCCTCTCGATCGGGATCTTCTTCACGCTGATGATCGCCGGGCTCTCAGCGACGCTACCGGGCGCGCTGTCCTCGGGCCTGCAGGCGCACGGGGTGACCGCTGCGACCGCGCACGGTGCCGCACACATCCCGCCGGTCTCGATCCTGTTCGCCGCCTTCCTCGGCTACAACCCGATTGAACACCTGATCGGCGCACACGCGCTCGGCTCGCTGTCGGCCGCGAACCACGCCGTCGTCACCGGGCGCTCGTTCTTCCCCCAGCTGATCTCGGGCCCATTCTCCGACGGGCTGCACGCCGCGTTTTACTTCTCGATCGCCGCGTGCTTGGTCGCCGCGGTGGCCTCGCTGATGCGTGGCGGCAAGTACCACCATGGGCAGGAGCCCCAGCCGCGGCCCGAGCCCCGGGAGCGAGCCAGGACCAGAATCCATCGAACACGGGTAAGAGAGGAGCAGCATGCGCGTTGAGTGGTTCGGACAGTCCGCGTTTCACCTGCGCGGCCAGGACGGCACGACGGTCTCGATCGACCCCTTCGGCGATATGTCCGCGCTGTCGAGCGGTCGCGGGATCCAGTGGGACTACCCGCCCGTCTCTGCCGAGGCCGACGTGCTGCTCGTCACCCACGAGCACCGCGATCACAACGCCGTCGAGGCCATCTCCGGCGAGCCGCACACGCTGCGCTCGACCGCCGGGACGCATGAGTCGCCGCTCGGGCCGGTCGTCGGGATCGCCTCCGAGCACGACGCAGCCGCCGGGACCGAACGCGGCCCGAACACGATCTTCGTCTTCGAGCTCGATGGTCTACGCGTCGCGCACATGGGCGACTTCGGCCAGAGCGGGCTACGCGAGGAGCAGGCCGCCGCGCTCGAGGGGCTGGACCTGCTGTTCGTGCCCGTCGGCGGCGGCTTTACGATCGACGCCGAGCAGGCGCAGCTGATCGTCGATCGCCTAGACCCTCGCTGGGTCGTACCGATGCACTACCGCACGCACCGCATCGGCTTCCTCGAGACCGCGGACGCCTTCTGCGAGAAAGCGCCCGCGGTCAAGCGGGTGCAGGGAAGCGCGTTTGAGACCGCCGAGCTGCCTCAGACCGAGCGTCGACTCGTCGTCGTGCCCGAGGCTCCTTAGTCGTCCACTCGTCCAGTAGCGGTGATCGCCCGTTTGGCGGCGGGTAGTGAGGAAGTCGGAGGGGAACGCCGAGCGCGCTCAGTCGAGGTACGCGACGTACTCGCCAGGGTCGGCTCGCTCGGGTACTCGTTGCTCTTGTACCGGCGTACCGAGGTAGAGCAGACCTAGCGCGGTCTCGTTGCCGCCCAGTCCCAGGATCTTTCGCCCTTGCAGATCGTCGAGCAGCGGAACCGTACGCCAGTAGCCCGCCAGCCCCTTGCCGTGCGCACCGAGCAGCACTATGTACGCCGCGACCGCCGTCGCGAACAGGTCCTCGCGGTCTTGGGCCGGGTCGCCTCTGCCGAGCGTCGCCGAGACCGCCACGAGCGTCGGCGCCCGCTGCAGCTTCGCCGCCGAGCCGGGCTGTCGCGCTTCGGCCAGGTCCATCAGCTGCTTGCGCGTGCGTTTGCCCAGCACCCGAAAGCGCCAAGGGTTCGTCACGTGGTGGTTCGGCGCCCAGCGCGCCAACTCGAACAGCTCGTCGAGCACCGCGCGATCGACCGGCTTACGGCTGTAGGCCTTGTGCGTGCGGCGCGTGCGGATTGCATGCTCTAGCTGCATCGCACACACGGTAGAAGCGTATGCTCGATCGGACTAAGGCATCTGGACGGCGTTGGACGCTCCGACCACCACACGCCGCCGGGAAGGATCTGCCACAGACGGTGTCGTATGGACCGAAGACCCCGACAATTGGAGGATCTGATGCGTTCGAAGGCCCTGTTCTCGCTGTTCTCGCTCGCCGCGGTGCTTTTCGCGCTCGCGGGCTGCGGCAGCTCCTCGTCCAGCTCCTCCTCGGCGAGCACCGCCGCCGAAGCGCCCACGACCAGCTCGGCGAGCACCTCCACGCCCGCGGCCTCAAGCGAAACCGGGGGATCGAGCAAGCTCAGCCTTGAAGCAAACCCCGAAGGCCAGCTCGCCTACAACACCAAGTCGCTGGAAGCAAAGTCCGGCACGATCTCGATCGACTTCACGAACAAATCCTCGCTGCCGCACAACGTCACGATCGAATCGGCCTCCGGTGAAAAGGTCGGCGCTACGCCGACGATCACTGGCGAATCCAAGACGCTGTCGGTCAGCCTCAAACCTGGCACCTACAAGTTCTTCTGCTCAGTTCCCGGCCACCGCCAGGCGGGGATGGAAGGGACGCTGACCGTCAAGTAGACAGCGCGCGGACGGGCGCCTGGCTCTCACGCCGGGCGCCCTTCTGCTCGTACAGCGCCGCGTCGGCTTCGCCGACGAGGTCGTGGG
>DATJOE010000074.1:0-30588 GCA_035507305.1 Solirubrobacteraceae bacterium | reverse complement strand
CGGCGTTTCTTCGAACAGGTTGCGCTCCGAGCCCAGACTCGTCGACAGGCTCATCACGATCTCCTCGCGGATCGGGTCGATCGGCGGGTTCGTCACCTGCGCGAAGAGCTGCTTGAAATAGGAGAACAACGGCGGCGCCTGCTCCGAGAGCACCGCCAGAGAAAGGTCGTTTCCCATTGAGCCGACTGGCTCTGCCCCATCGCGCGCCATCGGCGTTAGAAGCACCCGCAGGTCCTCCTGGGTGAAGCCGAACGCCCGTTGGCGCGTGCGCAGCGGCTGGTCTGAAATCGTCACCTGGTCTGAGGGGTCCAGCGCCGCGAACGGCACCGCGCTCTGCTCGTACCACTCTTTGTAGGGCTTGCGCGTCGAGACCTCGTGCTTGACCTCCTCGTCCTCCACGATGCAGCCCCGCTCCAGGTCCACCAGGAACAGCTTTCCCGGTTGCAAACGACCCAGCCGGCGGATCTGCTCCGGCGGGATCTCCAGCAGGCCGCTCTCCGAGCCCAGCACCACATGGCCGTCCGTCGTCTCCACCCAGCGCCCCGGACGCAGGCCGTTGCGGTCCAGCGTCGCCCCCACCACGCGGCCGTCCGTGAACGCCACAGACGCCGGGCCGTCCCACGGCTCCATTAGGCAGGAGTGGTACGCGTAGAAGCCCACCAGGTCCTCCGGCAGGTCGTCTCGGCCGCGGTAGGCCTCCGGGATCATCATCATCGCCGCGTGCGGCAGCGAGCGGCCGCCCAGCATCAAAAGCTCCAGCACGTTGTCGAACGTCGCCGAGTCCGAGTTCCCCACGCTAACCACCGGCAGGATCTTTGGCAAATCCTCGCCGAACAGCTCGCTGCGCAGCTCGCTCTCGCGGGCGCGCATCCAGTTCACGTTCCCCCGCACCGTGTTGATCTCACCGTTGTGGCAGATCACCCGGTACGGATGGGCCAGCTCCCAACTCGGGAACGTGTTCGTCGAGAAGCGCGAGTGCACCAGCGCCAGCGCGCTCTTGCAGCGCTCGTCCTGCAGGTCCGGGTAGAACGCCGCCAGCTGAAAGCTGATCAGCATCCCCTTGTAGTTCAGCGTCCGCGAAGAGCTCGACGCGATGTAAAGGTTCGGGCGGTTCGCCGTCAGCTCGCACACCCGGCGGATCACGTACAGCTTGCGCTCAAACGCGTCCTGGTCCGCAGCTTGGTCGGGTCCCGCACCCACAAACAACTGGCGAATCCTCGGACGGCACTTGCCCGCTACCTCGCCCGCGTGCTCGGGCTCCACCGGCACCTCGCGCCAGCCCAGCAGGCGCTGACCCTCCGCCTGAATCGTGCGCTCCAATAGCGCTTCGACCTCCGCCCGCTCCGCGTCGTCCGTCGGCAGGAAGCACATCAGCACGCCGTACTGCCCTTGCGCCGGCAGCTCGAAGCCCACCGTCGCGCGCAGCAGCTCATCCGGCATCTGCATCAAGATCCCCGCCCCGTCGCCCGTCCGCGGGTCCGCCCCGCTCGCGCCGCGATGCTCCAGGTTCTCAAGCGCCGTGATCGCCCGCGAGACCACCTCGTGCGTCGGCTCGTTGTCCAGCCGCGCAACCATCCCCACACCGCACGCGTCGTGCTCGAAGCTGGGGTCGTACAGTCCGACCGCCTGTGGAGGCTGGGTGATGTGCGGATTCATGGAAGTGCTCCCTTGGGGCGGTGCTTGGCCCCTCCGGCTTTGGGCAGGCGGGCACCTGAGACTGAGCCAGAAAGCGTAGCAGTGGACCGTGGCTTGTAAACGTGCGATTTATAGGTGCTCGCGAAGCGTCTCCGACTCGCTCCACGAGCACAGTCCCGCCCGGCCCGGGCACGTCAGGCACAGGCCGCGATGGGGACGCGGGCTCACCGCGAAACCCCGCTCCTGCGCCCGCTTCACGCGCCTGGCGAGCCGATCCTCCAGCACCAGACGCTCCCCCGCCGCGAAGCGAGCTGTCACCCATTCTCCTCGCTCCAGGAACCAGTGCACGATCTCTACCGACTGCGCGCCGTCCCTCAGCATCGCCAGCGCGTAGAGCAGGCGCTGCACGCCGTACTCGCGCTCTACCAGCGCCTCCAGATCCATGCCGCTTCCCACGCGATCGCTCTTGTAGTCCAGCACCAGGATCGAGCCATCCGCCTCCACCGCCAGCAGGTCGATCACCCCGCTGATCAGCGGCTCGCTCGGCGCCAGCGAAAACGCGAACGGGTGCTCACGGCGCACGCTCGTCCCCGCCGCCACACGGGACGCAAGCTCGCTCGTGCAGCTCGCCGCGATCAGTGCCGTCAGCTCCTCGCGCTCGCTCTCGGCAACCCTGAGGCCCAGCTCGCGCGCTCGCTCTCCTACCTCCGCCGGGGAGGGCGCCTGCGGGTTTGCGAAGTCCATCAGCTCCATCAGTCGGTGGACCAGCGTGCCTCGGGCTCGCGCCTCCAGCCCATCCTCTGCTCGCGACAACGCCCGCGCCGCCGCTCGGTCCTCGCCTAGGCCCAGCACGCGTTCCAGGTAGTAGCGGTAGCCGCAGCGCTCCAGCTCCGTCAGCGAGCTGTAGCTCAGCGCCGTGATTTGGGGGGGCTCATGAGTCGTGGATCGCGTCGCGGAACTCGGCTGCGCGACGGGCCAGGACTCGCCGGAAGGCGGGACGGCGGGCGATGGGCCACCTTCGCGCGGCGGCGTGTGAGACCCCAGGCCACCGAGCGCGGGGGCCGCTGCCGAGTTGAGGATCAATCGAACGCGCCCGGCACCTTCCGGGCCGAGCGCGATCTCGCCCGGAGCCGGTTCCCCCGAGGCCAGTAGCCCCGGCAACCGCTCGTCGATCGCCGCGCCCAACCACGCGAGCGGCGAGCAGCCCGCGCCGACGCGCGGCCAGCGCCCGAAGTCCACCGACCCGCTCAGCAGCAGCAAGTCGCGCGCCCGGGTCATCGCCACGTAGAGGATCCGGTCCTCCTCTTGCGCTTCCCGCTCGCGCCGCTGCGTGCATAGCTCTTCGTACTCGAGTGCCGGTACCGAGCGCTCCCCGTCCAAGCGCATCAGGCGCACGCCCATGCGGGGACCCTCCACCAATAGGTCGGGCGTGCGCGCATTCGGCAGCCGCCCCAGATCTGCTACGCACACCACTCCGAACTCAAGTCCCTTCGCCGCGTGCACTGTCATCAAGCGGACCGCGTCCGGCTCAGCCCCCTCCACCGGAGCGTCCGGCTCGATCGCCGCCGACCCGCGCAGGTACTCCACCTGCTCCAAGAAGCCGCGCAGGTCGCGCCCTTCACGCGCCTCGAACTCGCGCGCCAGGCGCAGCAGCTTGTGCACGTTCGCCAGGCGGCGCTCACCCCAGTCCAGCGAGAGCACGTGCGCCCGGTAGCCCGTCGCCTCGATCCCCCGCTCGATCAGCGCCGAGATCGTATGTCGCGCTACACCCGCTCGCTCGCTCGCGATCAGCTTGACGGCTTTCGCGAGCGCCGCTCGATCGCACGTGGCCAGTGGAACGTCCACCGGCTGCCGCGCAGGCTCCGGACCCCGCGCAGGCTCTGCCTCGGGCTCGAGCTCCGGTCCAGGCCGCGGCTCCGGCGCAGGCTGCTCGATGCCCGCGATCGCCTTCGCCGTCTCCCACACACCACCCCCGCTCGCCCGTGCTGCCCGCGCCAACAGAGCAAGGCAGTCGCGCGAGCAGCCGGCCAGCGGGGAGGCCAGCACCCCATACAGCGCTTCCTCGTCCAGCGGGTTCGCCAGCACGCGCAGATACGCGACCAGGTCGCCGATCTGCTGATGTCCCCAAAACGCTCCGACCGCCGCAAGCGTGCGCAGACCGCGCAGCTGCAACGCTCGCTCGAACACCTCCAGGTCGCCCGAGGCCCGCAGCAGGACCGCGATCTCGCCCGGCCGTGCGCGGTCGCTCGCGACCAGCTCCGCCACGCGCCCCGCCAGCATTCGCGCCTCGGCCTGGCGCCAGAGTTGGGATCCCGGCAAGCCCGCCGAGATCCGCTCTGCCAGCTCCTCATCCGCCTCCCAGCCCGCCGAGTCCGACAGTAGTAGCTCGACCGACGGCTCTTGACCGCCCCTCTCCTCAGTCTCTACTTCGCGACCCTGACGCAGGGAGGTGAAGCTCTCAAAGCGCGATGCGAAGATCGCGTTCAAGACCTCCAGCAGCTCCGGCACGCTGCGGAAGTTTTGGCTCAAAGGCAGGCTACCCCCGCGCTGCTCCAGCTCCGCGCGTCGCTCGCGGAACAGGCTCACGTCCGCGTGCCTGAATCCGTAGATCGACTGGAGCTCGTCGCCAACCGTGAACAGGTTCCCCCGGTCCAGCGCGCGCAAGATCGCTAGCTGGCGCGGGTTCGTGTCCTGGAACTCGTCCACCATCAAGAGCTCAAAGCGCTCCGACCAGGCCAGCCGCAGTGACTCGCGCTCCTCCAAGACGAGCTGGGCGAGCAGCTCCAGGTCGTCGAAGTCAACCGCCGCGCGCTCCTGCTTGCGCGTCTCGTAGGACCGGCCGAAATGGTCGAGCAGCTCGTCCAGCAGCGCGCAGACACCCGTTGCCTCTAGATCCCGTTCCTCGACTTCCGCGTCGTCTGAACCGATCGCCGGCGCGATCCCCGCCGCCATGGCCACATCGACCATCGGCGTCCCCGTCGCGCTCACAGGCGCCGGCAGGCGCGGCAGGCGCTCGCCACGACTGCGCAGCTCCAAGTAGACCTGCACCAGCATCGTGCGCACGCGATCGATCCCGTAAGCCGCGAGCAGATCCGCGGCCTCCTGGCGATCCTCGGCCAGGAACTTCCGCACCGCCGTGTCGAACGCGCGCTCGCGCAGGCGCCCCGCCGTGCCCTCCTCCAGCACCGCGAAGTCCGGGTCGAGTCCAGCCGCGAGGGGGTGCGCACGCAGCAGGCTCGCGCAGAAGCCGTGGAACGTTCCCACGAACGCCGCCTCCGTGTCGCGCGCCGCCTGGCGCTCGCCCAACTCCAGCAACCGTGTCCGTACGCGCTCGCGCAGCTCGCCCGCCGCGCGCTCCGTGAACGTGATCGCGAGGATCCTCCCGGGCGCCACTCCGTCCTCGCACACCGCCCGCACAAAGCGCTCCACGAGCACCGAGGTCTTGCCGCTTCCCGCCGCCGCCGAGAGCAGCAGCGGCTCGGCGCGGCGGCGCACCGCCTCTATCTGCTCGTCGGTCAGATCGCGGGCCGTGTCGCTCGGCACCGGCGCTCCCGGCGGCTCCATGCCCGGCAAGGTCTCGATCTGCGGCCGAGCGCCGCGAGCCGTCGCCTGGCGCGGGCTCATCGCTCGCAGCGACAGATCGTCGGGAACTGACAGCCGCCCCGCCAGGCGCAGGTCTGCGGTCTGGCGTCCAGCTCGCCAGACACCGCCTGCTCCGCCGCGGCGCGTGCGCTCGCTAGCGCCTGCGCCAACAGCTCGCGCACCTCCTCATGCTCGCGCACGTCCGTCGAGACGCAGTCCAGCTCGAGGCCGCTGTCGCCGTCCAGCACCCCCCGCGCGCGTAGTTCGCTGCCCGCCAAGGGCTGATAGAGCCCCCCCACCACGTCGAGTCCCAGCAACTGCTCAGCCGCCTGCATATACAGGGCCACCTGCAGCTTCCCCTCCCTGATCCAACGCGCCACCGCCGGGGCGTCTTTGCCCTTGTAGTCATAAACCACCGCTTCGCCGCGCTCGCCCACGTCGATCCGATCGATTCGCCCGCGCAGGACCAACCCGCCACCGAGCTCGAGCGCTGGCAGCGCGCTCGGCTCGCCACGATCGTCCTTACCGTCAAAGCCAAAGCCCAGCTCCAGCTCGGTCGGCTCCAGCGGATTTTCACCCTCCGCCAGCTGTGCCAGGTAGCGATTCAGGTCGACTTCCAGACGACGGCGCGTCGCCACGCGCCGCTCGGGAATCGCGGAAAGCGGGCGCTCTGCCTCGCCCGCCGCTAGCGCTGAGTCCAACAGCTCGTGCGCCCGTGGCAACGTGCTCCGAGTCACCCGCGCGCTGCCCGTCTCCGCGCGCAGGGTCTCGAACGTCACCTTCAGCACCTCGTGCGCCAGCGCTCCACGCGCCAACGGCTCCGGCTCCGGCTCGAACTCCTCTGGGCGCAGCAAGCGCTCGATAAACCACGCGACCGGGCAAGCGATTCGTCGCTCAAGCGAGGAAGCTGACCACGGACGTTTGGCCAGCTCCGCCAGCACCAGCGGCTCGCGCAGCGGTTCGTCCCAAGGCGCTGGGTCATCAGCGCGCGCTGGAGCGCCCCCGGGCGCCGGGGCCGAGCCCTCGGATGCCACGTCCTGCACCTTGCCCAGCGGGCGAAACGCGCGCCGCTCCAGCAAGTCAGCGCCGAACAGATCGCACACGTCGTCCACGAACAGCGATCGCGGCGTGGACTGCCCTTCGTCGTCGCAGCCGTGCCAGCTCAGCACAAGCAACTCCTGCGGGCGCGAGACCGCCGCGTAGAGCAGATAGCGCTCGGCCGCAAGCTCGTCCTCCTGCATGCCGTAGGCCCGCTCGCCCAGGCGCAAACCCGAGACTTCCGCCAGGCGCCGCCGCTCATCCTCGCCCAGCAGCGACCGCGGTCGCGAGCGAGCGGGAAAAGCGCCTTCTTGAAGCCCGCACACGAACAGCGCCCTTACCCTACGCGCACGCAGCGCGAGGGGGTCGAGTACCGCGACCGAACCGGCGGCCGGACCCTCGCCGCTGAGGAAGCTCACATCCTCCAATAGCGTCGCGAGCTCGCGCGCCGAGGACGGCGCCAGCTCAGGCTCGACGCGCGCCAGCTCGCGAAGCTCGCCCAGCGCCCGGCGGCCCGCCGCGAGCGCTCTCGCCTCATCCAGCTCCGCCGCCCCCAGGACCGCCGCCGCCGAGCGCCGCGGCGCGCAGAACAACCAGTACAGCTCGCGCGCCGCGCGGTCGATCAGTGCCACCGGTCCGCGCGCCTGCGCCTCCGCCAACCGATCGATCGTCTCAAGCTGCCAGTGCCGTTCCTCCCACAGCACCCGGGCCGCAGCGGCGCTGCGCGCGCCCATCCGCCGGGCACGCAGCTCAAGCCAATCCGCAAGCGCCGGAACCTCCAGCAGGCCCGGCGCGCGCAGCCAGGCGAGCAGGTCTCCCAGCTCCGCGTCCTCGTCCTCATGCCGTCCATCTTCGGCTTTCCCGTCCGCGGCGCGTTCCTCGCCCCCGGGCACGCAGCGCAAGAGGCCCAGCAGCGCCCGGCCCGTGGCCGCGTCGCCGAACGGCCGTTGCCGCTGGACCGTGCAGGGCACGCCGGCCACCGAGAAGACTTCCTCCAGCAGCTCGATCGACGTGCCCGCGCCGCGCACCAGCACTGCGATCTCCCCTGCCGCCATGCCCCCCCGCAGCAGACCCTCGATCTCCCCGACCACCAGCTCCAGCTCCGCCCGCTCGCCTCCGCCCTCCAGCAGACGCACCGTCGATCCCGCATCCACACGGGCTGCACCCGGCTCGAACAGCGATCGCTCCAGGTGGCTGAGCGCGCGGCGCGCAGGCGGCGCGTAGTGCTCGCCACGCGACTGAAGCGCGCGGTGCTCGCCGCGCTCGCCCAGCAGCGGGCTCAGCGTCTGGAACGTACCCGCACGACCGCCGAATGCAACCCGGCCCGGCTCGTAGGGAAGCGACACCGTCACCGGAGCGTCAACCACTGCCCCCAGCGTCTCGACCGCGTCGAGCTGCAACGAGGTCAGGTCGTCAAAGCCGTACAGGAGTACTGGCGTGCGGCCCCACATCGCGGGTCGCTCGCGCAGCGCGTCAAGCGCCTCGACCGCGCGCTGCTCACCGTCAACGCGACCCAAGCGCGCGAGCGTCTCGCGGTATTCCGCATACATGCGCGCGAGCCCCGAGGGAACCGTGGCCTCACCGTCGGCCTCGCCCCAGCCTTCAAGCGCGCGAGTGAAGCGCGCTGGGGAGATCCGCCTGGCCTGTAGCTCGGCGACCAACTCCGACAGCACACGGATCAAGCCGCGTCGGGCGCGATGCGGCAGTTCGGCACCCCCAGCGGCCGCCGCCGCGTGCAACACACGGTCGCGTGCCAGCGATCCGATCGGCGCTCGCGTTACTCCTGCACGCTGCACCGCCTCGTCGATCAGCCCCGCGAAGCGCTCGACGCGCACGCCGATCGCCGCCCGCTCACCTGCCAGCTCGCGCAGGTAGTGCTCTACGTCAGCGCGGGTCGGAACGATCAGCAGGGAATCCTCGCCACGGGCCAGGTGCCCGCGCAGCGTCTCCATCACCAGCTCTGCCTTGCCCGCGTTCGCGGGACCCGTGATCAGCGTGATCGGCATCTGCGCCAATCCTGGCGCAATGCTCCGACGACCTGGCGCTCAGGCGGCGCTGCGCTCCTCAGACGGCGGCTGCCGCCATTCAGGCGGCGCTGCGCTCGTCGACCGTGCCAGAGCGCTTGGACTTCGTGGACTTCGCGGCGGCCAGCTCGTCGGTCTCGCCCTCTGCCTCAGGCGCCTTGGCACCCTCCTTGGCCCAATCCTCGTCGAACTCCACGCGCCATTTGCCCTCCTCGGTCTGGCTCAGCGCCAGATGGGCGCGGAACGAGCGACCGCTGCGCCCGCGAAAGCCCGTGATCGGCTTCTCCGTGTAGCCCGTGCGGATCAGTTCTCGCGCGATCGGCACGGTCAGCGTCTTGCCCGCTTTCGCCTTCCAGATCACAAAGCCGCAGCCTGGGTCCTCGCGCGACCAGCACGAGTAGCCCTTGCGGTTCTCGTTGATCTCGCGCCCGCACACCGGGCAGGGGCCGAGTTTCGCGCGAGGGATCCGCACGTCTTTCAGCGTCTCGTCCAGCTTGTGCACCGTCTCATCCGCGAAGCCCGCGATGTCGCTCATGAACTTCTCGCGCGAGTCTTCGCCGCGCTCGATCTTGCCGAGCCTGTGCTCCCAACTGCCGGTCAGTTCGGGGGAAGTGAGCATGTGCGCGTCGAGCAGGCGAATCACGTTCAGGCCCTTCTCGGTCGCGACCAGCGCACGCGCGTCGCGCTCGACATAGCCGACCGTGATCAACCGCTCGATGATCGCCGCGCGCGTCGCCGGAGTGCCGATCCCTGACTCCTTCATCGCCTCGCGCAGCTCGTCGTCGTCGACCAGCTTGCCCGCCGTCTCCATCGCGCCGAGCAGCGAGGCGTCGCTGTATCGCCGCGGCGGTTTTGTTTCCTTGCGCTCGCTAGCGATCTTCGCCGTCTTGACAGTCTCACCATCCTCGAGCTTTGGCAACTGCTGATCGGCACCCTCGTCCTCCTCGCCCTTCGGACGTGCATCCGCCGCAACCTCGTCGTAGACGCCGCGCCAGCCAGGGACGATCAAAAGCTTGCCGCGCGTACGGAATACGCGCCCGTCCTCGCCCTCGCCCACCGTCGTCTCCACGCGCGTGTTCTCGAACACCGCCTCGGGGTGGAACACCGCGAGGAAGCGCCGCGTAACCATGTCGTAGATGCGACGGTCATCCGCGCTCATTTTTTCGAGGTTGTGCTCTGAGCGGGTGGGGATGATCGCGTGGTGGTCTGTGACCTTCTCGTCATTGACCACACGCGCGAGCGGCAGCAGGTCCAGGCTCGTCACGTACTCCGCCGCCTTTGCGTACTCCGGGTGCGCGCCGACTAGCTCGGCTGTCGGCTTGATCTCCGCGACCATGTCATTTGGCAGGTAGCGTGAGTTTGTCCTCGGGTACGTCAGCGCCTTGTGCTCCTCATAGCAGCGCTGCGCTGCCGCGAGCGTACGTTTCGCCGAGAAGCCGTAGCGATTGTTGGCCTCGCGCTGCAGCGTCGTTAGGTCGTAGAGCATCGGCGCTTTCTCGCGCTGCTCTTTCTTGTCGAGCTTGGTGATCTTGCCGGGCTGGCCCTGGCAGGCAGCGACGATCGCCTCAGCCTCCTGCTCGGTGGCGATGCGCGGTTTGGCACCCTCATGGAAGCGACCCTCGTAAGCGCGATCGCCGTCGGCCTCGAAGACCGCATCGACCAACCAGTAGGGCTCGGGTACGAAGGCTTTGATCTCCTCCTCGCGGCGCGCGATCAGCGCGAGCGTCGGTGTCTGCACGCGCCCCAGCGAGACCGCCCCGTCGAAAGAGCTGCGCAGGCGAATCGTCGCCGCGCGGGTGGCGTTCATGCCAACGATCCAGTCGGCCTCAGAGCGCGAGCGCGCCGCTTGCTCGAGCAGCGCGAAGTCTTGGGCCGGGCGCAGCGAGGCTAGTGCCTCCTTCATCGCCGCGCTCGTCATCGAGTTCAGCCACAGGCGCTGGACCGGCTTCTTGCCTTTCGCCTTCTCATATAGATAGGCAAAGATCAGCTCGCCCTCGCGCCCGGCGTCGCAAGCGTTGACGATCTCATCCACGTCGTCGCGGCCAATCTGTTTGGTCACGACCGACATCTGCTTGCGCGAACGCTCGTCGCGGACGACCAGCTTGAAGCGGTCGGGCACGATCGGCAGGTCTTCCATGCGCCAGCGCTTGAACTTCGGGTCGTACTCGTCCGGTTCGGCCAGCTGGACCAGGTGCCCGACTGCCCAGGTGATCACGTGCTCGGGGCCCTCTAGGACTCCCTCGCCCTTCTTGAACGGACCCTGCAGTACACGCGCGAGGTCCTGTCCCACGGAGGGCTTCTCGGCAATCACGAGCGTCTTCGACATGGCGGCAGCGTAGCGGGTGCGTGAAGTGACGGTGAGCGGCGCACGCAGCTATCCACCGATCGGGGCCCGCGGATTAGCCCCCCAGAAGACCTGCGTCCCGAGCATCCCGATCAGCGTCACGAACACCAGGTTCAACACCATTGACTTGGCGGTCGCCGTCCCCACGCCCACCGGACCGCCACTGGCGGTGTACCCGTAGTAACAGCCCACGAGCACGATTACCGTTGCCATGCTCATCCCCTTGATCAGGCTGAACAGCAGATCAGGCGCGTTCTGGAATTGCCAGAAGATCAGCAGGAAGCCGCCCGATGAGACGAACCCCAGTTGCACGACCGCCCCGAGGTAGGAACCGAAGAACGCGATGCCCACCGCAGCTATGTACATGAACGGCAGCACGATCCAAGACGCGAGCAGACGCGTCGCGCAGAGGAACACCATCGAGTCGATCCCCATCACCTCCAGCGCGTCGATCTCCTCGGAGATCCGCATCGCGCCCAGCTCCGCGACGATGCCCGTACCGACCTTCGCCGACATCATGTAGCCGAACGCGTAAGGCACGGCCTCGCGCAGGTCGCACCAGGCCGAGAAGACGCCCGAGTACGCAGGGGCGCCTGTCGAGAGCGTGAAGTAGGCCCCACCGATTCCGCAGACGCCGATTCCCATCAGGAACACCAGCGCCCAGATCACGAGCGTCGAGCCCACGATCAGGATTCCCGCCTGGCGCAGCGACTCGCCGAAGAAGCGCAGTACGCGTAGTCCGTAGACATCGCCGACTACGCGCCACGCAAAGCGCGCGATCTCGCCTGTCTGCGTGAGCCATTCGCGCGGGCCGAGCAGTAGCTCGTTCATGCCGAGCCTCCGGCGCTCACTTAATGACCAGGATGTTCGGGTGGGTCGCGAGCAGCGTCTGCGTAAAGACGTAGTTAAACGCGCCGAAGCCCAGGAATGAAACGACGACCGCCTGATTGACCGCGCGTCCCACGCCCTCCGCGCCACCCGAGGCCGACATCCCCTTGTAACAGCAGACAATCGCGATGATCGCGCCGAAGCACGTCGTCTTCAGCACCGATCCCCATAGGTCCGTCGTGGAGGCGTTCGCGAACAGCGTGCCCCAGAACGGGCCGAGCGGCTGGCCGTTGATCAGCTCGGCCGCGATCCCGCCAAAGATGCCGAACAGCAGCGAATAGATGTCAAACAGGCCCGTGACGACCATCAGCGCCAGGAAGCGAGGCACGACCAGGTTCTTGACCGGGTCTACGCCCAACACCTGAAGCGCGTCCAGCTCCTCGCGCACCTTGCGTGCCCCGAGGTCCGCAGTGATCGCGGTGCCGGCGATCCCCGCCACGACCGTCGCCGTGATCAGCGGGCCGATTTCGCGGATCGCCGCGAGCACGAAGAAACCACCGAGCCGGTCGAGCGCGCCGAACAGCGTGAGGAAGTTCGCCGCCTGCAAGCCCGGCGCGCCGTAGCTGATCGCGACCGTCGTGACCAGCAGCGGGAACCACACGAGCCGCAACGCAAACAGGAACTGCGAGACCAGCTCGCCGCCATAGGGGTAGGGCGGACGCACCGCCGAGGAGATCGTGCGACCCGTCAGCAGCACCACGTCGCCGAATTCCTCGAGCGCACCGCCGAAGGAGGCCAGTACCCGCTCGCCAATCCACCGCCCCTCGCTCATTGTTTGAGTGTACTAGTTGACTAACACACTATGCAACGCCCTGCGGCGGCGGTACCTTGGAGACGTGGACCGCTCGATTGACAACACCCTCGCCGCCGAGATCGTGGTCGACCGCAAGGCCGACGTGCCCGTCGGCGTTCAGCTCGACTGGGCGCTGTCCGCACGGATTCGCGACGGCCGCCTGCGCCCCGGCGAGCAGTTGCCCACGCTGCGCGATATGGCGGCGCAGACCGGGCTGAACGTCAATACCGTGCGCGCCGTTTACCGGCGGCTCGAACAGCGAGGGTTGGTCGAAAGCCAGCATGGCAGCGGCACGTTCGTCGCCGGCGCCTCCCCGCGCGGAGCCGGCGCGCTCAGCTCGATCGCCGCGAACGCCGCGAACGAAGCGCGCGAGACCGGGCTCGACCCGCGCGACGTCGCCGCCGCGCTCTACGTCGCGCCGGCTGCTGAGCCTTCCTCCGAGCCGCCGTCCAGCACGCCTGCCCAGCCTTCCGCCGCCGACCGCCGCAGCGCGCTGCGCGGGCAGATCGCGACGCTTGAGCGCACGATCGCCGAGCTGGAAGCCGATCATCCCGGCGTCGCCCCCAGCCCGCGCCGCTCGCGCCGCGGCGTCGGCCCCGCGCTACTCTCCGGCGAGGAGCTCGCGCACGTGCGAGCCACGCTGATTCGCAGGCTCGCCGTCGTTCAGGGCGCGATCGACGAGCAAGCGGAAGCGTCGCCCCACGAGGCAGCCAAGCGCCCAGCGCGGACACGCAAAGCCACTGCTAAGGCAAGAGTCAAAGCGGTCGAGGACGAAGAGCCTGCGAGCGCGCAGTCCAAACCGGCGCGAAAGACTCGCCCCACCGCGCGTCCCGCCCCCGCCGGCGGCTGACCCGCCCTCAGCAGTGAATCGCGCACGACAGCGGCGAAGGGTGCGGCGCGAAGAACAGGTACCAGACGATCAGCGTCACCACCGCTACGTATACGTTGATCACGACGATCCCCTCAAGCGAGCTGATCCGCAGCCTGCGTTTGAGTCCCGAGGACTCAGGGGCGCACAGGCGCCGTGTCCAGGTGGCCTCGTACTCGACCGGGCGCAGCCCGATCAGCGCGTCGTAGGCATCGGTCAAGCGCGCGAGCAACAGCACCATCGCAAACTCGAGTGCGCCGAGCGCCAACAGCACGACGACCACCGCGGTCATGCTCAGCTCGTGCCCACCGCCCGCCTGGGAACCGATCCACAGCGCCAGCAGTGGACAGCCGGTCCAGACGTTCACCGTCACGAGCGCAGCGATCGCCGCGAGCACAGCCCGCTTCGCGATCAGCGACATGTCGCTTCGAGGCTGCGCCCGCATGACCTTGATTTCCACCCCTCAGGGGATATCGCGTATCCGGAAGGCTACTCCCAGACAGACTCCTCATGGCAACTCTCGCATGGTGAATCTCGCATGGTGAATCTCGCATGACGAGTCTCGCATGGTGACTCGCCCAGTCGATCACCCGGCCGCGCAGCCTTCGGTGCTTACGGGCTCGCCCGCGGCCGAGCGCGCGCGAGCCCGTTCGAGAGCGTGCTCGACCGTAGCGTTCGCCACGCCATAGCCGCCACGTGGGCCGCCGCCCACGGTCCCGGCGAATACCGTCGTAAGCACGCGTCCATTCGCGTCAACGAGCGGTCCGCCTGAGTTACCGGGCCGTACCAAGCCGCGCAGCGGTGTGAGCAGACGGTGCACGGGCCCGTTGCCGTATGCGTCGTCGGTCAGCACCGTCTGGGTGTGCCCGATGCGCGCGGCCCGCGCGTCGAACGGGCCGTTTTCGGGGTAGCCGAGGATCGCTCCGGCCTCGCTGGAGGGAGGGTCCGCCACGAGCTTCAGCGATCGCTCCGAGAGCCCCGGCACGCTCAGCACCGCCACGTCGTCGTGCGCGTCGTAGACGAGCGCCCGCGCGTGCAGGTTCGGGGCGCGTCCGCCGACCTCAATCGTCGTGTCCTGCTCGCCCGCAACCACGTGCGCGTTAGTGACCACCTCGCCCGGCGCCGCGACCCAGCCCGAGCCCTCAATCGCGAGCCCGCAAGCCGTGCCAAGCACGCGCACCACGCTCGGCGCCGCCGCGCGAACGCCCCGCGCGTGCGCAACCTGCGGTGGCGGCGCGGAGACGCCGGGCGACGGCCCAGAGATTGACGGCAGCGGGTCCAGCCGCGCGAGCGCGTTCAGGATCGGCCCCGTCGGCGGGAGCAGCGCATTCAGCTCGCGTAGGATTGCCGAGCGCTGAATGTCCTGGCGCAGCTGGGTCTCGTTCGGCGTCTGCGCGAGCACGGCCGCGGCGATCCACACGACGCCGAGCGCCAGCGCCGCGCCGAGCAGCGCGCCAAGAATTCCATCGAGGGCACCGAACCCCGGCGGCGCGATCAGTGCACGCCTGACCGCGAAGCCGATGCCCTCCGCGCCGCCCGCAAGAATCGCTCCCGCCAGCAGCGCGCCGACCAGGCCGAACGCCGGGGCATAAGGAGAAGCCGAACCCTGCGCCAGCAACAAAGGAGCCAGGTGGGTTCCGAGGAATGCTCCTAGGGCGAATCCCGCGAAGGACAGGACCCCGACGATGAAGCCCCGCCGGAAGCCGAAAGCAGCGAGGATTGCCGCGAACGCGACGATGATCCAGTCAAGGCCCGTCACCCGCCATGTTCTACCGCGCGCTGAACGAAGAGCAGACGCTTAGGGTCAAGCGCGCGCGCCCCGTGATCGCGTTGGCCGTCGTCGCTTTCGCGATCGGCGTGATCGTCGGTGCCAACAGCGGCTCTTCGGCTGCCACCACGCTCGCCGAAAAGTTCGCGGGCCAAATGGCCAAAGCGGAATATGCCGCGATGTACGGCGAGATTGACGGCGCCTCGCGGCGCTCGCTCTCCGCGGAGGAGTTTGCCTCCGCCTACCACAAGGCGATGAACACCGCTACCGCCACGAGGCTGCGCGTCGTCGGCAAGCCTCACGCTGCCGAAGAAGGTCTGATCGCCGTGCCGGTGCGCGTTTCCACGCGGCTGTTCGGCACGCTCGCCCTGAGTCTCGACCTCAAGGTCGACAAAGATGCCGAAGGCGTCGAGAAGATCGCCTGGTCGCACGCGCTCGCGTTCCCCGGCGTGCATCCCGGCGAGCAGCTCTCCCGGCGCACGACGCTCCCCGAGCGCGCGAAGCTGCTTGCGCGCGACGGCTCGGTACTGGCAGAAGGGCCGGCCGACGCCCCCGGGCCACGGATCTCGCCGCTGGGCGAAACCGCGAGCGCCGTCGTCGGTGAAGTCGGGCAGGTTCCCAGCTCAGAGCGCACCGCGCTGGAATCCCAGGGGATTCCCGACGACGCGCTCGTCGGCACCAGCGGCCTGGAGCGAGCCCTCGACCCGCGGCTCCGCGGCAAGCCCGGCGGCGAGCTGCTCGCCGGAGAGCGCGTGCTCGCGAGCGCCGTCCCGCGCGCCGGCCACGCCGTGCGCACGAGTATCTCCCCCGCCGTGCAGAAAGCCGCCGTCGTTGCGCTCGGCTCGCGTCTGGGCGGCGTGATCGCCTTGCAGCCCTCCACCGGCCAGATCCTCGCCGTGTCAGGGATCGCCATGAACAGCGTTCAGCCACCGGGCTCGACGTTCAAGATGATCACGCTCACCAGCGTCCTCGCCGCACACCTCGCCACGCCGAAGACCACATTCCCCTACGCGACCTACGCCACGCTCGACGGCGTCAAGCTCAGCAACGCCAACGGCGAGGAATGTGGTGGCTCGCTCGAACTCGCCTTCGCCGTCTCCTGCAACTCCGTATTTGCGCCGCTCGGTGTAAAGCTCGGGGCGCCCCGACTCGTCGCGATGGCCGAACGCTTCGGGTTCAACCACGATCCCGGGATCGAAGGCGCCGCCGAAAGCACGCTGCCCGCCGCCAGCGGCATCCAAGGCGAACTGGACGTAGGCTCGACCGCGATCGGGCAGGGTCAGGTACAGGCCAGCGCGCTGCAGATGGCGATCGTCGCCGCGACGATCGCCGACGGCGGGCACCGCCCGCGCCCGACCTTCTCGACCGAACGTCCACCGCCTGGTCCCTCGGTGACGAGCGCCGCCGTCGCACGAACCGTGCGCCACCTGATGATCGCCGTCGTCAAAGAGGGCACTGGCACCTCCGCGGGGATCCCCGGCGTCGTCGTCGCCGGCAAGACCGGGACCGCCGAACTGAAGTCCGAGTGCAGTTCCTCGGGAGGAGAAAGCAGCGAAGAATCCAGCTCGGAAAGCTCGGACTCCAGCGGCTGCGTCGGCGCCGACAGCGAAGCGAGCAACACCGACGCGTGGTTCGCCTCCTTCGCCCCGGCGCTGCATCCGAGAATCGTCGTCGGCGTGCTGCTCGTTAAAGACGGCGCCGGCGGCGACACCGCCGCACCCGTCGCGCGGGAAGTACTCGAGGCTGGCTTGCAGGCCAGCAGGTAGCTCTGGGGGCCGACCGGATATAGCCAGCGGGGACTGGACGTGCCAGGCTCGACGAGCGCTGGTTAGACGTCCAGCTCGGCCGAAGCTGTCTCGACCGAATCCTGCGGGTCGGCGATCGTGATCTTCAGCGGCCGGTTGTCCAGCGAGACCGTCTGGATCTTGAACAGCAGCATCGTGCCCTGTGTCGGCCCGTCGGAGGCCACCGAGTCGAGCACCGGGAGGCGGCCGTTGCCCGGCACTGTGCCCCCCGTGTAGGCGAACGAGTTGTGTCCTTCGGGCGCGATCGGCAGGTAGGTGTTGCCCTGCGTGTCGCTGATCTTCATCTCCGTCGAGGCCGGGTGGGAGGCGTCCTCGTTGTTGTAGACCTGCAAGAACACCGCGAACCACTCCTGTCCCGGATCGAGCTTACGCTGTTCGGCCGAGAGCCCTTCCAGGTAGGAGGCGTCCTCGACGTCATAGGGGTTCAACTCACGCGAGAGTTGGACCTCGTAGACCAGCGGGCCCACGTCGAGATACGGGGCATTCTGGCCTGACTCGCCCGCGTAGGTGCCCGTGGTGACCTTCGTGTGTGAGTCCCCGCACGCGCCTAGGGTCAGCGCCACGAGCAGGATCAGCCCGAGAAGCGGGAGCTTGCGTAGAGGTCGAGGCATGCGACGCGGCATCCTATCCGGCAGCGACCGTGACGCGATCCCCGCGCTGCTCGCCGTTCTCGATGATCGCGCGCAGACGGCGCATCGCTCGCGCGTTCTTGCGCTTGAGCCAGCCGCGCGCGCCGAAGGACTCCATCAGCCGATCCGACAGCGTCGCGGGCGCGGTTTCGAGCGTGAAGCGCACTCGTGTCGAGTCCGACGGGCCCGACACGAGCTCGTACGTGCCCAGCGTGCGGATGCGGTTGTTCTTCCCGGTCCGGCCCGCCTCCACGATGCGGTGGGGGCGCTCGACCTCCACGAACGTCGCGTCCCCCCAGCTGAAACGGTTCCCAGGGGCCTTCACACGAAAGCGCGCGCCCGCTCCCCGGCCGACCGAGTCAACCCTCGTTAGATGCCAATCGACCATGAAGTGATCGGTGAACTCGCTGTGGTTCGCGATGTCCTGGAGGTAGTCGAAGACCTGCTCGCGCGGAGCAGAGATCACCGTTGAGACCGTCACCGGATCCATCGCGCCCGCCAGTCTAAAGGGCGAGTGGCCCGCTCCGCTCCTGAGCCGGCGGTGCTAGAGGCAGGCGGTACAAGCTGTTGCTAAGCCGCTCGAGCGGTGAGCCGGACCGTGTGCCCGTGCTCGCAGTGGCGCACGATCTCGCTCGCGACCGGCGGCTCGCGCCGTAGCGTGCGGCACAGCTCGCAGACCACGCCGCCGCCACGTCCGTCATAGAGATGGACGTGCTCCCCCGTTAGTGGCGTGCGTCCGCAGTCGATGCAGCTATCGCGGTCGGCCTCTAGCGCGCCGACCCCGCGACGCAACAGCAAGCGCTCAAACTGCTCGACGTGGGCGACCGGCGCAGCCATCGTGTCTAGGGCTTCGCCGCGCCTTGACCGCTTCCTGCCCGCCCGACTACGCCGCGTGCCCGCTCGACATCCGCGCCGACGCGCCCGTCCTAATCTCCGGCGCTCTCCTGCCGCCCTCCGGCGCTCTCCTGCCGCCGGCCCCACCGCGCCCCGGTTTGTCCGTAAACCGCTACGGGTATCCAACCTTTGTCGAGGAGTTGGCGCGGATGGCCGGGGTTTGACTCGTAGAGCATTGACCTTCCCGGAAAATGCGGGAATCCGGGATCGGCCAACTTGGCCAACTTGTTATGATCGCCACGATCTTTCCCTCGACAGGAGCATCCAGCAGTACGCGACAACAGCACGCCGCGGAGCGCCAGCAGAGAAGGAGAGGAGAGCAGCATGGATCTACTAGGCAACACGTCTCTTAGGGGCGGTGGTGCGGCTCGCGAGTACGCCGGGACCGGTTCCTTCCGCTGTCGTAGCTGTGGCTACGTCCTGACCTTGCGCCGCGGTGACACGCTCGGCGACTGCCCGGCCTGCGGCGGCAATGACTTCCGGCGGGCGTCGCTATTCGCGAGCGCGAATCGCGCCCAGGAAGACCTCAGCGCGGAGCACACCGCGCGACAGGGTGGCGTGCTCTCCGACCCCGACCCACTCGACCGCGAGGCGATCATCGCCGAAGCCCGCGCTCAGACCGAGCAGCCAGGCGAGTACCTCTGCTTCGAGGACGGCGGGAAAACGCGGACGGTTCCGCTCACGCGCGAGTGGACTCGGATCGGGCGAAGCCTCGCGGCCGACGTCCGCTTCGATGACCCCACCGTTTCGCGTCGCCACGCGCTGATCGTGCGCCAGCCCGACGGCGTTCGCGTGCTAGACGACCGCAGTCTCAACGGCGTTTTCGTGAACGGCGAGCGGATCGACGGTCAGCTACTGAAGGACGGCGATGAGATCGTGGTCGGGCGCTATCGGCTGAGCTACCTCGTCGTGAACCCGCGCTAGCCGCGAGGCGAGCGAAGTCTGCGAGCACGTGCCATAGAGGTCGATGAGCGCGGGACCCGTCGCGGAGACGCGGCCGGGTCGCGCCTGTGCGTAGTATCAGCCGATGGCTGACACGATCGCGGTGCTCTCGCAGAAGGGCGGCACGGGCAAGACGACCACCGTGCGCACGCTCACCGACGCGTTCCGCCGCAGTGGTGTGCGGACGTTGGCCGTCGACCTCGACCCCCAGGGCAACCTCTCCGACTACTTCGACCTGCCTCCCGACGCCGAACCCACGATCGCCGACGTGCTCTCCGGCCGTGCGAGCGCGACCGAGGCGATCCACAACGACTTGATCGGAGCGAACCTCGCGCTCGCCGAGGCCGAGTTGATGCTCGGCGGCAAGATGGGGCGCGAGCTGACATTGCGACGCGCACTTGCGAAGCTGCCCGAAGAGTACGAGCTCATCCTGATCGACTGCCCACCCTCGCTTGGGCTGCTCACCGTCAACGCGCTCGTCGCGGCCGACCACGCGCTCGTCACCGCCGAGGCACAGTACTTCGCGCTGCAGGGGGTCGAGCAAGCGATGGAGGTCGTCGAGCTCGCCCGCGATGGGCTGAACGAGGAGCTGACCGTGATCGGCGTGCTGCTCAACCTCGCCGACATGCGCACGATCCACTCGCGCGAGGCCCTAGCCTCGCTGAAGGAGCGCTTCGGCGAGCTCGTCTTCGAGACCACAATCCGCTCGTCAATTGCCTACGCCGAGTCTGCCGAGCGCGCCCGCTCGATCCTCGACCACCGGCCCGACCTCGGCGCCGACTACCTCGACCTCGCGGGCGAAGTGCTCGCGCGTCTGCCTGGCCTCGGCGAGGCCTCGACGCGCCTCGCGCAGTTGCGCTGAGGCTCACGCGATCGCGCACCAGACTTCCTCTTAGGAACGGTTCGTCTCTTCTGACTCTCGTCTTGTAGATCTCGTCTTGTAGATTCACGGGACTCGCCCGCACGAGGAGGGGCCGTGTCGAGAGATGTGAAGTGTCCGGGAAAACTCGCACTACCTGGTGCACTGCTTCTAGTGGTGGCAATCGCGGGATGCGGTGAACAGGCCAAAGAACCGACGGCGACGCAGTCCGCCGCCAAACACGCGTCGACTGCCGTAACCCCCCTTGTCCTGCACCTGAGCTCAGGTAGCTACTCCACAGCCACTTCGCAAACGACACTACGAGGCCGCGCAACTCCCGGAGCCTCGATCGAAGTGAATGGGCACTTCGTCGCGTCACGACACGGGCGGTGGCGACGCACACTAAGACCCCATCTCGGCCACAATCGCGTCGTTGTCGAGGCAACGATGCGCGGGCACGCTCCTGTGATCCGGTCGATCACCATAACCCGGCACCGAACCACAGCTGAAATCCAAGCACGCCAGGAAGCCAAGCGTGAAGCTGAAACTCGCGCCGCCGCGAAGCGCGAAGCCGAACTGCGAAACGCCACGGCACGCCGGGAAGCCGAAACTCAGCCGGTTTGTACGAATGGCGTCTACACCAACTCCGCCGGCAACACGGTCTGCAAACCCGAGCACAGTTCAACCGTTCCGGAAGGAGCAACGGCAAAGTGTGAAGATGGCACCTATAGCTTCAGCGAATCTCGCAGCGGCACCTGCTCATACCACGGCGGCGTCGCGGAATGGCTCTCGGAATGAGACGATCGTGGAAGGTAGCGGCGGCGCTCGTCTCAGCCGCAGCATGTCTTACGTTGTCTGCGTGCAGCAGCGGTGATTCCTCGATCTCGGGAGAATCGTCGGGCAAGAGCATCGAGGTGAGTAAAACCACTTGGAGAGACGGCGAGTGGCCGTTCACCGTGCCGCGCGGAATCCTTGGCTGTACGCCGCCTGGCGAGGTCACATTCAACGTCGAAGGCAAGGTCTACGGGCTCAACGGCACCGCGCTGGATCACGGACTGCCCGAGGTGAATCCGATCTGGCGCCCGGCACCCGAAGGACTGAAGGTCGACATCGGCGGGATGATCGACCGCGGGCTGAAGCGTTGCGAAGAAACCGAATAGACACCGCCAGGCCATACGCCTTCTGAGGCCATGCCTCCCTCACAGCTCGCTCACGTAGGCCCCCTGTGGCTCAAACGGCGCGCGCAAGAGCGTCGCCCAGCCCTCGATCTCCTCGCGCAGTGCCTCGGCCACCGCGCCCGTCTGCTCATAGAAGCACCAGACCAGCACGGTCGGGCCCGCGCCCGAGATCGTCGCCCCCAACGCTCCCAACTCGCGGGCGCATCGGGCCAGCTCGTAGGAGCGAGGGAACAGGTGCGAGCGCTGTCGCTGATGCAGCCTGTCCTGCAGACCGCGCGCCAGCATGTCCCAATCGCCGCGCGCCAGGCCAAGCGTCAACAGGGCGCCGTGCGCCACATTGAACACCGCGTCCTTTAGCGGCACCTCCGCCGTCAGTGCCGCACGCGCCTCGCTCGTGTGGACCGCCTCGCCCGGCACGACCGCCAGCGCCTCAAGCCCTGTCGGCGGCTCAAAGCGCGTCGCCTCGCCATCTGCGCAGATCACGAAGCCCCCGTACAACGAGGCCGCCACGTTGTCGGGGTGGCCCTCGACCTCGCTCGCCAGCGCCAGCAGATCCGCGTCCATCTCGAACAGGTGATCCGCCGCCATCAGCCCCGCGACGATCGCTGCCGCGCTCGAACCCAGACCCCCCGAGAGCGGGATCTGCGAGTTGATCTTGAACGTGAAGTCGTCCGCGGGGTGCAGGCGCTCGAACGCCCGCACGCAGAGGTTTTCGCGACCGCGCGCCACCGGCAGGTCGGTCTGCACCGAGAACTCGCCCGTCTCCAGTACCTCCAGCTCGACGTGCAGCGCCAGCGCCGCCGCCATGCAGTCAAAGCCGGGCCCGAGATTCGCCGAGGAGGCCGGCACGCGCACGAGCCTCCGCCGCGACTGCGTCAAGGACGCTCCCCCAGCACCGCCTCCTCGATCGCCGCCGACTCCGCCGCGCACTGGATGATCAGCCCGTCGTTGTTCGCGATCGCCGTCTCGGGATCCTTCAGCCCCCGGCCTGTCAACACGCAGACGATCTGCTCCGCGCCTTCGGCACCGTACTTCAACAGGCCCGCCACCGACGCCGCCGAGGCGGGCTCGCAGAACATGCCTTCCCGGTAGGCGAGCAACTTGTACGCCGTCAGGATCTCCTCGTCCGTGACGATGCGGATCGCCCCCCGCGAGTCGGTCGCCGCCGCCATCGCGTCCTCCCAGCGCACCGGGTTGCCGATCCTGATCGCGCTCGCCACCGTTTCGGGGTGCTCGATCGGATGGCCCTCCACCAGCGGCGCCGCGCCCTCGGCCTGGAAACCCAGCATCCTCGGCGCCGCGCCCATCTCGCGAAAGCCGCGCCAATAGGAGGTGATGTTGCCCGCGTTGCCCACCGGGATGCAGAGCGTTTCGCAGCCGCCTTCAAGCGCCTCGTGGATCTCGAACGCCGCCGTCTTCTGGCCTTCGATGCGGAACTCATTCACCGAGTTCACGAGCACGATCGGGTGCGTGTCCGTCAGCTCGCGGACCAGCGTCAGCGCCTGGTCGAAGTTGCCCTTCAGCGAGATCACCCGCGCGCCGTGCACCAGCGTCTGGGCCATCTTGCCCTGGGCGATCTTGCCCTCCGGCACGATCACAGCGCACGTGATCCCCGCGCGCGCCGCGTACGCCGCCGCGCTCGCCGCCGTGTTCCCCGTCGACGCGCAGATCACTGCCTTCGCGCCCTCGCGCGCAGCCGCCGAGACCGCGCACGTCATCCCGCGGTCCTTGAACGAGCCCGTCGGGTTCGCGCCCTCCAGCTTCAGCCGCACCGTCGCGCCCACGATCTCCGAGAGCACCGGTGCCCGCAAGAGCGGCGTCGAGCCCTCCTGCAAGCTCACGAGCTTGTCCCCCGTCGCGAACGGCAGCCGCTCGTGGTAGCGCTCGATCAGCGGCACGTGCGTGCCCGAGAAAGCAGCACCTTCTACGCGCGGCAGCGGCACCGGCGGCACGTTCGCGACTTTCTCCTGGAGGCTCATCGGCCTCCTGTCTTACCAGCCGAGCCGATCCAGTCCACGACCCGCACTATCCGAACTCCTCTTCTATTACGCGTATTGCGCGCGTGGGAGCGCGGATGAAGTCGAACGCATCGACCTCCGCGACCGCTGCGCGCAGGCTCGACTCCAGCACGGGATGGGTCACCATCACCAGCCGCGCGTGCTCTGCCACGCCGCGTTGGACCACCGACCTGATCGAGACCTCGTGCTCGCCCAGGACCCTTGTCACCGACGCCAGCACCCCCGGCTCGTCCTCGACGTCGAGGTGCAGGTAGAACGCGCTGTCAACGTCCTGGATCAGCTCCAGCGCCAACGGCGGCGCCGGCGGGCGAGCGCCGCCGGTCATCACGCTCACCACGTCGCCCAGCACCGCGCTCGCCGTCTGGCGGCCGCCCGCGCCCGGGCCCGAGAGGGTTATCTCCGTGATCGTGTCCGACTCCACCGTCACCGCGTTGAACGGCCCCGACACCGAGGCCAGCGGGTGGCCCGAGTAGAGGAACGTTGGGTGCACGTGCACCGACAGTCCGCCCTTGCGCCGCTCCGCCGTGCCCACCAGCTTCAGCCCCAGGCCCAGCTCGCGCGCGTACTCCAGATCGTCAGTGTCCAGCTGCTCGATGCCCTCGTAGCGAACGTCGTCAAGGTGCACCGGCGAGCCGAACGCTAGCCGCGCCAGAATCGCCATCTTCGCCGCGGCGTCGCGCCCTGAGACGTCGTCGCTCGGGTCCGCCTCCGCGTAGCCGACGCGTTGCGCCTCCGCGAGGGCGTCGGCGTAGGTCTTGCCGCTCGCCATCTCCGACAGGATGAAGTTCGTCGTCCCGTTCACGATCCCGTGGATTCGCTCGATCGGGGTCGCCGAGAGCGATTCCTCAAGCACGCGCACGACCGGCACCGCGCCCGCGACCGCGGCCTCAAAGCGCAACCGCACGTCGTGTTCGCGCGCGCATTCGAACAGCTCCTCGCCGTGCTGGGAAAGCAGCTGCTTGTTCGCCGTCACCACGTGTTTGCCGCCGCGCAACGCCCGCAGCAGGTACTCGCGCGCCGGTTCCAGGCCGCCCATCACCTCGACCAGTAGGTCTGACTCGGAGAGGATCTGCTCGAAGTCGCCGCGCGAGCGCGTCAGCACGCCGCAGATCACCGGACGACGGCCGTTAAAGCGCTCGATCTCCGCCGCGCGTTCGTCCAGCAACTCCGCAAACGCGCCGCCCACCGTGCCGTGGCCGAGCAGGCCCACCTGAAACACGCGTGACTGCGACGCCGCCGACGTCGCGCCCGTCATTTGCGGCTCAGCCGACATCGCGCGCCGTCAGGTCCTCGAAGCACTCGCGCCTGACCACCACGCGCGCGTCCCCGTCCTTGCAGAAGATCACCGGCGGCCGCGGCACGCCGTTGTAGTTGTTCGCCATCGCATAACCGTACGCGCCCGTCGCCGGCGTCACGATCACATCGCCTGCGCGCGGATCATCCAGCAGCGCATCGCGCACGATCACGTCTCCCGACTCGCAGTGCTTACCTGCGAGCACGCAGGGCGTCTGTCCCTCGAAGCGGTCCGCGACGTGCGCTTCGTAGCGCGCTCCGTACATCATCGGGCGCAGGTTGTCCGACATCCCGCCGTCCACCGCCACCCAGCGCGAGACGTTCTGCTTTACCGACTCCACCGTGTAGAGCGTCACGCAGGCGTTCGCGCACAGCGACCGCCCCGGCTCGATCAGCAGGCGCTTGCCCGGCGCAGCCATGCCGTGCTCGGACGTCGCCGAGAGCAGCGTGCTCACGTAGTCCTCGATCGCAGGCGGCGCCGCCTGATCTTTCGTGTAGCGCACGCCCAAGCCGCCGCCGAGGTCCCATACCTCGAACTCGCCCAGCTTCGCCAGCTCCGCGACCTCGCGACGGAACGGCTCCAGCTCCAACAGTTGCGAGCCGATGTGCGCGTGCAGGCCCGCGAGCGCGAGGCCCGGGGCCGAGCGAATGCGCTCGATCGCCTCGTGCGCATCGGCGGTCGAGAAGCCGAACTTCGAGTCTGCCTGGCCCGTCGAGATCTTCTCGTGGGTCTCCCCGCGCACGTCTGGGGTCACCCGCAAGAGCACCCGCTGCTCCGTGGAACCGGAGCTTGCGCTCTCGGGCGCTCGCGACGCCCACAACCGCTGCAGTCGATCGATCTCATCAAAATTGTCGATCACCACCAAGCCGACGCCGCGTGCGAGCGCACTTTCTAGCTCCAGCTCCGACTTTGCGTTCCCATGCAGGACGATCCGCTCGGCCGGAAAGCCCGCCAAAAGCGCCAGGTGCAGCTCGCCCCCCGAGGCCACGTCGCACCACAGGCCCTCCTGCGCAAACAGAGAGAGCACCGCCGTGCAAGGGAACGCCTTCGACGCGAACACCACGTTGAAGTCCTCGTGACCCGACTGCGCGCCCGCGCCCATGAACGCCCGCGCCCGTGCCCGCAGATCGTCCTCCGCGACCACGTACGCCGGGGTCCCGAACTCCCGCGCCAGCTCCAGTGTGTCGCAGCCGCCCACCTCCACGCGGCCCGCCTCGTTCAGCCGGCTGCCCAGCGGGAACACGTCACAGAGCATCGTCTCGGTCGCCATCGTCCGCGGATTATCGCGTGAGCGCTCAGGTGGGCGCGGCCCGCAGCGAAGCCGAGCCGCCGCGACGCACCAGCAACGCGAGCCACACCGCGCCGATCAGCATCAGGCCCAGGCTCTCAAGCTGCGGCGTCGTCAGCCCCGCGACGACCTCCGTGTTGCGTCGGATGAACTCCACCAAGAAGCGCTCGGACCCGCTCAGCAGCAGGTACAGCGCGAACACGACACCGGGCCTCACGCGATCTCGGATCTGCCAGAGAAACCAAGCCACCAGGCACATCGCCACCGTCTCGTAGATCGGCGTCGGCTGCACCTTCACGCCCCGCGGCGTCGGCAGCGTGCCATGCGGATAGCCCATCGCCCACGGCAAGCTCGAGCGGATCCCGTAGTCCCCGTCGCCCGAGACCTGGCAGCCGATCCGCCCGATCGCGTAGCCCAGCGCCAGCGCCGTCGCGCACATGTCCAGCATCCGCAGGTTCAGGACTTTGCGCCAGCGCAGCCAACCGATCACCCCGATCGCCCCACCGATCGCCCCGCCGTACCAGACAAGGCCCGAGCCGCTGAAGATGCTGCCCAGCAGGTCGTGCTTCGCCGTCGACCAGTGCTGGATCACGTAGTACGCGCGCGCGCCCACCACGCCGCCCACCAGCGCCGCGAACGTGATCTCGTACGCCCAGTCCACCGGCTTGCCCAGCTCGCGCAGGCGGCGCGCCACGACCAAGCCGCACGCGATGAAGCCCAGCGCAAACGTCACCCCGAACGTCTTGATCGAGATGCCGAGGAGGTGGATTTCGGGCTTCATCGGAGGGGGCGCAACGGCTTCACCGCAGCGCGCGCAACTTTAGGGCACCTGTATCTGCTTCTGCCACAATCTTCCCGTGGCTGCGAACCGCCGCAACTTCGGTAAAGACACAGGCCTGCAGGCCCGGATGCTGCTCACGCTGTTCCTGCTCGGCCTGCTCTACGCCGTCTTCGTCGGCGTGCTGTTCGCCGCTGGCGCCGGCGCCGGTGTGATCGTCGTCGTCGCCGTTGCCCTGCTGCTCGTGCAGCTGTTCGGCTCCGACAAGCTCGCGATGGCCGCGATGGGCGTGAAAGAGGTCTCGCCCGAGGAGGAGCCCGAGCTCCACGGGATCATCGACCGCCTCTGCGTCCAAGCCGACTTGCCCAAACCACGCGTCGCCGTGATCGAGACCCAGGTGCCCAACGCCTGCGCGATGGGCCGTTCGCAGAAGTCCGCCACCGTCTGCGCGACCCGCGGCATTCTCGACATGCTCTCCCCCGCCGAGCTCGAAGGCGTCATGGCGCACGAGCTCACCCACGTCATCAATCGCGACGTCATGGTCATGACGCTCGCGAGCTTCTTCGCCTCGCTCGCCTCGATGATCGCCCAGTTCGCCTTGTTCTTCGGCGGGGGCTATGGCTCCGATGAAGAAGGCGAGCGCGACATCATGCTCGTCATCCTCGTCTCCGTCGTCGTTTATGTCGTCTCCTTCGTGCTCCTGCGCACGCTCTCGCGCTACCGCGAGTTCGCCGCCGACCGCGGCTCTGCCGTGCTGACGGGGCGCCCCAGCGCGCTCGCCTCCGCGCTCATCAAGATCAGCGGCACGATCGAACGCGTACCCAGCCAGGACCTGCGCCGAGTCGAAAGCCAGAGCGCCTTCTTCATCATCCCCCCGCGTGCCAAGCAGTCACTCATGAACCTGTTCGCCGATCACCCGCCGCTCGAGCAGCGCCTCGCCGCACTCGATCGCCTGGAGACTCAGCTGCAGGGCGGCCTCACCCCCAGCCCCGTCCGCGCTTGAGCCGCCGCCCGGGATAGGCTCTGAGCCTTGGGCCTACGCGACATCCTCACCGGCCGCCATCAGGTCAAGGGACCCGCTCCCGATCGCCTGTTCGCGATCACCACCGCTTACGTCGATCTGCAGGCCGAGCACCAGATCCAGCCCGCGGGCAGCGCCGCGATTGTCTTTCAAGCGCTAGCCACCAGCGAATTCGAATCCACGCTCAAGGACATGGAAGAAGTCGTCACCGCCACCGGTGGCGATAACGGCACGACCGTCACCACGCAAGACGACAGCTATGGCTACCGCTGGATGATCTTGCGCAGCCCTGCCGACGCCCCGAGCGTCGAAGACCTCGCCGTCGGCATCAACGCTGTGTCCAGCTCGATCGAGACCGCCGGCTTCGGCGAGCGACTGCTCTGCGCCGTGTTCGCCTTCGACGACGCCAAAGGCCAGCGCATCTACTTCATCTACAACTACAAGCGCGGCTACTGGTACCCCTTCGTGCCCGCGCCCGGGGACGCCCAGGAGCGCTCTACCGAGCGCGAGCTGCAGCTCAAGGCCCAGGTCGGGGCTGAGCTGCCCGTCGAGCCCGAGATCGAGCGGTGGTTTCCGTTGTGGGGTGCGCCAATCTAAACGGGCGTCTGAGTCCGCTTCTTAGATCTAAAGGGGAGCCGAGGCGATCGCGCTTTTGGCTTTTCGATAGCAAACGTATATACGCGGCCGGCGAGCCGTATCTACGATTGCTATCGCAACCAAGAACTCGGAGCCCCACAAGCCAAGAACCCGGGGGGCCTGATTGCTAGTCCGGGATCAGCCCCTCGCCCGTGAATGCCGTCCCCGCCTCCGCGAAGCTGAGGTCCGCAGGCGGCAGGATCAAGTCCGACCCCTCAAGTTCGTCGTCGCCCACGCGCTCGCCGTTGCCACGCACATAGTCGAGCAGCGCCGCGAACGACTTCTCATAAGCCGCTTCGTCGCCGCCCTCGCAGGCAGCCACGACGGCATTGTCTAGCTCGTTGAGCTCGTCCTTCTTCTCCTCGGCGATCCGGTACTGGTCCTCGCCCGATATCCGGATGATCATGCCTGGCCGCTCTCGCTCGGCTGACCGCCCTCGGCGCCACCGCCTGAGGCGATCTGCGGTGCGGTGCCCTCGCCGCCCTTGCCGAGTTCGGCCTTCATCTTCGCGAGATCGTCGTCGACCGCTGACGTACTCGAGAGCTCCTTGAGCTGGCGGTCGATGTCGTCTTCACCCGAGCCGAGCTGCGTTATGTCATCGAACGTCCCCGCGGCTTCGAGCTCCTGTACGGCGTCGGCGCGCGCTTTCATGTTTTCGGTCTTGTCGACGGCCCGCTGCATCGCAAGCCCAACGTCGGCCATCTGCTCGCCCACGCCCGTCGCCGCCTCGGAGATCCGCACCTGCGCCTCGGCCGCTGAGTACTGCGCCTTGATGACCTCCTTCTTCGTGCGGAAGGCTTCGATCTTCGCGCGCAGTTTCTGCTCGGAGTCCGTCAGCTTCTCCTGCTGGGCTTCGAGTTCTGAGACCTGCGTGTCGAGCCCTTGAAGCTCGGTCTGGGCCACGTTCTTGCGCTCAAGCGCCGTCCGCGCCAGCTCCTCATTACCCGAGGACAGCGCTTGGCGCGCCTGTGTGTCGAGCTTGACCACGCTCTGCTGCAGGCTCTTTTCCTGCATCTGCAGACGCTTCTTGGCGGTCACCACGTCGGCGATCCCCTTCTTTACGTTCTGCAGCTGTTCGACCTGCTTCTGGTAGCTGTAGTCCAGCGTCTCCGCCGGGTCTTCGGCGCGATCAAGCAGCTGCGAAATCTTCGCCTTCACGACGGTTGACATGCGCCCGGTCAGGCCGGCCATGTGATCCTCCTATTGCTTTCCGCGGGGCGGCCGATCGCGGCGATCGGCCGGTGTCCCTAGCCTAGCCGACCGCGAGCGGTCGGCGATCAGACTGCTCGACAAGCTTCGGCGAGCGCCAGCGGCTACAGACCGAGCGGGTGGCGGACCGTGTAGCCGCCGTTGTTTGAGCGCAGCGGGCGCCAACGCGGGCCCTGCTGGTCGGAGGGGTCATCCGCGGCACTCGTGTCCAGCCGCAGCCCTGCCACGTCCATGTAGGCGTGCCCCGCGTTGCCGAACACCGCGATCCAGCGACCCGCGCCGTGCGAGCCCCAGCGCATAAATTCCGAGGAATCCATCGGGGTCTTCAGGAAGCTGCCGCCGTGCAGTGCGAAGGACACCGTGCCCGAGCAGTCATAGCCCGAGGAGTTGAACGAGCCGTGACCGCCGCCATACACGTAGGGAAGGCCGATGATCTCGTTCGCCGTCCAAATCACCTGCTGGACCGGGGCCGGAGCGTTCATCGGCGCGGCCGCGAAGCCGTTCACGTAGCGCGCCAGCGAGCCCGGGACGAGCAGTTGCGGTCGGGGCGTCGCGACCGTCTCGGTCACTTCAGTCAGGTTCGCCGCGGTACTCGCGGGAGTCGCCGTGCTGACCGGGGCGCCTCCCGTCGCGCTGACCACCTGCGTCGCGGGAGCGCTCGCGGCGGCCGCCACATAAGGCACGACTTCGCCCGTCGCGGTCTTTTCGTAGATCGGCCCTTTGTAAGCGAGCTTTTGCGACTTCGCCACGATCGGAGAGAGGTGGATCGCCGGCGCGGGCGTCGTCGTCGTCGGAGCCGGGGCTTCAGCTTCCGCGACCGCTCCACCCGTCGTGGCGGCGAATCCCGGAGTGGCCGCGACGGCCATGAAGGTAAGACTGATTACAAAACTGCTGAGGGTTCGCACCCGCAAGACAACATCCTCTTTCGTCGGCCTCCGGGGTTAGCTGACGGGCTAGCGCTGAAAGAGCCTGCGCTTCTCGCGAGATCGCGAGATTCGCCCCAACAACTCGGGTCCCCCGGTCCCTGACATCTAGTCAAGGACTCGGCATGTGATCGCGGCAGGCTAGCAAACTGCAATGACGCTTGCACCAGGTTG
>DATJOE010000073.1:0-2679 GCA_035507305.1 Solirubrobacteraceae bacterium | reverse complement strand
GTTGAGTTTTGCCATCGTGGTCTTCTTGTTCGCGCCCATGCGTGTCCTCCTGCTCTTGAGGTCTGGAGCGCGCCGACCGCACGCGCAAGTAAGGTGAAGACCCAGACGAGCTGGTGTCGATCAAGCTCTGGCGACATTTGGCTGTCTTGTCGCTGCATCGCAGCGTTCGGAGCACCCGCGCGATCCGTACAGCGGCCGCTGCACGGACGCGGACGGGAGCGGGCGAGGGTCCGATATGAGCGCTCGCCCGCGTTGTCGTCACCTGCTGGTTAGAGCGTTGCGACGTTCGTGGCAGCCGGGCCCTTGGGGCCATGCTCGGCGTCGTAGCTCACCTTTGCGCCCTCATCCAACGACTTGTAGCCGTTGCCTTGGATCGCGCTCTGATGAACGAACAGATCCTTTCCGGAGACGTCCGGGGTGATGAATCCGTAGCCCTTATCCCCGTTGAACCACTTCACGGTACCTGTTGCCATCTTGTTCCCTCCCGGGGTATGTGCACTGCGATACGCGGAGGGTGCTAGGGCAACGACTGCGAAAACGCGGGGCACTGCTTCGTCGAGCACACGCTCGATCCTCGTTCCAGCCTAGCGGATGGCGACACGGCGCGGATCCGCCCCGGTGGGGGAATCTGCACAGAGCGTCCACGACTCACATCCAGCTGCCCTCGACGTTCACGTCGCGGAACTGATCCGGAACCTGCTTGATGCTCCGCTGCGAAGGCGACAGCGCTCTTCCGGAGCGCTGCATAGCCCGATCAGCTCGGCTCGCGTAAACGCCGCTCGCGCAGTCGTAATTCGGCGCTCGCCAAGCGGCGCTCGAGCTCCTCCAGTTGCGGGGTTGAACCCATCTGCAGAGCTTGGCCCGCAAAAGGGCGACTCGGTCGTGGTAATACCGCGCGTCGGCCTCGAGTAGTTCGACGTCCTTAGCGGAACTCACGGGTCGAACTCCAGAACGGAATACGCACGCCAGTTGAGAACCTCGCAAGACCCGCCGCCAGTCCAGCTGTCCGATTCACGCCAGACGACAAACGGCTCGTGCGCACCCATGTCAAAGATCGCCATGACGGTGCCGCCCCGCAGAGGATCCGGACTGCCCACCACCGTCAGGCAGTCGATGCTGCCCCTGCGCGTCCACAGCTTTTCGATTCGGCGCTCGCGCGGCCGCCGGCCCATGGCGAGTTCCACGCGTGCGCGCATGTCGCCATAGGCAACCTCCAGGGCGGGGCGCTCATTATCAGTCGCGATGCCCGGGATGAAGAATGCGGTCACCGCGGCTAGAGCCCGCGGTCGCGGGCGTCCTTGCTCAGCGCGACGCTGATCGCGGCAGGCTCCATCCGAGTCTCGAGCTCGGTGATCCGCCCGCCCTGTCGCTCCGACTCCCGATGGATGGAGTCCTGAAGTCCCTCGACCAGCTGCTCCAAATGCTCGACCCTCGTCTGCAGAACCTCCAGCGCAGTCGTGTCATCCTGGGGCGCCGTCGTTCGAGGCGCCTTTCCTGACGAGTCGGCCGCGCGTCTTGTCTCCGCGCGTCTTATCTGTTTGATGCGCGCGACCAGTCCCGATGACTCATGCATGGTCTCACCCCCTTGCCGGACGCTTTGAGTGAGGCGGGAGCGGTGGATAGCGGCGGCGCTCCTCTTCAGTCATCGGCCGGATGACAAGCTCGCCGCTTTCGACCTGTTCGGCGACAGACTCAAGCTTCTCTTGCCGTTTCTCCTCAGCACGTTCCCGTGCCGTCTTCACGAGACGACCTGACAAGGTGGGCTGGGCATCGCACCTCTCCCTTCGCCGGCGCGGTCGCATTCGTTTAGCGGGAGATTCGTTGCGTCGGCTTGGTGAACCTCGCCGGCGACGTCGTCACCGTCGTCTCACGGTAGCACCGAATCCAGCCGGCTTGTGGGTGGCGAGGGCATCGGAGTAATCTCGCCTGAGGGCTGACCCCGAGCTCATTCACCAAGCCTCGAGCTCGTAATCCACCAACGCGCAACCGTGCTGAGGCGGTGGGAACCGAGGCTCTTGATCGCCATGTCACCTGTCTCGTTGCTGGCTCACGCGATCAGAATCATCCGCGCCGCCGATCACACCGAGCAAATCCGCGGGCGTGATGACGCTAGTCGACTTACAGCACTGGCCCGCAGCGGAAACCGCGAACTCATCGGCAGCAGGGGCGGCACGTGGGACCAATTACATGCGTAGCGCTCGCAGCGTGACTACGTGCGCCGGATTGAACGCGATGCGCTCCGCGCTGTCGATCTCGACAAGCCAGGCGAACTGCATGATCGACCCGCGAGCGGCATCGAGGATCATCCGCTCGACGTCGCGGACGTCTCCCTCGATCCGATACACACTTCCACCAACGACCGTTATCTCTGTTGCAGGTGGCACGTACGGTGCGGCGGTACCCACATCGAGGAACGACTCAACACGAGTCGCTGCGGTCGCCGGGGCTCTCGTTGGGCACGCCGATTCCTAGCCTGCCTGCACGTTGACGTTGACGGCGTTCGGGCCCTTGGGCCCGTGTTCGGCCTCAAATGACAACTTGGCGCCCTCGTTCAGCGAGCGGTAGCCGTCGTCCCCGGCGATCGCGCTGTGATGTACGAACAGGTCCTTGGACTGATCGTCGGGCGTAATGAAGCCAAAGCCCTTTTCGCTGCTGAACCATTTGACGGTTCCGGTAGCC
>DATJOE010000072.1:0-21828 GCA_035507305.1 Solirubrobacteraceae bacterium | reverse complement strand
CCTCACCTCCGACCTCGACCCTTGCCCGCGCGCATTTGCAACGCGGCTTGCAACGCCGCGCTCGGGCGGCGCCGGCCCCCGCAGTGGGCCAAGGATCACCTACCCGCGCCCGTCTCCCGCCAACCGGCGGCGAGGTTTGCGGAGGTTCAGACGGCCCATCGGGGCCGTCCTAAATCTTTTTTTTGAAATCGATGTTTAGAAGCCACGGGGTAAGGGCAGAAAAGGACTGGAGTTGTCCTCCCTCAGGCGGTGGCCGCTACCCCCGGCGGTCACCGCCTATTTTTTGCCCCGACCCGCTCAGCGGTTGTCGCGGAGGGTCAGCTCCAGCGTCTCGAACGCGCCCTCGCTTGCGATCCGCCGCTCGTCCGTGAGCTTCTCGATCACCGGGCCCACGCCGTCATTCGTCTCCGCGACCAGCCGGCCCGCCGTGCCGCCTCCGAGCGGCCCGACGCGCATCGCAACCTCGCGAGCCGCCACGCTCACTGACATCCGTAGGTGCTGCTTCGAGCTCGCCTCAAAGCCGCCCGAGACCAGCGCGTCCGCCACCAGTTCGGCATCCGAGATCCGATCCGTCGTAAAGCGCGCCCGCGCCGCCAGCACGCACATCACCCGCGGCAGCACCCGGTGCGCCAGCTCGCTCGGTCCCACCGCCAGGGCCGTCGTGCTCGCCAGATCTTCCTCCGCCAGCGCCGGCGGCTCAAAGCCATCACGAGGCAGCGCGTCCAGCTCCTGAGTCTCCGGCGTTGAGAACTCCATCCGGACCTCCGTGCCCCCGCCCTCCACGTCCTTGAACTCCACGCGCGGCGCCAGCGCCTGGATGATCGACAGGCCGATCCCCAGCGCGTCCTCCTCCTCGCCGCGGATGTGGGGTTTGATCCCCGTGCCGTGGTCGCGCACCACGACTTCCACCGTCGCCGGGGCCAGGTACAGCTCGACCTGCAGCAGCCCTTCACCGCCTTCGTATGCGTGCAGCACCACGTTGTTGCACGCCTCCGTCACCGCGGTGCGGATGTCGTTCAGCTCGACCCCGTCGACGCCCACCGTGTCCGCCATCCCGCTGAGCGCCTCGCGAACCAGCAGCACGTTCTCCGGCTGGTTCGACAGCGTCAGGCAGACATTCGGAGCTACGACCATCAGACCATGGTCGATCTCTGCCGACGAGCGAGTCTCATCCAACCCACGATCGGCAACCGCGACGGCTCTTTCGGCCGGTCAGCTCTTGGTGTCTGTGAGCGCGCGCAGCTGGTCCAGCGAACGACGCAGCAGGCGCGAGACCTGCATCTGCGAGATCCCTACCCGAGCCGCGATCTCCGTCTGCGTCAGGTCGTCCACGAAGCGCATCCGCAGGATCTGGCGCTCGCGCTGCGGGATCCGGCCGAGTACCGCGCTCACGGTCGCGTCGAGCTCCACCAGCTCGTAGCGCTCGTCCTCTTCACCCATCGCGTCGCCGTAGGAGGTCGCTTCGTCCGTCGCTCCCGGACGCGGTGCGTCCAAGGACAACGACTCGTAGGCCTGAATCGCTTGAAGCGCGTCGATCACTTCCTCCTGGTCGAGCTCCAGGTACTCCGCAAGCTCGTTGACCGTCGGCGCCCGACCGCGCAGGTTCGCCAGACGCTCTTGCGCGTCACGGACCTTCAGCGCACGTTCTTGGGAGCCGCGGGGCACGTGCACCGACCAGCCCGCGTCGCGGAAGTGGCGGCGCATCTCGCCCAGGATCGTCGGAACCGCGAAGGACGCGAACGGGTGACCCATTGTCGGATCGAAGCGGTCAAGCGCCTTCAGCAGGCCCAGCGACGCGACCTGGAGCAGGTCCTCGAACGGCTCTGAAGAGCGGTCATAGCGGCGAGCAAGGCTGCGCGCCAAAGGCATGAAACGGCGCACCAGTTCCTCACGGGCGAGCATGTCGCCCTGCTGGTGGCGTGCGAACAGCTGCTGCTCGTCGTTTGCGCCTGGAACGAGGCGGGTTTGGCGCGTGGCCGTCGAAACCGCCATCTCCGTAACCGTCATGTCGTTCCTCCCGTCGGTTCGCTTATAGGTCTCCGACATCCTGCTCCCCCGCATTTTACACCTACCCCGCCGGGAGCGTTAGTCGTCTAGTACGCCATTCGGCGTCTACGTGCCATTTCTTTCGTCTTGCATCATCGCTTGGATCAATGCAAGTACCCTGTTTTTGGGCGCTCAAACACGATTTCTCGACATTCTTGGTTCGTGGCGCGGGGACACAGCCCCGCGCCACGCGATCCGTCCATCGGGTCAGCTGGTCAGTGCTTGCGCGGACACGGCGACTTGTAGGTCGCGGACACCGTTTCGGCCGGGATCCCGAATTCGCGTTCGCCCCCGTAGGAGCCGCCGAAGGTGAGTTCCGCCTTCAGGGGGAAGCCACCCTTCGGGCACTTCTTCGGCATCGTGCCGTAGGAGATCAGGCGCTTGCCCTTCTTGAACGCCGCCCCCACCTTGACCGTGATCGTCTTCGTCGAGGCCAGTGGCGCACCGGGCACCGTCGCGATCGCCGGGACCTGTGTCTGCAGCTCAAGGCCGTATGGCTTGCTCGAGTTCACGTAGCGCCCCGCCGAGACGAATTCCAGCGAGACGGGGCTCGAGCCCTGGACGTAGAACAGCAGCCCGCTTCCAGGCGCGAAGAAAGCCTGCAAAGAGGCTGTCTCGGGGACGCGTTCTGAGCCGAAGCTCACTTCGCCCAACGCGCTGCCCTTTGGGCTCGCGATCGCCTTTTTCTTACAGCCTGCGGGACCGGTGTTGTTCAGCGTCGGTGCCGAGCAAGTGCCGAAGCCATGGCTGTTGATCTTCGCGCCTGCCGGCAGGAAGAAGTTCACCTGCGACAGCGGCGGTATCCCTCCGGCGGGATTCTGCGGCGTCGCACCGTAGCCCGAGCCGGAGAGCGTGAATTCGGCTTGCACCGCGGCGCCTGCGCCGAGGATGTTGCCCGTGTGCGGGTACGAGCCTCCGCCCGGCTTTGGAATCGGCACCGCCCGGGCTTTGAACGTCACGGTGGGCGCCGCCGAAGCGAGCGCCGGCACGGCTAGAGCCGCCACCAGGCCGAGCAGTATCGAACAGATCAGGTGTCTGCGCATCGTCATTTCCTCTCCTTGACGGCCGATGGCCGGCCCCCGCCCGAGCCGCCCAGCCTTGCGTTCTTCTTACTCGTTCGAACACGTCGGGCGGGTGCAAGTATCGAGAGAGGGCTCAATGCGCCAATCAGATTGGGCTATCCCTCTCGTGCCTCGTCCCTTCTGGCATCGGGAAATCGAACGGCCTGCCGCCTGGCATCGGACCGTCGTCGAGCTTCCGTACGAGCGTAAAAGTCTGAAGTTGGTGATCTTCGACATGAACATCTTGAATCGTGACGTAGCCACGTCCGTTTGAGTGGCGGTAACGGACGCGAAACTGAGCTCCGGATGTATCGGGCCAAGCCTTGAGCAGCAAATAGGCATTCTGCTCGGCACCTGCTGCCAGCGGTATCTGGTTTGACTCGAACTTCACCCAAGCATCGGTGCTGTCGAGACGAACCTCCTCAACGATCCCCGGCCCCGAGCCTATGTTCAGTAGCCGGATGTCGAGCTGGAGCTCAGGCTGCCGGCCCCCTAGTTCGACCGCAGTAATTCTCAAGTCTCGCTGCTGCGGGACTACGACTATGAACGGCATCGCCATCGCTTCGATGCTCAGACGCTCTGCATCTGCGCTGGATTGAGCGGCCTGCACACTCGCAGCGGTAGCTCGAGCAAGTCTCCATGTCAGGAACGCAAGTACGAAGGTGGCTGCAGCGACCAGGAGCGTGCCTGCGTCGATGCTTCCCGTGAGATGGAGCTTGATCGCAACGCTGGCTTGACAGGCTGAGATAACGGTCATGGGCCCGCCTGGACTCGAACCAGGGACCTACCGATTATGAGTCGGCAGCTCTAACCAACTGAGCTACGGGCCCGACGCGCGAACGGGCTCGCGCCCGAGCGCTTCCGGCCCCAGTGCCGACGCAGCACGCTGCGCCATGCGCTCGGACCAGCCAGCAGAAGCTACCAGCGCGATTGTGGGATGCTGCGAGCCGCGGTCCGCGGGACGGCGGCGTGGCTGTGAGGGCAGCGGCGCGAGACACTGAGCGAAGGGAAAGCAGATGGCAGAGAAGGCGGCGATCGTTACGGGGGCATCGAGCGGGATCGGACTAGCGATCGCCCGCGTGCTGGGCGAGGAAGGCTTCGGAGTGACGATGGCTGCGCGGCGGCCGGAGAAGCTGGAGGAAGCGGTGAAGGGCCTGGCGGACGAGGGCTTCGACGTGTACGGCGTGGCGGCGAACGTGGCGGAGGAGGCGGAGATCAAGAAGGTGGTCGAGACCCACCGCGAGCGCTACGGCCGCCTTGACGTGCTGGTGAACAACGCGGGCGTGGGGATCGGCTCGCCGGTTGGCGAGATCCAGACGAAGCACCTGGACATGCAGCTCTCGATCAACCTGCGCCAGATCGTGTTGTTCTACCGCGAAACCGTGGGGATGCTGCTGGAGTCAGGAGCGCAGCACAACAACGCTCTGGTCGTGAACACCTCGTCGATCTCAGGCAAGCGCGCGGAGGGCTGGCTTGCGATCTACTCAGCGACGAAGCATGGGGTGGTGGGCTGGACGGAAGCGATGAACAAGGAACTCGGCAAGCAGGGGATCAAGTCGACGGCGCTTTGCCCGGCGTTCGTGGACACGCCGATGACGGAGTTCGTGAAGGGCCAGGTCCCGGCGGAGGAGATGATCACGCCGCAGGACATCGCGGAGTCGGTGCGCTACCTGCTGAGGACCTCGCCGGCGTGCGTGGTGCCGGAGATCATGTTCATCCGTCCGGGCGACTCGCTGTAGCGCTCGCGGCGGCGCGAACGAAACAGGCGGCGCTTGACGAGGATCTCCCCGCGCGGGTCGCGCTCCTCGCGCTCGCGGGCACGCTTGGCACCGCGGTGCTCGGCGATCGCGTGATCGAGTCCGAGACCGGCGTCGCGGAGCAGGCTGGCTTCGAGCTGCCCGATGAGGATCGCGCGCTCGCGCCGGGTCGCGGTGCGCACGCTGCGCCCGGCGCGGGTGAAGCGATCCCAGGCACGAGCAAAGGAGAGGAAGTTGGTGCGCCCGCCGCGACGGTGCGCCGCGAGCATTGGGCAGACTCCGCCGTGAGCGTCGGTGTAGGCGCCGACGATGATCCGCGGCGAGTCGCGCACGCCGGCGAGCATGGCTTCGCGGGTGGAGACAGGCAGGCAGTCGATCGTAAGTCGCAGGCTCTCAACGTTTCGTGAGGATGAGGATTTAGATCGGATTGCCATAGGGTGTGGCCCTGTCGGGGCTGGTTCTGAGCCTGCGGCGAGGTGCGCGCCCCAGCGTAGGCAGGGCGTCTGATTACCGCAACGAAACCCTCGGCCTGAAAGGAAATTTGCAGATGAAGCTCGGGGTGCACATCGGCTACTGGGGCCTGGGCCTCAGCTCGGAGGACCAGCTGAACATCGTCCAAGAGGCCGAGCGCCTGGGCTATGACTCGGTGTGGGCGGCGGAGGCTTACGGCTCGGACACCGCGACTGTGCTCGGCTGGCTGGCCGGGCAGACCTCGACGATCCGCCTCGGCTCGGGGATCTTCCAGATGCCCGGTCGCTCGGCGGCGATGACTGCGATGACGGCCGCGACGATCGACCAGCTCTCGAACGGGCGGATGATCTGCGGGATCGGCTCCTCCGGCCCCCAGGTCGCTGAGGGTTGGCATGGCCAGCGCTTCGCGAAGCAGCTGCAGCGCACACGCGAGTACGTAGCGGTCGTGCGGATGGCACTCGCGCGCGAGCGCGTGGAGTTCAGTGGCGAGACTCTCGAACTGCCGCTGCCCGACGGTCCCGGCAAGGCACTGAAGCTGACGATCACGCCGGTGCAGGAGCGCATCCCGATCTACCTCGCGGCAATCGGACCGAAGAACACGGCGCTGGCGGGCGAGATCGCGGACGGCTGGATCCCCACGCTGTTCAGCCCGGAGCACGTCTCCGAGCTGCGCCCGCTGCTCGAGGAAGGCGCGGCGCGCTCGGGCAAATCGCTAGAGGGCTTCGACATCGCGCCGACGGTCAGCCTGTGCATCACCGACGACCTCGAGGCGGCGCGCAACACGATGCGCCCGTTCGTGGCGCTGTACGTCGGCGGCATGGGCTCGCGCAAGCAGAACTTCTACAACCAGCTCGTCAGCCGCTACGGCTACGAGGCCGAGGCCAAAACGATCCAGGACCTGTACCTGGAAGGCAAGCGCGAGGAGGCAATGGCGGCAATCCCCGATGCGCTGATCGACCAGGTCTCGCTGTGCGGCCCCAAGGACGTGGTGCGCGAGCGCCTTGCGATCTACCGCGATGCGGGCGTGGGCACGCTCGGCGTCACGCCGACGGCGTTTGACGCAGACGAGCGCCTCCAGCAGCTGCGTCTGTTGGCCGAGCTGGCCGCCTGACGCGCGCGGTGAGCGACAGCCCCAGGCGGATCCTGCTGGGCGCGTTCGGGGACCCGGGCCACGCGTTTCCGATGATCGCGCTGGGCCGGGCGCTCGTGGCGCGTGGACACGAGGTGACGCTGCAGACGTGGGCGCGCTGGCGCGAGCACGTAGAGGCCGAAGGGATGGCGTTCGCGACGGCGCCGGAGTACCAGGTCTTCCCTCAGGGCCCCGAGCCGCTGGACTTCTATGAGGCGGTGGTGCACGCGACGCGAGACACGCGCCCGCTCGTGCGCGAGCTGCGCCCGGACGCAGTGGTGGCGGACATCCTCACGCTTGCCCCGGCGCTGGCGGGCGAGCTAGAGGGAGTACCGCGAGCGACGTTGATCCCCCACGTCTACCCGCACGGCGCGCGCGACTTCCCGATCTATTCGCTCGGCGCGCGGCTGCCGCGCAGCGCGCTGGGGCGGGCATTCTGGCGACTCGCGCAAGGGCCGGTCGATCGCGGCCTGGAGCTGGGGCGCTCAGAGCTGAACGCGACGCGCGAGCGCGTGGGCCTTCCCCCTCTGCCCCACGTCCACGGCGGGATCAGCCGAGAGCTCGCGATCGTGGCGACGTTCCCTCAGCTGGAGTATCCGCGGGAGTGGCCCGAGCACGTGCACGTGGTGGGGCCGCTGATGTGGGAGCCGCCGACCGCAGAGGTCGAGTTGCCGCCGGGCGACGAGCCGCTGGTGCTGATCGCGCCCTCGACCGCGCAGGACGCGGAGCACCGGATGCTTGAGGCAGCGCTGCGCGGCCTGGCCGACGCGCCGGTGCGGGTCCTGGGGACTTGGAACCGCAGGTTGCCACCGCGACCTCTGCGGGTGCCAGAAAACGCGCGCCTGGTTGAGTGGGTCTCCTACGCCCGCACGATGCCTCGCTGCGAGGTGGTCGTGTGTCACGCGGGTCACGGCACGCTGGTGCGAGCGTTGGCGAGCGGGTGCGCGGTGGTGGCGTGCCCCGCGATCGGCGACATGAACGAGAACGCGGCGCGCGTGGACTGGGCCGGCGCGGGAGTGCGGATTCCGCGGCGCTTCGTAAAGCCGCGCGTGCTGGCGCTCGCGGTGCAGCGCGCACTTGGCGACCCCTCGATCACAGCGCGAGCGCGCGAGCTGCGCGCGTGGGCGGAGGCGAACGACCCGGGTGCCTCAGCGGCGCGGCTAGTTGAGGACCTGGCCTCGTGAGAGAATCGACCGATGAGCTCGGCTGAGCGCGCTCAGAGCGAGGAGTGGCAAGCGATCCTCACCGAGGGCACGGGAGCATGAACATGGCGCGCCGCTTCTGGCGGCGTGTGCCCTCGGCGCCGCGCTGCAAGGTCTGCTCGAGCCCGTTCGGGGGCCTGGGCGGGCGCGTGTTCGGGATGGCGGGCTGGGCGCCCTCGCGGAAGAACCCGAACGTCTGCGCGCGTTGCTGCGACCAGATGCCCGCGGGTGGCGCGGAGGTCGACGTCGCGGTGCTGTTCGCCGACGTGCGCGGCTCGACCGGCCTCGCGGAGGGCATCGGCGCGGGCGACTACGCAAAGCTGCTGAACCGCTTCTACGCCACGGCCACCGAGGTGATCCTCCGCCACGACGGGCTGATCGACAAGCTGATCGGCGACGAGGCGATGGCATTGTTCATCCCCGGCATCGCCGGACCCGACTACCGACGCAAGGCGCTCGCCGCCGCGACCGATCTGCTGATCGCCGTCGGCAATGGCATGCCCGCGGGGCCGTGGCTGCCCGTCGGCGTGGGACTGAACGCGGGCCATGCGTACGTCGGCAACGTCGGCTCCGCCGTTGTCGACTTCACCGCGCTCGGCGACCCCGTGAACGTTGCTGCGCGCATGCAGTCGAACGCCAAGGCCGGTCAGCTGATCGTCGCCGCGGATTTGCTCGATGACCTGGCCGATCGGCTGCCCGGAGCGCAGTCGCTCACGCTGGACGCTCGGGGGCGAGAGGAGCCGGTTCCGGTGCTGCTCGCCGATTACTCGCGCTCGACCGGTGCTGCTGTTGCTGCGTGACTTACTCCGGGGGTGGGACTCGAACCCACAACCGTTCGGTTAACAGCCGAATACTCTGCCAATTGAGCTACCCCGGATCGGGCGGAGGCTCTGCGTCCGGCTCAGCGTAACGCCGGGACGGACGCCGAGCCATCCTCGACTTCGGCATGGCAATTAGAGCACAGAAGCACACACTTGCGGGCCTCGGCGCGGAGCGTCTCGATCGCCAGCGCCACGCCCTTAGCGTTGATCTCGATGCGCTTCTGACTCGGATCGAGGTGGTGGAAATGAAGCGCTCGCATGTTCTCCGCGTAGCCACAGATCGTGCACGCGCCACCTGCCTCCTGAACGAGGATCGTCTTCATCCGCCGGCGTCGCCCCGACACCGCCTCCGCGCGGCACCGCCGGCACCGGTAGTAGCCGCGACCATCGAGCACGTAGTCGGTTTCGCCATGGCGTCGGCAGCTCATTGCCACCTCCGTTAGGCCCGCCTTCGTGGCCGCCACAACCTCAGGCGATCGCCTGCGCCCTCGGGGACTCACCGTTTTCAGACCGTGTCGCTTCAGCCAGTGCCGAATCGTGGTCTTGCTGCGATCGAGCTTGGTCGCGATCTCAGCGATCGTCAGACCAGCCTCAACCAGGGGCACGAGCTCAGTCTGTGCCAGACCTCCGCGCGCCGCGTGGCGCTCGCGCCCGTTTGCTTGCAGGCCATACTTCTCGACCCAATAAGCAACCGTCGATTCATGCCGGTCGAGCCGTTGCCCGATCTGCGCAAGCGAAAGGCCCTCGCCGAGCATCTTCTCCAACACAGTGCGATCCATGCACTGCATTGTCTACAATGCATCGGACAGAACGGATGTTCGCATCCGATGGCCGGCGGGCTAGAGTTCCCGCTCCCCCGTCTCCTCCAGCACCCGCCCGTAAGCCCGGTCAAACTGCCGCTTGACCTCCGCGCGCTTGCCCGCGAGCGTGCTTACCTCGCCACTCTGTTGACCGCGCGCCCGCTGGATCTGCCGGTCGTAGCGCGCCAGCTCCAGCTGCAACCGCTGGGCCTCGAGCTTCGCGGGCTTCGCTACCGACTCACGCCCGCTTTCCACGACCAGCTCCGCGAGCAGCCGCTGGAGCTCGGGATCCGCGTCGAGATCCTCACCCGGCGCGGGCGCCAGCGGCTCGTGCAGATCACCCGCCGCGAGGTGCCGCGCCGCGCGGCGAAGCGGCTCGCTCGAGAAGTCCTCCTCGATCTCGACGCTCGCCAGCATCGGCGCCCCGTCCTCGGGAGAGGCAATGCAAAGCGCGAGGAACGCGCGCTCCGCATCTTCACGGCCCGATAGCGCCTTCGGGCGCCGAGTGGCCGACCCGTTGCCCTGGGCCGAGCCTCCCCCGGACCCGTTGCGCTCGCCCTCGTCCGCGCGCCGCGCGCCGCCGCTCCCGCGTCCGCTTGGCGCTGCGGTCGCAGGCGCCGCGGTAAGCCGCTGCTCGAACACCCTGTCCGGTACCGCCAAGCGCGAGGACGCCATCCGCATCAGCTCCATCCGCATCGCGCCCTCCCCCAGCTGCGCGAACACCGGGCGCAGCTCTTCGATCATCCGGTCCTGGCCCTCGGGCGTGGAGTGATCGCCGTTCGCGAGCACCCGCTCTACCCGGAAGCGCACGAACGGCACCGAGCGCTCGACCGCCGCCGTCACCGCCTCCGGACCCTCGCGCTGAATCAACTCCGCCGGGTCAGCCCCCTCCGGCAGCGGCACCACCCGTAGCTCCAGATTCCGCTTCGCCGCTAGGCCCGACGCGCGCAGCATCGCCTCTTGCCCCGCGCTGTCCGCATCCAGCGCCAGCAGCACCGTCTGCGCCATCCGACCCAGCTCCCCGACCTGGTCGTCCGTCAGCGCCGTGCCCATCAAGCCCACCGCGTTGCGCATCCCCGCCTGGTGTAGCGCGATCACGTCGGTGTAGCCCTCGCAGAGGATCACCGACCCTGCCCGCGCCGCGTGCGCCCGCGCCAAGTCCGCCCCGTAGACGTGTCGGCCCTTGTGGTACAGCTCGTTATCCGACGTGTTCAGGTACTTCGGCCCGCGGCCGTCGCTCATCGCCCGGGCGCCGAAGCCCAGCACGCGTCCGCGTGTGTCGCACAGCGGGAACATGATCCGCGCGCGGAAGCGGTCGTAGATCTTCCCGCCCTGCGAGCGCTGCGCCAAGCCCGCGTCATAGACCTCGCGGTTCTGCCAACCGCCGCGGCGCGAGGCGTTCAGCACGCGGTCCCACGCGCTCGGCGAGTAGCCGACTTTGAACTCGCGTAGCGTCTCCTCGCTCAGCCCCCTGCCCAGCAGATACTCCCGCGCTCGCTCCGCCTCGCTCGACTCCCACAGGAAGCGTTCGTAGTAGCCCGCCGTGCGCTTCAACAGCTCCAGCAGCCGCTCTCGACGCATGCGGCGCTCCTGCTCGCGCGGATCCTCCTTTTCGCGCTGCAGCTCTACCCCGTAGCGCTCCGCCAGCAGCTCCAGCGCTTCGCGAAAGTCCACCCCCTCCGTCTCCTGCACGAACGTGAACAAGTCGCCCGAGGCCCCGCAGCCAAAGCAGTGGTAGACCTTCTGCATCGGGTCGATCCCAAACGACGGCGTGCGCTCGTCGTGGAACGGACACAAACCCTCCATCCGAGAAGGGCCCGAGCGGCGCAGCTCCGTTCGCGTCGAGACCAGCTCCGCGAAGTCCACCGCGTCGCGCACCCGGTCTCTTGAGTCGTTCGTGTAGAGCGCCACCGCAGGCAACGCTAGCGGGCGAACGCCTGCGGCACATCGAGCTCCGTGTAGAGCCTGATGCAATAGCGATCCGTCATCCCCGCCAGGTAGTCCGTCACCCGCTGAGCCAGCTCATCGCCGTCGCTCGTGCCCGCTCCCGGCAGCTCCTCCGGATGCTCGGCATAGTGCTCGAACAGCCGTTTCACCACCCGGGCGATCCGCTCGTGCTCCGCCCGCACCGCGGGGCCCAAGTACACGCGCTCGAACATGAAGTCCCGCAGCGCAGCCATCGCCGGGCCCGCCTCGGGCCCTTGCACGATCTCGCCCGCCCGCTGCGAGTGCTCCACCATGTCGTGCACCAGCGCGTCGATCCGCGCCGAGCCCGTTTCGCCCAGCACCGCGATCGGCTCCGCCGGCAGGTCGCTCTCCTCCAGCAGCCCGGCCCGCAGCGCGTCGTCGATGTCGTGGTTGATGTACGCCACCCGATCGATCACCCTCACGATCCGCCCCTCGAGCGTTTGCGGCTGCGGCGCACGGCTCGAATGGCTCACGATCCCGTCGCGCACCTGCTCGGTCAGATTCAGACCCGCGCCCTCGCGCTCCAGATGGTCCACTACGCGCAGCGAGTGCTCGTAATGGCGAAAGCTCCGACCGAAGCGCTCTTTCAGGCAGCCGTCCAGCACTTCCTCGCCGATATGCCCAAATGGCGGATGCCCTAGGTCGTGGCCCAGGCCGATCGCCTCCACCAAGTCCTCGTTCAGGCGCAGCGCCCGCGCCACCGTTCGCGAGATCGTCGTCACCTCAAGCGTGTGCGTCAGTCGCGTGCGGTAGTGATCCCCGCGCGGGGCCACGAACACCTGGGTCTTGTGCGTTAGCCGTCGAAACGCCTTGCAGTGCACGATCCTGTCGCGATCGCGCTGGAACGGCGTGCGCAGGCCGCAGTCATCCTCCTCGTGCAACCGCCGAGCCGGATAGGAGCGGGCAGCCAGCGGCGAGAGCAGGCGTTCCTCCTGCTCACGGACCCGCGCCGCGAAACCCGCAGACACCGCATCGACCTGCTCGGTCGCACTCATGTCTTCGATTTTGGCAGCGTGCGCGGCCGTCCAAGGGCCGCGCGATTCGAACTGCGAGCTAGCGCTCGCGGTCCCAGTCGCTGCGGCCCGTGATCACGTGCACCCAGTGTCGCCAGCCTTGCTGGCGCGAAGGATCCTCGTCGTAGACCGGCGCCTTGTGCTCCGGGCCCGGTAGCTGCGCTGCCTGCGCCGCGTCGATCCGCAGGTCCACGCCCCGTTCGTGGATCGAAGCGATCGATGACGCCTCCACGAAGCGAATCCCGTTGCCGCGGGTGTTGATCAGCAGGCCGTGGAACACGTCCTCCTTCGATGCGCCCAGCACCGCGCCCACCGTGCCGACCTGCTCGCCCTCGGAGGACAGCACCGGGACACCCTCCTCCAGCAGCTGGTAAGCGATCGGATTGCCCTCGTCCATGAGTCGGAAAGATACCGGCGCGCCAGGGCGAAGCTCAGCCCGCGCCCGCGACCGCCGGCATCAGCCGCAGGTGCGCATGGTGCTCGAGCGTCGCCGAGATCGCGCGGTCCACCTGGCCCAGCGCAGCGTCCGGTGCGCTCGGAGCCTCGTGCAGCGGCGCCCCAAACGCCTCGGTCATGAAGCGATACGCCGGCTCGCCCAGCGGAAATGACCCCGCCTCACACGCACCGCACACCACGCCGCCCGCCGCTCCCGAGAAGCCGACCAGCTCCTCGCGCTCGCCGCACGACGCGCACGCCCCCAGCTGGGGCGCCAGCCCAGCCGCGAGCAGCAACTTCAAACGAAACGCCAGCGCCCCCGCGCGCGCCGCCACCGGCACTGCGCCGTCCGTCGCCGCGGCGGAACCCGCGCCGGCCTGCTCATCGAGCAGCGAGAGCTTGCGGCACAGCAGGTTGAACACCCCCGGATGGGGCTCCGAGGTCTCAAACAGCCGTCCCACCGCGTCGCACGCCCGCGCCGCCGCGTCCAGCGCCCGCGCGTCCTCGCGCAGGCGGCGGTAGCCGTCGAGCGTCTCCGCCCCCGTCACCGTCAGCAGCTCGCCCCGCCCTTCGTGCAGCTCAATCCTCAGCCTGAAGAACGGCTCCAACCGACCCCCGAAGCGACTGCGCGCACGGCGAACTCCCTTCGCGATCGCCCCCACGCGTCCCCGGTTCGGCGTGTACAGGTGCAGGATCCGATCCGCCTCGCCGTAGCGCATCGAGCGCAGCACCACCGCCTCCGTCTTCACCGCTCTGCCCATGCCAAAACGAGTCTAGGCTTCGCTTCGGCAAGTCCCTCGTTTTACGTGGCGCCTTGCCGGGGAATGCTGCTTTGGCAGGCGGTATTGCGAAGCTATATTAAATGAAGTAATGAGCAAAGTAACGATCTACACGACCGACCCGTGCAGCTTCTGCCGCCGCGTCAAGGAGCTGCTCGCCGCGCGTGACGTCGACTTCGCCGAGATCAACCTCTCCAAGGATCCGGCCGGCCGAGTCGAGCTCGTTCAGCGAACCGGCATGATGAGCTTCCCCCAGGTGCTCGTCGGCGAGCACGTACTTGGGGGCTACGCCGAGGTGCTCAAGGCCGCCGAGAGCGGCGAGCTCGACGAGCTGCTCGCCGCCTGAGCTCGCTTTCTGCGCACTCGCGGGCGCGGCTGGCAGCGCTCGCACACGTACGTGCCTCGCCCCGCCACGACCAGCTTGCGGATCGGCGTGCCGCAGCGCACGCACGGCTCCCCCGCGCGACCGTACACCAGAAACTCATTCTGGAACGACCCTTTCACCCCGTCCACGTGACGGAAATCGTCGATCGACGCTCCCTTCGCGTCGATCCCCGCCTGCAGCGCCTCCATAACGCCCGCCGCAAGCGCCGCGTACTGCTCGCGCGTCAGCTTGCCCGCCGGGCGCAGCGGATGCACGTAGGCCCGGAACAGCGCCTCGTCCGCGTAGATGTTCCCAACGCCCGCCACCCGCCGCTGGTCCAGCAGGAACGCCTTGATCGGTCCCACCCTGCCCCGCGCAAGCGCCCGCAGGAGCTCCGGCGTGAACTCCGCGTCGAACGGCTCCACACCCAGCCGAGCGTCAAGGAACTCATCCAACGCATCCGAGCCCAGCAGCAGCTCGCCCGTCCCGAAGCGCCGCGGGTCCACGATCACTAGGCGCCGTTTCGGGCGCAGGTCGATCCGCACCCGCGTGTGAAGCGGCTCCGGCTTCGGGTCAAGCAGCACAGCCCCTGTCATCCGAAGGTGCTGGGCCAGGTGCACGTCCCCGCTCAAGTGCCACAGCAGGTACTTCCCGCGCCTGCCCAACGACTCTACCTTCCGGCCCTCGATCGCCGCCGAGAGCTCCTGCGGAGCCAGCGGACGCGACCAGCGGGGATCCAGGATCTCCACGCGCGCCAGCTTCCGGCCCTTCACCAGCGGGGCAAGCTGGCCCCTGATCGTCTCGACCTCTGGCAGCTCCGGCACGCGCCTAGCTTATGAAGCGCTCCCCCGGCAGGTCTTCCGCGCTCCTTCGCGTCAGCCACCACAGCACGCTCGCGCCCACGTCCGCCAGCGGGCCGTCGTGGCGAAAGCCGCCATAGCCCGTCTCCTCGCCCGTGCGCGCCCTCGCCGCCATCTCGCCCGTCAGTGCGAGCAGCGGCGCGTACTCGCGCGTGTGGTCCGTGCCTGCGTGGCTCGGATCAACCCCGTGGTCCGCCGTCACGATCAGCAGGTCGTGCTCGCGCATCTGCGCAACCCACCGTCCCACGCACTTGTCGATCTCACGTAGCGCCCCCGCGAAGCCCTCCACGTCCTTGCGATGCCCATACACCTGGTCGGTCTCGATCAAGTTCACAAACACAAATCCGCTCGCCAGTTCTTCAAGCAGTCGTTGCACGCTCGACAGCGCCTCCTCGTTCCTCGTGCCTGCGTGCTTATGCGTCACGCCCACTCCAGCGAACAGATCGTCGATCTTGCCCACGCCGTGGACCGCCACGCCCGAGTCCTCCAGCTCCTGCAAGTACGTGCGTCCCGGCGGCGCGAGCGCGAAGTCGCGCCGTCCCTCCGTGCGCTCGAACGCACCCTCAGCGCCTGCGAATGGCCGCGCGATCACCCGGCCCACCGAGTGCACGCCTTGCATGCACATCCGCGCCGCTTCGCAAGCGCGATACAGCTCGTGCGCCGGCACTCGATCCACGTGCGCCGCCAGCTGCAGCACCGAGTCCTGCGAGGTGTAGAGGATCAGCGCCCCCGTGCGCACGTGCTCTGAGCCGTAGTCCTCGATCGCCGCGATCCCGTTGTAGGGGCGGTTGCAGATCACCTCGTGGCCCATCGCATCCGTCAGGCACTCGATCACCTCGCGCGGGAAGCCCTCCGGGTAGGTTGGCAGCGGGTGGCTGAGCACCGCGCCCATCAGCTCCCAGTGGCCCGTCGCCGAGTCCTTGCCCGGCCCCAGCGGCGCGAGCCTCCCATGAATCGCCGGGCTCGCCGCCGCGGCCACGCCCTCGATCGGCGCGATCGAGCCGAGACCCAGGCGCTGCATCGCCGGCAGCTTTAGCCCGTCCACCGCCTGCGCCACGTGCGCCAGCGTGTTCGTCCCCGCATCGCCGTAGTCCGCCGCGTCAGGCAGCGCCCCGATCCCGCACGCGTCGATCACCAGCACGAGCGCCCGTGCATCGCGCGGCGCCTGCTCAAGCTCCGCTGACATGCTCAACGTGAGGATGCTCGCGGGTGCGCGCTGAAGTAAGCGTCCTTCAGGCGGTCCGCCGAGAGATGCGTGTACACCTGCGTCGTCGCGAGGTCTGCGTGCCCCAGCATCTCCTGGAGCGATCGCAGGTCACAGCCCCCCGCGAGCAGGTGCGTCGCAAACGAGTGGCGCAGCGTGTGCGGGCTCATCCGCTCCTCAAGGCCCGCGCCGCGCGCGTGGCCCTGCACGATCTTGTACAGCCCTTGGCGCGTCAGCCCCGCGCCGCGGCGGTTTAGGAACAGCTTCGTCTCCGTGCGCATGCCCAGCAGAGCCGGCCGGCCACGCTGTACGTAGACGCGCAACGCCGCGATCGCCTCCCGGCCGATCGGCACGAGGCGTTCCTTCGAGCCCTTGCCTCGCGCGCGCAGCATCCCCTCCTCCAGGTCGACGTCCGCCAGCTCCAGGCCCGTCATCTCCGAGACCCGCAACCCGCACGCGTACATCACCTCCAGCAGCGCGCGGTCGCGCAGCGCCAGCGGCTCCGTGCCCTTCGGCTCCGCCAGTAGGCGTCCCACCTCCGGGCGCGTCAGAACCCGCGGCAGTCGCTGGGTCTTGCGCGGACCGTGCAGCTCCGCCGTCGGGTCGTGCTCGATCAGGCCCTCGCGACGCAGGTGCTTGTAGAACGAGCGCAGGCACGCGACCTTGCGGCCCAGCGTCGCCGCCGCCACCGGTCGCGGCGGTCCGCCCGGGCGTCGCGGCGCGCCCTTCGAGGCCAGCGTCCCGTTCGCCGCCAGCGAGCGCGCCCCACTCGACAGCTCGGCCAGGAACGCCGCGAGGTCGCCGTGCGTCGCCTCCGTCGCACGCAGGCCGCGCCGATCCAGGAAGCTTCCGAACTGCAGCAGGTCGGAGCGATAGGCCTCAAGCGTGTTGCGCGACAGACCGCGCTCCAGCTCCAGGTAGGCCAAGAAGTCGAGCAGCAGCGACTCGATCCCGCCCCGCGCGGGCGCCTGTGCTGCCTGCACCGTGCTCATCGCCTAGGACTTTCGCCCCAGCGCGCGCGGCTCCTTGGGCGTGCAACGCGGCGTTCAGGCGGACGCGAGCTTGCGTGCCAGCCAGCAGAGGCCGATTAGCGTCTTAGCGTCGCGGCATTCCGCGAGCGCATCGTCCAGGCGGGCGATCGGCCATGGCACCAGCTCGATCCGCTCGTTCTCCTCGCTCTCTGCGTGCGCCTCATACAGCCCGGTCGCCTCGAACAAGTGCACCCGCTCGTCGGTGAAGCCCGCGCCCGTGTAGTACACGACGATCGGCTCCCAGCGTTCCGCGCCCTTGCCGATCTCCTCCGCCAGCTCGCGTTGCGCGGCCTGTAGTGGCGCCTCGCCTTGCTTGTCCAGGCGCCCCGCCGGGATCTCCAGCAGCGCGGGCTCGTTCACCGCCTCGCGTGGCTGGCGCACCAGCCAGACCTGCTTCTCGTCGTAGGCCACGACTGCCACCGCGCCCTGGTGGCGCACGATCTCCCGGCTCACTTCCTCGCCGTCGGAGTGGCGGAAGCGCTCGATCCGCACATCCACGATCCGGCCCTCGTACACGCTCTCCCCGCCGAGGGGCTCGAAGCTCATGCCTCTAACTCCACCAGCTCCGCGAGCACGCCGCCCCCCGCGAGCGCCGCGCCGAAGAACAGCGGGTCCTGCGCGAGCGTGCGTCCCATCGTGCTCGCCGGCAGGCCCGAGGCCGCGTAGGCCGGAAGGTCCACCGTCGCTCGCCGCCAATCATGACGCGTGATCCGCGCCGGGCGCTCCAGCTGCGGGACAAGCGCCGGGCGCGCCGGGCGCGAGCCGGGCTCGCCCGCGCCCGCGAACACCGCTCCCAGCCCCGCGCGCAGCTCCGCCCCCACGGGCGAGCGCATCCCCGCGGGTAGCGCCACGGTCACGGGCTCCAGCAACAGGTCCAGCACCGTCAGCGTGTGATGGGAGATCCCGCGATGGCGCTCGCGCTCATCCCCCGAGGACATACGCGCGACGATCAGCGTCCGCGCGCCCAGCGCGAGTGCCGCGTGTGCCGTGTCGAGCGCCGCAATCCCGCCGTGCCCCAACACCGAGCCCGAGCCCACGATCCCCGGACCCGGCCCGCAAACCGCCGCGTCCCAGCCGAGCTCCCGCAGACCGTGGTGAAGCGCGCCCGCCGTCGTGATCGCCTCCCCCTCTCCGCCGAACGCCACGCCCGCGGTCAGGTGGCCCGCGAGCAGCCCGCGCTCGCGCAGCTCGCCCACCGTGCGGGAGTGCGAGCCCGGCAGCGCCCCGCCTGCCGTCTGCACGTAGCCGAGACTGCGACCCGGCGCCGCGGCCGCAAACGCGAATGCCACCGCCGCGAGTTGCCCGTGCAGCGCGAGCACCCCGACCGTGCGCTCCAGCGGCAGGTCCAGCTCCTCCCCGTCGCGTTCCTCGACCGGCGCCACCGCATGCTGCAGGCTCGTGTAGTTCAGCTTCATCACGTGCGCCTCGCCCGGAGGCTCGCCGTCGAGCCCGCGCGTCAGGTTCACGTGCACGACGTCAAAGCCCCCCGAGCCGAGGCCGAGGTCGAGGGCCTGGGTGTTCACGATCACCTCGTCGCCCGCCTGCACCACGCCGACCAGGCCGGTGTCCGCGATCGCAGCCCGGCGCACGCCGGGTGCCTCGCTCAGCTCGACCGTGAGCCGCTGCTCGTTCGCGGACGGCTCGGCGTCAACCACGATCGCGCGGCGGAGCTTCAGCATCGTGTCTCGAACCTAGCGCGCCGCGTCTCGCGGGGTCTCGGCGGCCGCGGCGTCGAGCAGTGCGAGCGCGACGTCGAGCATCCCCTCGAGCGCCGCGACGCTCACGCGCTCGCCCGGCTCGTGGTTACGCTCGGTTCCGTTCGCGAGGTTCACGACTTCAACGCCCTGCCTGAGCAGCTCATTCGCGTCCGAGGCGCCCCCGCTCGCAATCCGTACGGGCTCATAGCCGCAGGCGCGGAGCGCTTGCTCGGCGGCGCGCACCGCGGGGCGCGTGCCGGTCAGGTGAAAGCCCGAGAACGTCCGCTGCACGCTTACGTCCACGTCGCACTCGCACTCGGGCTGGTTCGCGGCCTCCTGCATCCGTTGCACCACTTCGGCAACGACGTCCTCCGCGCGCTCGTCCTGCATCCCGCGCACCTCCGCGAGCACGTTGCAACGCTCGGGCACGACGTTGATCGCGCTGCCCCCCTCGATCGTGCCGACGTTCACGGTCGTTTGCTCGTCGATCCGCCCCAGTGGCATCGCGGAGACCGCACGGGCCGCAGCGAGGATCGCGCTGCGGCCATCCTCGGGGCGAATGCCCGCGTGCGCCGCCGCCCCGCGGAACTCGGCCTCGATGCGGAAGTGCGTCGGCGAGTCCACGATGACCTCGCCGATCGGCGTCGCGTGGTCGAACACATAGCCGAACTCGCTGCGCAGCTTGCTCGCGTCAAACGCGCGCGTTCCCGCGAGCGAGACCTCCTCGCCGACCGTGAACAGCAGCTCAAGGTCCAGCGGCGCCCCCTCAGCGCGGACGTGACGCGCGAGCGCGAGCAGCACCGCGACCGCGGCCTTGTTGTCCGCGCCGAGCACGCCTTCGTGCTCGTTCTCCCAAAACCCCTCCACGACGACGGGCTCCACGGGGGCAAGCAACGGCACGGTGTCAAGATGCGCACAGAGCAGCAGCGAGCGACGGTCGGCGCCCTCGCCGCCAGGCACGTAGGCGAGCAGGTTGCCGCAGTCCGAGCCCGCGCGCTGTGCGGCGTTGTCCTCCTCAGCCGCAATGCCCAGAGCGCGCAGCTCGGCGATCACGCGCTCGGCGCAGACGCGCTCGCTACCGGAAGGACTCTCAATCCGGCACAGCTCCGCGAACGTGCCGTTCAGGTAGCGACGCTCCAGCTCGCCGACCCGCGAGTGGACCGCGTCGGCGCTCACAGCACATCGGCGCGCTCGCCGACCCGGTCACCCGGGCCATCCGTCTCGGCCCGCTCGGCCGGGTCGTCGGCGGCGCGTGCAAGCGCGGCTGCGATGAAGTCGCGGAACAGTGGAGCAGGACGCTCCGGGCGCGACTTGAACTCCGGGTGGAACTGCGAGGCAACGAAGAACGGGTGATCGTCCAGCTCGATCACCTCGACCAGGCGCTCATCCGGCGAGGTGCCCGACGTCCGCAGGCCCGCGGCCTCCAGGCGCTTGCGCAGCAGGTTGTTGACCTCGTAGCGGTGGCGGTGGCGCTCATAGACGACTGCTTCGCCGTAGATCTCGCGCACGCGCGAACCCTCGTGCAGCTTGATCGGGTCGGCGCCGAGGCGCATCGTCCCGCCAAGATTCGCGACCTCCTTCTGCTCGGGCAGCAGGTCGATCACGGGGAAGGGCGTCTCGACGTCCATCTCGGTCGAGTTCGCGCCCTCCATCCCGGCGACGTGGCGCGCGAACTCCGCGACCGCGACGTGCATCCCCAGGCAGATGCCCAAGTAGGGAATCCGCTGCTCGCGCGCGAAGCGCGCCGCGGCGATCTTGCCCTCGATCCCGCGGCCGCCAAAGCCACCGGGGATCAAGATCCCGTCCGCCTGTGTCAGGCGCTCGCGCGCCTGCTGGCCGTCGGCTCCCTCGACGCGCTCGGAGTCGATCCAGTCGATCTCGACCGTGGCGTCGCGCAGCGATGCGGCGTGGCGCAGCGCCTCGGAGACCGACAGATAGGCGTCCTCGAGCTGCACGTACTTGCCGACGAGCGCGATCCGCACGTGCTTGGTCGCCCGCTCGGAGCGCTCGATCGACTCGGTCCAGCTCGTCAGGTCCGGCGCCGGCGCCTGCATCGCGAACTGCTCGAGGATGAAGTCATCCACGCCCTGCTCGCGGAACGTGAGCGGCACCTTGTAGATGTCATCGACGTCGCGTGCCGAGACGATCGCCTCCATCGGCAGGCTCGCGAACAGCGCGATCTTCTTACGGATCTCGGGCGAGAGCGCGCCCTCGGAGCGGCACATCACCATGTCGGGGGCGATACCGATGCGGCGCAGCTCGTTGACGGAGTGCTGCGTGGGCTTGGTCTTCAGCTCGCCCGCATGGCCGATGTAGGGGACGAGCGTGAGGTGGATGAACAGACAGCGCCTGCGTCCCACGTCGACGGGGAACTGGCGGATCGCCTCGAGGAACGGCAGCGACTCGATGTCGCCGACCGTGCCGCCGATCTCGGTGATCACGAAGTCGACGTCGCTTGACTCGGCGATCAGCGCGATCCGCTGCTTGATCTCATCGGTGATGTGCGGCACGACCTGGACGGTGCCGCCAAGGTAGTCGCCGCGGCGCTCGCGGCGGATCACGGTGTCGTAGATGCCACCCGCGGTCACGTTCGAGGCGCGAGAAGTGTTCGCGTCGGTGAAGCGCTCGTAGTGGCCGAGGTCGAGGTCGGTCTCGGCGCCATCCTCGGTCACGAACACCTCGCCGTGCTGGTAGGGCGACATCGTCCCGGGGTCCACGTTGATGTAGGGATCGAACTTCTGCAGCCCCACCGTCAGCCCGCGAGCAACGAGCAGCCGGCCGATCGAGGCCGCGGCGATGCCCTTGCCCAGCGAGGAGACCACGCCGCCGGTCACGAAAATGAAGCGTGTCCCGCTTGGGACCTGGGCGTGTCGGTCGGAGTATTGCGAGGTCATGCGGGCCTGCCCAAGGAGTCTAGTTGGCGCAGCCCCGGAGTCCTTTCGACAAACCCGGAAATTGAGCGAAGCTCTCCGTAGATGGTCAGCGCGAGGAGCAGCACAAGCGCGATCACCTGGCCCGTAGTCGAGAGCGTGAGTACGAGCCACAGCCCCGCCAAAGCACCGAGCAGGTTGGCACCCGGGTCGCCGAGCATCGCGCGCTCGCGCAGGTCATAGCCCCCGGCGACGAGCGCCGGGCCGGCGAACAGCCCGAGTGAGAACAACGGGCGCAGCTCGGCCGATCCGATCGTCAG
>DATJOE010000071.1:0-4970 GCA_035507305.1 Solirubrobacteraceae bacterium | reverse complement strand
CGCGCCCGAGGTCGGCGACCAGCGGGTCGTCGGCGTTGCACTGAAGCCGTGCCGCCGCCGGCAGCGCCGACACCATCGCCGCCCACCGATCCGCGATCGTCTCCAGCTCGCCGTAGCGGTCGAGCTGGTCACGGAACAGGTTGCCCAGCAGGATCGCGCGTGGTTCCAGCTGCGCCGCGAGTCGGTCGAGCCACAGCTCGTCGACCTCGAACAGGCCGAGATCGCCCGCGATCCTGCCGCGGCCTTGCGCGGCATTCAGCAGCGAGGTCGCGACGCCCCCTGCCATGTTCGCGCCCGCGGCGTTGTGCACAAGTGCGATCCCTGCGTGCTCGAACACGCTTGCCGCCAGTGCGGCGGTCGTCGTCTTACCGTTTGTCGCCGAGACCAGCACGCTGCCCTCGCGTAGGCGTGCCCCCAACGAGCCGATCGCGTCTGAGTCCAGCGCCAGCAGCACCTTGCCGGGCGCGCTCGTCGCGCCGCCGCCGCGCAGCCGCGAAAGCGTCGCGACCGTGCGCGCAAGGGTGAGCTTTGGCGCGAGTGGGCCCGCCATCAGCTCGCGCGGTTGGAGAATGCCGCGTCGATGCCTCGGTCCGCGGGCACGAGAACGTTGATTGCTCCCGGCACCGCGCGCACTCGCAGTGGCAGCTCGCCGATCGGGTCGCCGTCCGCATACATCGTGAACGGCCGGTCCGCCTCGATCAGAACCTCGCGTGCCCTGAAACTGTGCACGCAGGTCTCCTGCGTGTGCGTGCCGCTGAACACGCGGGGGAGGATCTTCGTGAGGAACGTGAGCTTGCCGACTCCCTCCAGCACCACCACCTCGAGCAGGCCGTCGTCCAGCAGCGCGTCCGGCGCCGCGCGCATCCCGCCGCCGTAGGAGCGAGAGTTCGCCGCCCCGACCGTGTAGACCGTGAACGTGCGCCGTTCGCCCGGGGGGTCAAGCTCGATCGTGAAGCGCGCCGGGCGCCAGGCCGCGAGCGCGCGCAAGGCGCCGTACGCGTAAACGAGGTTGCCCAGCCACGAGGGCGCTTCGTTCGCGATTCGGTTCGCGTCGCTGTCGAAGCCGGCAGAGGCGATCCCCACGAACGTCCTGGGCGAGCCGCCCGTCCTCTCCTCGCCCGTGGCATCGTCGGCGCTGGTCCCTCGGCCCTCCAGCACCTCGCCGACGTCCATCGGGCGGACCGTGCCCTCAGCGATCGTCGCGCACGCCTCGCTCAGCTCCTGGGAGATGCCAAGCGCGCGCGCAAGGTCGTTGCCGCGCCCCCCAGGAAGCACCCCGAGCACCGCGCCGGACACCTCACGCAGCGCCTCGGCCACCGCGCCGATCGCGCCGTCGCCGCTCAGCACGATGACCGTCTCGCCGCCGCGTGCGGCTGTAATCGCCAGCTCGCGCGCATGCTCGATGTCGCGCGTGTCCACGCGGCGTACGGCCAGCCCGTGCCCGCGCAGCTCTCGCTCGGCCTCGGGCGCGAGCCGCGCCGCTCGCCCGCCCCCCGCGCTGGGGTTCACGAGCAGACAGATCGATGCGCTGTGCGGCACCGCGCAAGCCTAGTGCGCGAATACGTTTCAGCCTGCGGCGGCTTTGGCGCGATCGCGTCGCCTTCGCCCGATCGCCGCCACGATCCCAAGCGCGGCGATCACGACGAACAGCCCGAGCAGGATGCCGGGCGCGAGGCTGAGGCCACCGAACGGCAGTGAGACCAGCTCGACGATTCCGAGGCCGATCGCGAGCAGCACCGCGATCAGCAAGATGATCAAGAGGATCCCGCGAACGCGGGCGACGATTCCCGCCGAGGCGGGGGGGATCAGCAGGCCCATCGCGCGCAGCGCCAGCATCTGCCGACCACTCGGCGGCGCTTGGCCGAGGCGCTCGACCGCCTGCTTCAGATCTCCGGGCCGACGCTCGGCGAGCGCCAGCGAGGCGTCGGCCATGCGCCGTAGCTGCATGCGCTCCTGTGGGCGCGCCGCCGCGATCGCGCGCTGGAAGAAGTTGCGTGCTTGGTCGGCGTCGAAGCGCTCGGCCGCTCGCGCGCCCAGCAGCGCGAGCGCCGCCGCCTTGTATTTCGTCTCGGCTTCCAGCTCCTCGTCCGAGCGCGTCTCGAGCGCCTGGATCGCCTCCAGGCCACCACGTTGTTCGATGCGAATCTGCCGCTGCTTCGGTGCCATCGGCGGTCATTCTACGGTCTGGGGCGCCGGAGACGGAGGACCTTTGACCCGGAGACGCGCTCTTGCGAGTCGTTTTCCAGCCGGTATGCTCGGCCCGTGGCGGGACAGGGTGTACATGCTTGGCGTTCACGCCTTGGGCTAGCGGCCGCGGTTGCGGTGCTCTGCTTCTCCTTGCTCCTACCGTGCTTCGCGGGCGTCGCGCTCGCGGCGGGCGTCACGACCGTCTCGGGTGCCACGGCGCCCTCTGCGCAGAAAGCCGCGCCCGAAGGCGCCAACGGCAACGCCTTCAGCGAACTGAGTAAAGGCGGCGAAAGTGGCGGTCAGGAAGCGACGCAGACGCAGACGACCGAAAAAACCACCTCGAACGAATCTTCGAACAAAAACTCGAAGAAAACGATCATCGTGATCGTGATCGCCGCGCTGGTCGTGCTCGTCGTGATCGGCTATGTGATCGCGCGCGACGCGCGCAAAAACGCCCCGACGACCGACCCACAGATCGCCGAAGCCCGCTCGGCGCACGACACCGCAGCGATGATGCGCAAGCGCCGCGCGAAAGCCAAGGCCGCGCGCAGGGCGCGCAAGACGAACCGCTAGCCGCTCAGTGCGAGACCCGCACGCGGCGTCGCTCGCGCGAGGGCGCGCGGCAGCGGCGTGGGGAGGGGGGACTCGGCGAAGCGTGTGGCCCCCGACGCGGACGACGCGGGAATGGTCCCGAGGGAAGTGGACGCCGCGGGCGGGGATCGAGCGGGCCAGCGGGCAGAGCGTGTGAGCCACCGTCTTCGTCGCTGCGGTCCGGCGGCTCGACCGCGTTCATCGCGGCGTCGTTGCGGAAGGGAATCCACAGCATCAGCGCAGCGATCGGAAGCTTGATCAACGCGAGCATCACGATCAGCGTCCACAGCGGCATAGCCCCGACGATGCTACTACTGCTCGGTGGCTGTGGAGAGACGCGCGGGGGAGAGAATCCAGAAGCGAGCGGGCGGAGCACGCGCCCTAGATGCGATCTCGCGCGAAGTGAGCGAGTGTCGTCTCTGCCCGCGCCTGGTCGCGTGGCGCGAGCAGGTCGCCCGCGAGCGACGCGCCGCCTTTGCGAACGAGACCTACTGGGGGCGTCCGATCCCGGCCTTCGGTGACCCGCGAGCCCGAGTGCTCGTCGTGGGCCTGGCCCCGGCCGCGCACGGCGCCAATCGCACGGGGAGGATGTTCACGGGCGATCGTTCGGGCGACTTCCTCTACGCGGCGCTCGCGCGGGCGGGCTTCGCGAACCAGCCAACCTCGCACAGCACTGACGACGGCCTGAAGCTACGCGACATGCGAATCACCGCCGCGGTGCGCTGCGCGCCGCCCGCGAACCGTCCCACGCCCGAGGAGCGCGACCGCTGCCTACCGTGGAGCGCGCGCGAACTCGAACTGCTCGACCGGGTGCGCGTGCTGCTCTGCCTCGGGTCCTTCGCCTGGGATGCGGCGCTTCGGCTGATCACACTGGGGGCGGGGGACGGCGCCCGCCCGCTGCGTCCCAAGCCGCGCTTCGGGCACGGGGCCGAAGCGCTCGCCGATCCCTACACGCTGCTCGGGTGTTTCCACCCCAGCCAGCAGAACACGTTCACGGGGAAGCTGACACCGCCGATGATCGACGCCGTACTGCTACGTGCTCGAGAGCTGGCCGGGCTGCCTGCGCGCTGAGCCAGTCCGCAAGCTGCGCCGGGGGGAGCGGGCGAGCGATAAAGAAGCCTTGCGCTACGTCACAGCCAAGCTCTCGCAGGCGCTCCAGCACGCCCTCGGTCTCGATTCCCTCAGCCACCACGCGGAGCTCCAGGTTGCGAGCTAGGTCGATGACCGAGCGCACGATCGCGCTTGCACGCTCGTCGGTGCAGACCTCTGCGATGAACGAGCGGTCGATCTTCAGCTCGTCTGCCGGCAACGTTGAGAGGTAGCCGATCGAGGCGTTGCCGCTGCCGAAGTCGTCAATCGAGATCGCGACGCCGATCGCGCGCAGCGCCGAGAGCGTCTCAGTCGCGCGAGCGGGGTCGAGCAGCGTCGCGCTCTCGGTGACCTCCAGCGTGAGGCGCTCCGGGGCGATCGCGTGACGGTGCAGCGCCCCGGCCACCTGACTCGGCAGGTCACGGTCGAGAAGATTGCGCGCCGAGAGGTTAACCGCGACGCTCAACTCGATCCCGCGCTCGCGCCAGTGCGCCATCTGACTGAGTGCCGTGTCGATCAGCGCGCCGGTCAACGGCCCGATCAGCGCGGTGCGCTCGACCACCGGGATGAACTCGCCGGGCATCAGCATCCCGCGCTCGGGGTGGCGCCAGCGGAGCAGCGCCTCAACCCCGCACACGCGCCCATCGCGCAGGTCGAGCTTCGGCTGGTAGTGCAACTCGAACTCGTCGCGTTCGATCGCCTCGCGTAGCTGCCCTAGTAGCAGTAGCTTCGATGCATCGAAGCGGTCCTGCTCGGGCGAGTAGACCTCGATGCGGCTGTGTTGGGCTTTCGCCCGCGACAGCGCGGCGTCGGCGCGCTGCAGGAGGTGGTCAGGGTGCTCGTGTCGGTCTTCGATCACCGCGATGCCGACGTTCGCCTCGACGTTGAGCGTCGTGTCTCCGACGAGCATCGGACGCTCAAGTGCTGCCTGGATCGAGTCCGCGGTACGTAGCGCGCCCGACACGCCCTCGGAGTGGGGGCAGAGCACGGCGTACTCATCGCCGCCCAGGCGCGCGATCAGCGCGCCTTCGCCGAGGCCGTCTCGTAGGCGCCGGGCCGTCTTGCACAAGACCTCATCGCCGGTAGCGTGGCCGAGCGTGTTG
>DATJOE010000070.1:0-2977 GCA_035507305.1 Solirubrobacteraceae bacterium | reverse complement strand
GCCCAGAGCGCATGGAGTTGGTGATCGATATCGCCGATTTCCTCCCCGATTCTTAGAACGGCGCGCCAAGAAGTAGTACCGCCAGCGACGGGAACACCGCTCATCTGATGCCATCCGAGGGCGGTGTGGAGGTGCATCAGTTCTCGCAGATCCTCAGGGGGCTCCCGCTCCAGCGCGGCCAAGGCTTGGCCGCTCCGACTTAAGCATTCATCGACCAGCGATAGGCTCAGCCAGACCGGAACGTACGCCGCGGTCAGACGGACGCCGAGGGCACTGTCGCCTCCAATCGAGAACGACCAGTCGAGGGCGGCGCGAACATTGTCGATCTCCCGTGCGAACCCGCTCATCACGGGCCCGATCGATTTCAGTTCCAGGCGTGCCGCGGTGGTTTGAAAGAGCCCGCAGAAGAACTCTGCTTGCCGCCGCATTACGGTCGCGACCTCGCCGGCTTCGGCCAACCGGGCCAAGGCGTAGATCCGCGTCGTCTCGAGCAGACGCCAGCGCGCGACCGACGTACTCTTATCAAGGTCGACCAGCGACTTCTCGGCGAGATTGGCTATGCCTTCGGCGACACGCAGCGCTGGGACATCCTCGCGCGATGCGACGTTGACCGCCGCGTCGAGGGCGAAGCCGGCAGGGAAAACGGCCAAGGAGCGCAGCAACCGTTTCTCCCACTCGGGCAGTAACTCGTAGCTCCAGTCGAGGGTGGCGCCCAGCGTCTGGTGCCGTGGAAGAGCGGTGCGCCTCCCCCCAGTCAACAACGCAAAACGGTCGTCCAGGCGGGCTAGGACTTGCTCCGGTCCGAGCGTGGCTGCGCGAGACGCTGCGAGCTCGATCGCGAGAGGCATTCCATCTAGCCGGCGGCACAATTCCCCTATCTTCAAAAGGTCCGAGTCGTGGCGCCGGTTCGCTGGCTGATCTCCCATTCGGGCGATGAAGAGTTCCACGGCGCTATGGGCCGATATGTCGTCGGTACTGCGGGGGCCCTGAGGCGGGACGTCAAGTGGCGGCACTCGAAAATTAATCTCACCGTCGATCCGCAGCCGCTCGCGGCTGGTTCCCAGGATCGACACGTTCGGGCAGTGACGCAACAGCGTCTCCGCGAGCTCGGCGGTCGCGCCGATCAAGTGCTCGCAGTTGTCGAGCACGATCAAAAGCCTTCGCTTGCCGATGGCGTGAGCGACCGACGACGGTGACGGGCCGCGACGGTCAAGGTCGAGGTTCAAGGTGCTCGCAACTGTCGAGGAAACCAGCGCCGGGTCGCTCAGCGAAACCAAATCGACAAACCAGACGTCGCCGCAAAACGCGGGCATGAGACCACGCCCGACCTCCAGCGCCAGCTTGGTCTTCCCGATCCCACCCGGCCCGGTTAAGGTAACGACACGATAGGCGGATACGAGGTCCAGCAGCCGTTGGACTGTTTCGGCACGGCCGATGAGCTCAACCGCCCCCATCGGCAAATTACCGAACCTCGGCGTTTGTCCCGAAGCCACGTCTCCGGGCGCCTTCGATTCGGCAGCGTTCATGGGCTCGGAAGCAGGACCGATTGTTCGCGTCCAGGCTCCGGTCAGTCGATAGCCGCGGCCCGACGCGGTTTTCAGCAGGCTGCGATGAGTGCCGAGCGCCTTCCGAACCGCGTGGACATGGACCTGCAGCGTGTTTTCGCCGACGACCACGCCAGGCCAAACCCGCTCCATCATCTCGTCTTTGGTAACGAGTTGCCCTGCCGACCGGACCAGGAGCTCCATGATCTCGAATGCTCTTCCGCCGAGCGGCACGGGGACGCCACCAGCACGCAGTTCGCGGCGCGCTAGGTCGACTTGCCATTGCTCGCATTCGTAGACCAGTCGTTGGGGTTGCTCGGGCATGCTCCAGCCCCGGCTTCAGCATTCTTAAGGTTATTTAAGGATACGGAGAATCCCGGCTAGGGACAACACTGGCCGTCTGAGTGTCCCAGAAGGCTACCTCACCCCCGCGCTGGCTGGCGTTGCAGTTTCGGCTCAGGCCGGGATCCAAGCGCCAACTTCAAATAACTTAAGGAAAGCCCCAAAGAAATTTCGCCTCGGCAAGCTTAAGAAGACGTCGTTGACCCTGCTCCTGTCCTGAGATTCGCAAGGTGATATCAATGGCTACGACCACCTATCCCCGCGAACGGACGGCCATCCTGCTGTTTAGCACGCTGTGAGTGGGGTGACGAATGGCATCCGGATTTCGTGCCGCGAGATTCAAGCAAACCCGAATGAGTAAAAAGGCCGCAGCACATGAAAAGACGGTCCGAATTTGCCAGCTCAACTTAGGAAAGGATGAATAAAATGGCTCTCAAGGGCAAACCACGTGACATGAAGAAGTGGCGGGAAGTACTCCTCGACCCGAATGTCCACTTCCCCGGCGAGTCGAGCGAATACCGGCGCGCGCGCAACGATCTGTTGGAGGCGGAGGCGGAGCTCCAGCGGCTGAACGAGCAGGTCGCCGCGCAGCGCCGGGCGCTCCCGGCTGGCGGCCTCATCAGGGAGGACTACCTCTTCGAGTCCGCGGCTGATGGTAGCAAGGTGAGGTTCTCAGAGTTGTTCGCGCCGGGCAAAAACTCGCTGGTCATCTACAGCATGATGTTCCCCCGCTGGTCGGAAGACGCGCGAGCAGGGGCGCCAGGAGGCAAGACGGCCGAGCTGCCGCTTGTCGACCAGCCGTGCCCGTCATGCACGTCGGTCGTCGACGGGCTTGAGGGCGCGGCTTTTCACCTCGCCGAGCGGATCAACCTCGTCGTGATCGCGAAGACGAGCCCCGAGCGGCTCGGAACCTACGCACAGGAACGCGGCTGGCGGAACCTGCGGCTCCTATCCTCGCGGAACAACACCTTCAATCGCGACTACCATGCGGAAACGCCGGAGGGCGTGCAGCTCGCGGTCTTGAACGTGTTCTCACGCGACGAGGACGGGATCCGCCACCACTGGGCGAGCGAGAACGTGTTCAAGCGCGG
>DATJOE010000069.1:0-2468 GCA_035507305.1 Solirubrobacteraceae bacterium | reverse complement strand
GAGGTTTACTACCGGGTGGAGCGCGATCACGGGCGCGCCGCGGCCGATGAGGCGCTGCGCGACCTACGTGCGGCGTTCGCGCTGGATCTTCCAGGGACCGCTCGGATGATTGAGGTGGCGCGGCTGAAGGCCAAAGCCGCGATTGCGCTTGGGGACTGCTTCGCGGTTACGACCGCCGCGGCTCACGATCTGCCGCTCCTCACCGGAGACCCAGAGATCATCGAACTCACTGGCTGCCCTTGTCGGGTCGAGGATCTCCGATCCCCCTAGGCCCAAATCGCTCCCCATGGAGCTGCCGGATCAGAGGCCAAGCAGATTTCGAGGACTTTCCCACGACCCCCGTTTTCGCAGGGTCGATCGACGTTGCTCGAAACCACGCGCAGGGCCATCCCAAGCGCCGGTCATGCTTGGCGAGTGTCCGATCTCATCAACGAGCTACTCGCGACTGAGGCGGCGATCGACAAGCTCGGTGCTCGCGGAATCGATACGCACGATGCACGCCAGATCCCTCGTAACTCTCACGTCCTTGCGCGCAACCCGCGCAGTGCGTCTGCCGGCAAGCGCCGACTGCTCATCGGTCGCACCGATGGCGGCCGGGTCCTGACGTTGGTCATCGAGCAGACGATTGACCCGGGAACCTGGCTGATCGTGACGGGATGGGATTCCTCGCCACGAGAGCGTAGACTTCTTGGAGGCTGAGCATGGCGTACGATCCTTGGATAGATCCAGACCCCGAGCCGGGCGATTTCGACGCCGACCTGGCGACGGTCGCTCCTCGCTATGTCGAAGCGCACGTCGGAAATCCAGACGCCAGACTGACGATCGTCGTCGGTGTCGAGGACGAGGACGCCGAGCGGTTGCAGCAACTCGCAGCGCGTCGTCGCCAACGGCCTGCGGAAGTGGTCGCAGACCTGCTTCGAAGCGCCTGACTTCGAGCCTAGACGTACTGACGCGCTAAGGCCGGTCGACGGCGGCCGGTCGTCTGCATTCGAAACCTGGGCGAGCGCAAGCCGGACTGGCGAGACTAGGAAGAGCTATTGAACACTCGGCGTGAGCGCACTGATTCAGCTCTAGGGCAAATCTTCGAGAGTCCTTCCGTCAGTAGGGTTCGGATCGGTGGTATCGGCACGCAATGATCTGATCTGGAAGAGCTGGGATGAGGCGTGGGCTCAGTCGCGTCATCTTGAGTCGATGCGCTCGCAGTACCTCGGCTTCTTCTTCACCGTGCTTCTTGCGGCGGCGGTCTTCGCCATCAGGGAAGGGATCAAAGGCGAGTGGCTGTCCAGCAGCGCTTTGTTGCTCCCTTTTGTTCTTGCGCTGGGGGTCGAGCTGCTCGCGGCTGTTCTACTGGCATTTGTGCGTCGAATTGGCGAGGTCCTGGTGTACTACACGCGTGTCATCGCCGCGATCCGCGACGAGCAAGTTGTGGACGGCCCGGACCGACCAAGCTGGGCTGAGCCATGGCCACTGTCGAATGCTCTCGGTTCGCGGTGGCGTCCAAATCAACGCAGGGCGCAAGTCAACTTGTGCTCGAGGCGTCTATCGTCGCTACGACTGCTGCTCTGCTCGCGCTGGCAATACGCGTGGCTACCCTGAGGTCGGCGTCTAGCGCATTAGTCGCGTTAGGCATCTTCGCCGCCGTGATGGGTATCGCCATAGCGGCGTTCATGTTGCCATCCGGCGACAGCCCCCGAGCCGCGTAAGCGTTTGCATCATTCACGCGCGCTGCTTAGTCGTTCAGTCGCCGTCCGCGTCGAACCGCCCATTGTGGAGCTGCCGGATGAGGGTCCACGGAGATTTCGAGGACTTTCCCACGATCCCCGTACGATCGGTCGAACGGCCACCGCCGTTTGTATCCGCAAGCACCGGGTAACCCCAGAACATGCCTTTGGGAACCTCCATCTTCCTCATCGCCGTAGGGGCGATTCTGCGCTACGCCGTGACCGCGACGGTCTCGGGCATCTCGATCACGACCATCGGTCTGATCCTGATGATCGTTGGCGCCGTCGGGTTGGTGATCTCCATCTTCTACATCCTCTCCGCGCGTCCTCGCGGAGAGGTAACGCGCGAGCGCGTCGTAGAGCGGGATCCCTACAACCAGCCCTACTGACGTAGGACCCCCCCCGGCAAGCAGTTTGTCCCGCCCGCGAGTTCGCTCGTCTTGGGGTGCTCTGCCGAGAGTGCCGCGTGTCGCGCTGATCGTGCACCAAGCCCAAGCGTGCCGATCCCTGAGCCCGAGCGTGCCGCTGAGCCGATCTTTATAGAGGCGCTGTTCAATGCTTCCAGCCGCGTGCGCGTCGCGTTCGGCATCGGCGATGGTCCGCGACGGCGCCGCACGCGTACCTACGATCATCAGGTTCATGAGCAGCGAGTGCAACGAGCAGGGCTCGAACGCGGGTCCGCGGCGAATCAACCGACGCACCTTCGTGAAGGGAAGCCTCGCCGCGGGCGGGCTCCTTGCGGGCGCC
>DATJOE010000068.1:0-2662 GCA_035507305.1 Solirubrobacteraceae bacterium | reverse complement strand
AGGTGGCAGGAGGAGAGCCCGGCGAGCGCGCATGAGGGACGGACGGGCTAGCGACGAGAGGCCAAGGGTTCGCGATGGCTCCCATGTTGCTCCGTGAGAGCAGGACGGGGTGCTGACGCCGCTCGGAAAGTGATCCAGTTCGCCGCTCGGAAACTGATCCACCCGGCGTCTCGTTCCTACGCCTTCCGCGACCCCTTCGGCAAGGCCGCGTCGCCCTGTTCGGTCGCGTTCTCTTCGGTCGAGCCCCGCTTTCGCATCCGGTAGCTCTTTCCCTTCGTCGCGATCACGGTCGCGTGGTGCGCGAGCCGGTCGAGGAGCGCGGTGGTCAGCTTTTCGTCGCCACCGAAGACCTTCACCCACTCGCCGAAGGCGAGGTTGGTGGTGACGATCACGCTGCGCTTCTCGTAGCGCTCGGCCAGGAGATTGAAGAGCAGCTCGCCGCCTGCCCGGTCGAAGGGGACGAAGCCCAGCTCGTCGAGCACCAACAGGTCCGCGCGTTGAAGACGGCGGTGCTGCCGTCCAAGCTCGCGGGCGTCGCGAGCCTCGAGCAGCGAGCGGACGACATCGGCGGCGCGCGCGAAGAGCACTCGACGTCGCTGCTTGGCCGCTTCGATGCCCAGAGCGATCGCCAGGTGCGTCTTGCCCGTCCCGATGGGCCCCGCGAGGATGACGTTGTGGCCTCGACCGATCCACTCTCCGCGCGCAAGGTCCGCGATCTGCGCGGCCGTGACAGCGCCGTCGGCGGCAGTGAAGTCGAAGGTGTCGAGCGTCTTCATCTCGGGGAAGCGCGCGTCGTGCACGCGCTGGCGTACGGCGGAGTCGGCGCGTGAGGCGACCTCCGACGAGAGCACCTCGTGCAGGTACTCCTCGAAGCCCCAGTGCTCCTCGCGCGCCTGCCGCGCGAGCGCCTCGTAGCTGCGCGCGAGTCCCGGCATCTTCAGCGTACGCGCGTGCGTGGCGACGAGGTCCTTGGCGATGGTGGCGCGGCTCACGACTCACCTCGCGTGAGAAGCTCGTTGTAGTCGGCAGCGCAGCCCGACCCGACCTCTACATCGCGCAGCACCGTCGGCAGCGACTCGCTGGCGACGACCGCCGGCGAGGGCGGCGGCGGCGCCAGTGCGAGGAGCAGCGGCTCGCTCCTGGCCAGCGCCTCTTCGAGCGTTGCGGCGACAGCGGTGGCCCCGCGCATCTCGACATGGCCGAGCACCTTGGCGAAGACTCGTGCCGCCTGCTTCGGCCCGTGCGCGTCGACGAGCGCGCGCCACGCCGCTGCGTACGTTGGTCCGAGGTCACGAATGAGCGGGGCGGCCACTTGGCGGACGGCCTGCGGTTTCTTCGCGAGCTCGCGGACATAGTGCCGGTAGTCGATGGCGCGCTGCCCGAAGCGGACGCGCGCATGCACCGCCGTGCCATCCGGACCGACGAGCGCGACCTCGTCAGCCCCGACGTGCGCGGTGATCGTCAGCCCTGCCCACGTGCACGGCACCGAGTACGTCGCTCCCTCGATGCATACGAGCGATCGCTGCGACACCGTGAGCGCCGCGATGGTCTTTCGCGCGTCGAAACGCGTTGCAGCCAGCGGAAGCGACTGCGTGCGCTCGACGGCGAAGCGCTCCACATCGTGGCCTCCGTCGAGCCGTTCCAGTAAGGCGACACGCACGGCATCGAGCGACTCCTCGCACGGGATCGGTACGAGGTGCTGCCAACGAATCGCCTTGCCCCGCGACTCGACGCCACCCTTGTCGTGTCCTGTCCGCGGCCTGCAGAAGCACGCCTCAAAGAGGTAATGCGATGACAGCGCCTCGAAGCGCGGCGCGAGCTGGCGATCGGATCCGACGAGCTGCTTGGCGACTGCGGCCTTGAGGTTGTCGTAGGCGATCCGCTGCGGCACGCATCCGAAGTGCTCGAAGGCGCGCACGTGGCCGTCCAGGAAGCTCACCTGGTCTTGCCGCGTATAGAGCCATGCGAAGTCGCGGCCTGAGTACATCAGGCGCATCACAAACATCCAGGCCTTCGTGCGCACGCCGGCGAGGTCGACGAGCACCTCGAAGAAGTCGACCTCCGCCAGATCGCCGGCCGGGTAGACCAGCGGCACGAACACCTCGCGGCGACGGCGCTTCCAGTCGGCGACGGCTTGCTTCACCGTCGTGACGCCGACCGAGAAGCCTTCGCCTACGAGCATCCCGTGCAACCGCGTCGCCGTGAGCCGCTGCTTGCCGCCGGTCCACTGCGGCGACTCTCCGAGAAGCGCCTCCAGACGCGCGCTGACCTTCTCCCGGACCGGCCGAGCCCGAGGCCCTGTTTCCACACGCACCGGCGCCGCCCGCGCCAGGTACTGCTTCACCGTGTTGCGCGAGATCCCCATCTCCCGCGCCACCCGACGCGCCGAGATCCCTTCCACCAGCACCTTGTGCCGAACCACGTGCACCTGATCCATCCGCAGCATCCTCCTCGCGGCGTACCGGCCGCGACGGCTGCCGGGGTGGATCAGTTTCCGAGCGGCGTTTGGATCAGTTTCCGGGCGGCGCCATCACGCGCCGGTCGTGATGAGCGGCGAGGTTGTCGAGAACGAGCACGTCTCCAGGTTGGAGTCGGCGCAGAAGCCTGGTCTTTAGCCATGCGACGAAGCGGTCCTTGTTTGCGGTCTTGAACATCGTGCTGA
>DATJOE010000067.1:0-2063 GCA_035507305.1 Solirubrobacteraceae bacterium | reverse complement strand
GCTTAGGTGCGGAGACGCGCTTGCACTCCTGCGACAATGTGCAGATGGAGCAGATCGCGAACGCGCCGCGACGCTACCGCGGCGTCACCGCGGAGGAGCGCCAGAGCAGGCGGCGCGAGCGCGTGCTCGAGGCAGGACTCGAGGTCTTTGGCACGCAGGGCTACGCGGCCAGCTCGGTGCGTTCGATCAGCGCCGCTGCAGGGCTCAACTCGCGCTACTTCTACGAGTCCTTCGCGGGCAAGGAAGACCTCCTGATCGCCGTCTACGAAGCGATCATGTTCGAGATCGGGCTTGCGGTGAGTGAGGCGACCGCGAAGGAGTCGACGATCGAAGCGCAGGCGCGTGCAGGGCTCCGCGCCGGCTGGATGATCATGACCGCCGACCGGCGCAAGGCGCGCGTCGTCGCGATCGAGGTCGTCGGCGTGAGCGACCGGCTGGAACGCCTTCGCCGCGAGCGGCGCCACGCATTCGCCGAGCTCGTCGTCGAGAACGCGCTCGCGGCGGCGCGCGGCGACGTGAGCGTCCGGCTCAGGCTGAACCCGGTGCTCGTCTCGCGGGCGCTCATGGGTGGCGTCGTGGAGATCCTCGTCGACTGGATCAACGGTGACATCGACGTCTCCGCCGACGAAATAGCCGACAATTTCGCGCGCCTGTTCACGGCGGCCGGCTACGCCTCGGTCAACCGCACGCTCCCCGGCTCGGTCCCGCTCGAGGACGGCGATCAGCTGAGCGCCGACGTGCTCGGCGAGACGGATCTGCGGCCGCTACAGCCGACCGACTAGCTGTAGTTCCCAACCACCTTCGTCAGCCGGGACCCGGGCGGGCGGTGACCGAGAGATCCGTGTGGTCGGCTGAAGTTGTAGCGCCGAAGGAAGACCGGCAGGGCCGCAGCTCGCTCGGTCGAGCTGCCGTAGATCCGCTCGTAGGCCCACTCGTTGAGAAGGGTCTGGATGAAGCGCTCTGCTTTCCCGTTGGTGCGAGGCCGGTATGGCCTGATGCGCAGGTGTCGCATGCCGAGCTCTGATAGCGCCCTGCCATATGCATGGGCGACGTAGGCGGAGCCGTTGTCGCTCATCACGGCGCGGATGAGAACCCCACGCTCCTTGAACCAGGCCACCGCGCGCCGCAAGAAGCCGATCGCGTCACGCGCGGTGAGGGTTTCGAGCACCTCCGCATAGGCCAGCCGGCTGTGGTCGTCGACCATCACGTGGACGTACTCAAATCCGGTCGGCCGATAGTGGGCGCCGTTGATGCGCGTCGAGATCTGGCTCTTGCGGTGACCCACCATGCGGTGGCCGGCACCGCGCACCGAGATCCGCCCGAGCTGCTTGATGTCGACGTGCACGAGCTCGCCGGGGCGACGGCGCTCGTAGCGGTTCGGGGGCTCGAGCGGCTCGAGGCGAGAGCGCTTGCCGAGGCCGATGCGCTTCAGCCACAGGGAGACCGTCGAAAGCGCGAGTGAGAGCACCTCGGCGATCTGTGCGGCGGTCATCCGCAGTCGGCGTAGCGCGCCGATGGCCCGCACCTTGGCGGCTGGCAGCCGCCTGGGCGAGTGCAGCGGACGAGACGAGCGGTCGCGCAGGCCGGTCGCGCCCTGATCGCGCCAACGGGCAAGCCAGCGATAGACGGTGCGCTCGCTGATGCCGGCGGCCTCGGCCGCCGCAGTCACCGACCAACCCAGCTCGAGCACCCGCTCGATCAGAAGACGGCGAGAGTTCGGGCAGGTGCGAGCGTTAGCGTGGAGCTTCATCCGGGATTCCTCCTTGGGACTGAGTTGCATTGACACCTCTCAGCCTCCAAGGAGACCCGGATGGCTACTGACGAACGTCTTTAGGAGCTACAACTAGCGCGGCTGCGGCTCGTCCGCGAGCACAGGCCGGCCTTCGCGACGCTCCTTGGAGCGGTACATCGCTTCGTCCGCCCGCTTGACGAGCTCGTCCGCGCCGATCAGCTCGTTCGCCGCGTGCGCCACGCCGATGCTCGCCCGCAGCTCGACCTCGCCGGTCGAGAGGCGAAGTGGTGTCCGCAGCGAGTCCGAGATCCGCTGCGCGACGCCGAGCGCA
>DATJOE010000066.1:0-2129 GCA_035507305.1 Solirubrobacteraceae bacterium | reverse complement strand
GCTCTCCTTCTACGCCGGCCTCGCCGTGATCGGGCTCGCGATCTTCTCCGGCATCGACGCCTACGACGACACGCTGCTCTCGGTGCACATGGTCCAGCACATCCTGCTGCTGGACGTCGCGCCGCCACTGCTCGTGCTCGGCGCTCCGATCAGGCTCGCGTTCGCGAGCGTGCCGCAGCGCTCTCGCAGGCGGCTCGCGCGCGTGCTGCACAGCCGCGCCGTGCGTGCGCTCACGATGCCGGCGGTCGGGCTTGCCATCTACGCCGCCGTGCTGCTCGGGACGCACTTCACCGGTCTCTATGAACTGGCGCTGCGCGATGAGACGGTCCACGAGTGCGAGCACGTGGCGTACGTGATCGCCGGGTTGCTCTTCTTCGCGCCGATCATCGCGGCAGATCCCCTCCCGCAGCGTCCGGGGGCGGTTGGTCGTCTCGTGCTCTTCACGCTCGCGATGCTCGCGATGGTCGTGCCCGGCGCTTGGCTTACGTTCACGCACGCGGTCCGCTATCCCTTCTACATCGCGCCGGCGCGCGTCCTGCACGACTCGGTGCTCGCCGATCAGCAGCTCGCGGGGATGATCATGATCGTCGGCGGCGGGCTCACGATGCTCGCGCTCAAGCTCGCGCTGTTCCTGCGCGACGTGCTCGCCGAAGAGCGCCGGCAGCAACGCCGCGAGGCCTACTTTTCTGCGGCGCCCGTCTCCCCGACGCCGGCAATCGCGCTTGAAGCGATCGCCGCCGAGACGCTGCCAGGAGCGCGGTCATGAAACGCAAGATCATGGGGTGCGCCGCCTTCCTCTGCGCCGCGCTCGCGTTCGTGAGCTTCGTAGCGCAGGGCGAAGGTGCGCCGTCGTCCAGCTCCTCCGGGGTTCCCGTCAAGAGCGCCGAAGCGAAGGCCAGCGCGACCGTCGCCGGCGGTGCGCCGGCGGGAAGCGCGACGGTCGGTGGCCTCGGAGCAGGCGAAAACCAGACGGGCCTCGGGCTGCCGCGGAACAACCCCGCGCTCGTCGCCGAAGGCCACGCGCTCTTCTCGACCTCGTGCGCATCGTGCCACGGAATAGACGCTCAAGGCGTGAGCGGGCGCGCCCCGGACCTGCACGGGGTCGGCGAACTCGCCCCCGACTTCTACCTGGAGACCGGACGGATGCCGCTCTCGAGTCCGCGCCAACAGCCCTACGAAACGCGGCCTGCGTTCCCGCAGCACGACATCCACGCGCTCACCGCCTTCATCGGCTCCTTCGGCGGCCCGGCGATCCCCGTCGTACGTCCCCAGGACGGATCGGCGGCCAAGGGCCAGGAACTGTTCGCGCTCAACTGCGCGGGCTGTCATCAGATCCAGGCGCGCGGCGGAATCGTGACCGGCGCGGTTGTGCCCTGGCTGAGCGACGCGACCCCCACCGACGTTGCCGAGGCGATCCGGATCGGCCCCTACGTCATGCCGCGCTTCGGCAGCGCGGAGATCTCCGAAGCGGAAATCGACTCGATCGCCCGCTACATCCAGACGACGCAGCGTCCTCGCAACGCCGGCGGATGGTCGATCGACCGCCTCGGGCCGATCCCCGAGGGGATGGTGACGTGGGTGCTGGCGATCGCCTCGCTGCTGCTGTTGATCCGCATCATCGGGGAGCGGACCACCGAGTGAGCTTCGCACGCACCGCGTGGAAGGGTCTCGTGGCCGTCGTGCTGATGCGCGCCCGCGGAAAGCGCCAGGCCGAGCAGCGACAGAGGGAGCCCGTCCCGGTGTCCGTGCAGGCGGGCCGCGCTGGCCGCCCGGCGGGGAACGGTCACGACGTCGATCCCTCCGAGCGCAAGATCGTCGCGCGGCCGTGGAGCGAGAGGACGGTCGCGGCACTGCTGCTCGTGACGATGATCGCCTGCCTCTGCTTCGTCGTTCTCTATGTGCTGGAGCCGAGCACGCAGCTGCTCGGTATCTCGCTCGGCGCCGGCTTGCTCTGCCTCGCTGGCGCGCTGATCCTCGCGGGCAAGTTCGTCGTCCCTCAGGTGACCGCGGTGGAGGAGCGCCCGCAGCTCTCGCATCCGCAGGAGCTGCAGGAGGTCTCAGCAGAGCTGCGCGAAGGAATGCAAGGAATCACGCGGCGGCGGCTGCTGTTGTTCGCCGCGGGCGCCGCC
>DATJOE010000065.1:0-23280 GCA_035507305.1 Solirubrobacteraceae bacterium | reverse complement strand
CGCGATCAGGATCACGTAGTCGAGCAGGATCGCCCAGCCCGCCACGAAGCTCACCAACTCGTTGAACGCGTAGCGCGCAAACACCGTCGAGCCGCTGCGCTCCTGGTGCAAGGACGCGCCCTCCGCGTAGGTCATCGCCGTCAGCCCGAACAGCACCGCCGAGGCCAGGAAAACCACTGGCGTAAGCCCAAGCGCGTGGCCCGAGATCACCCCCAGCGCGAAGTAGATCGCGCTCGCCAGCGGCGTATAGACGATCGCGAACAGCGTTGGTGAGCCCACGCTCCTGCGCGCCGTTGACATCGAGCGTCCCGCGATCTGCTGCGCGATCCGCTCCGCCTCTCCGCGACCTAGCTCCGCTTGTGGCTTGACCAGGCCCGATGCCTCCGTGCCGGCCGCCGCGCCCGGCTCGGAGGCGGTGGCGCCCTCGCGCTCTTGCGAGCCCCCCTCGCCGCCCGCGCTCACGTCCGTCCACCCCGCTTGCGCTCGATCCACAGACGCGCCACGCCGCCCGCCAGGAACAGCACGCCCAGCAGCAGCCGCGCCGAGAGCACGCCACCCCCGTCGCCCGCGATCACCTGGCCGATCAGTGCAAGGCCGATCGCCGCCATCAGGACGGACAGCACGATCGTGCCGGAGCGGTGCACGCTACGACCGTTCATCTCACGCTGAGCTTAGGGGCCGGTGCTGTTGGGTGGGCAATTGCGATGCTCTGGGCAAGCGTGCGGCTGAACTTATGAGACCGGCATCCGGCCTTCTGGGCCGGTGTGCGTTCTGCTTCTGGTTACAACGTGTAGTCGCTCCACGCACACCGGCTGTCAGCATGGCCGGCCATCCCGGCCGGCCTGTCAGGTAATTAGCGGAATGATCAGGATCGCGACGATGTTCGCCACCTTGATCATCGGGTTGATCGCGGGTCCCGCCGTGTCCTTGAACGGGTCGCCGACCGTGTCTCCCGTGACCGAGGCCGCGTGGGCTTCGGAGCCCTTGCCACCGAACGCCCCGTCCTCGATGAGCTTCTTCGCGTTATCCCACGCGCCACCGCCCGCGGTCATCATCACCGCGAAGAAGAAGCCCACGACGATCACGCCGATCAGCAGGCCACCCAGCGCCTGCTCGTCGATCAGTCCCACGATCAGCGTCAGCAGGATCGGCAGCAGTGAAGGAATCACCATCTCGCGCTGAGCCGTCTTCGTGACGATGTCCACGCACGAGGCGTAGTCGGGCTGTTCGGTGTAGTCCATGATCCCGGGGTGCTCGCGGAACTGGCGGCGCACCTCCTCGACCACGGCTCCGCCCGCGCGGCCCACGGCCTCGATCGAGAGTGAGGCAAACAGGCACACCATCAGCCCGCCCAGCAGCAGGCCGATCAGGACCGGCGGTTCGTTGATCCCGAACGAGATCGCGTGACCCACCTTGTCCTCGATTTCTTTCTGGAAGCCCGCGAACAGCACGACCGCCGCGAGCACCGCGGAGCCGATCGCGTAACCCTTCGTCACGGCCTTCGTCGTGTTGCCCACCGCGTCGAGGCGGTCCGTCACCTTGCGGACCTCCTCCGGCAGCTCCGCCATCTCCGCGATGCCGCCGGCGTTGTCCGTGATCGGCCCAAACGCGTCGAGCGCCACGATCAGACCCGTCAGCGAAAGCAGGCCCATCACGGCGACGCCGATCCCGTAGATCCCCTCCACGCCACCGCCCGCGAGCTTCCACGAGCCGAAGATCCCCAGCACGATCACGATCGCCGGCAGCGCCGTCGCCTGCAGGCCCGAGGCGAAGCCCTGGATGATGTTCGTCGCGTGGCCCGTCACCGACGCCTGCGCCGTTTTCTTTACAGGCGCGAAACGGGTCGAGGTGTAATATTCCGTTAGTCCGAATAGCAGAGCGGTGACCCCGATCCCGATCAGCGAGCAGAGGTAGAACTTCCACCACTCCGGCGGGTTCACCGGGCCGCTCGTGGCCTTGAAGCTCAACGTGTGCATCAGCCAGTAGGTGATCGGCGCGAACGCCGCCGCCGCCAGCACGCCCGAGACGATCAGGCCCTGCAGCAGCGCGCGCTCAACGTTGTCCGTTTTCGTGCGCACCGCGAACGTGCCGAGGATCGAAGCGATGATCGCCACGCCGCCGATCACCAGCGGGTACATCGCGACTTTCGTCTCCTCGTGGAAGGTGAGGACGCCCAGCAGGATCACCGCCACCGCCGTCACCGCATAGGTCTCGAACAGGTCCGCCGCCATGCCCGCGCAGTCGCCCACGTTGTCGCCTACGTTGTCCGCGATCGTCGCCGGGTTGCGTGGGTCGTCCTCGGGGATCCCCGCCTCGACCTTGCCTACGAGGTCCGCGCCCACGTCCGCGGCCTTCGTGAAGATGCCGCCGCCCAGACGGGCGAACACCGAGATCAGCGAACCGCCGAAGCCGAGGCCCACCAGCGCGTCCACCGTCGTCTTGGGGCTGTCGTTGAAGACCGCCGTCAACAGGCCGTAGTAGCCCGCCACGCCGATCAGCGCGAGGCCCACCACCAGCATGCCCGTGATCGCGCCGCCGCGGAAGGCCACCTGCAGCGCCGGCGAGACGCCGCCCTGCGCCGCCTCCGCCACGCGCGCGTTCGAGCGCACCGAGACGTTCATGCCGATGTAGCCCGTCGAACCCGAGAGGATCCCTCCGACCGCGAAGCCGCCCGCGACCGCGATGTCCTGGATGAAGATCAGCGCCACGAACAGCACGACGCCCGCGACCGCGATCGTCGCGTACTGACGGTTCAGATAGGCGCGCGCACCTTGCTGGACCGCGAGCGAGATGCTTTGCATCTTCTCGTTGCCCGGCGAGAGCGAGAGCAGGGAACGCGTCGTCAGCAGGCCGTATGCAACGGCGGCTGCGGCGCAAACGAGGGCGACGACGACCCCATGGTTCGTCAGAAAGCTACTCAACAGAAATCCTCCGCGGTCTGATTTGCGGGCCGCGCGAGGATCGTCGCGCGCACACCAGGCACCTGGATCGCTCCGATCGAGCGCAGTCCAGGGCGCAAGTGCGCGCGCATCCTATCGCGCCGCCGTGCGGAAGGCCGTCTCGCGGGCCGTCAGGCCAAGCAAGCGCGGCCCCGGCTGGGGCGCGAATGCCGCCTCAGCGGCCGGGGACCCAGAGTCTGCCGCTCGACTCCGCGGGGCCTGGCCCGCGCTGCTCGGGCTCTCCAGATGGCGCCTGCTGCCCACCTGTGCCGCCGGCTGGACCCTCCGACCCACCGCCCGAACCCTGAGAGCCGCCGCTGCCCGGCTCGCCAGGTCCGCCGCCAGGCTCGCCGCGGGCGGGACCGCCAGCAGCCCCGCCCGCCGCCTGCGCCTCGCGCGCGTAGACCATCTGCAGTTGCGAGAGCGCCTGGCGTAGCGGGCCCAGCTCGCTCGGAACGCGGCGCTCGAGGATCTCCAGCAGCGCCCGCACCGCGTCGATCGCGTCGCGTGCCTGCTCCAAATCCTGCCCCGCGCCCGGGGGCGGGGCGCCGCCGGGGTTCGCGGGGTCCGCCGGCGGGGCCGGCGCCAACTTAAAGCTGCCGAGGTTCAGCAGCGAGACCGCGGTCTGCAGGATCATGTCCGTGCTCGTGACCCGCGCCAGCTCCGCTTCGTAGGCCGCGCGCAGCTCGGCTTCGCTGGGCTGGGTGCCCGCGGGGTCGCCGGGGGCGGCCGCGGCTGGGCCGGGGGTGTCGGTGGGGTCTTCGGGACCGGCGCTCATACGGCGACCTCCTGTGACTGTGAGTAGCTTTGCTTCGTCTCGGCGACGGAAGCGGCGAAGACCTCCTCGCGCGAGGCACCGGCTTCGATCATCTGGCGCTGGCGCTGGGCGCCATTACGCTCGGGGAAGGCGAGCTCGATGCCGAGCTCGGCGCGAATCGGCGCGGTCCAGGCAGCGAGCCGCTCGATCGCCTCGCGCGCGGGGTACTGCTCGCCACGCAGGCCGCGATCGAGGTCGATCAGCCGCCCGTCGAGGCCGAAGCGGATCGCGCGCCACATGTTCTCCTCGATCAGCCGTGGTGCGGGGTCCTCGAACGGCTTGCCCTCATCGACGTCGCGCGCGGCCTGGGCGATGCAGGCGGTGATCAGCGAGGCGAGCGCATCTGACTCCTGCGCGGTGGCCTGCACGTCACAGATGCGCACCTCGACGGTGCCGAAGCTGAAGTGCGGGCGCACCGACCACCAGACTTGCGTGAACTCGACGATCGACTGCGTGCGCATCAAGAACTCGATGTACTCGCGGTAAGCGGCCCAACCGCCGAAGGGGTCGGGAACGCCGCAGCGAGGGAAGCTCTTGGTGAACGTCTGCGTACGAGCGGAGTGAAGGCCGCTGTCGCGCCCGTCGATGTAGGGCGAGTTCGCGGAGATCGCGAGCAGTAGCGGCAGCGTGGGCCGCAGCCGGTCGCAGACGCGAATCGCGCGATCGAGGTCGCGCACGCCGAGGTGGACGTGCAAGCTGAAGGTGTTGTTGCGCCAGGCCACATACTTCAGCCCGTCCTCGACGCGGTGGTAGTGCTCGGTGTCGATGATCGGCTGCTCGCGATAGTCGGCCCAGGGGTGCGTGGCGGTCGCGCCAAGCGCGACGCCTTGCGAGTCGGCGAGCGCAAACAACCGCTTGCGCTGATCTCGCTGGCTCGCAAGCGCCTGGTGCAGGTCCTCGCCGGCGCCGGAGATGATCTCGATCTCTGAAGAGATCAGCTCGCCGGTGATGTGCTCGAACAGCGAGGGGTCGCGCTCCTTGGCGACGGCGCGTAGCTGCTCAAAGCGCGGCAGCATGTCGAGCGTCTGCGGGTCGAGGATCGAGAACTCCTCCTCGATCCCAACGGTGAAATCGGTGGCGGCGGCAAACGTCTCGGCCGCTTGGTCTAGGTCCAGGCTGGTCACCTGCGATGGTCCTGTTAGGTCAGATAGAAGTACAGCGAGTAGAGCAGATCGACCGCGGGGCTTGAGGTGTGCACGGTTACCTCGGGCGGCACGAGCAGCAGGGACTCGGAGTAGTTGAAGATGATCTTCACGCCCGCCTCGACCAGCTCGTCGGCCAGCCCTTGGGCGGCCTGCGTGGGCACGGCGAGCACGCCGACGACGATGTCCTCGTCCTCGACGACCTGGCGCAGCTCACTGGTATGGCGCACGGTCTGGCTGCCGACCGTGGTGCCGACCTTGCGCTCGTCGACGTCAAAGATCGCCACGACGCGGAAGCCGTGGTCGGCGAAAATGTCCGAGGAGGCGATCGCCTTGCCGAGGTGCCCCGCGCCGAGCAGCGCGATGTTGTGCTGGCCCGCGGTGCGCAGGATCTTGCGGATCTGAGAGACGAGCGCCTCGACGTTGTAACCGACGCCCCGCTTGCCGAACTTGCCAAAGCCCGAGAGGTCGCGGCGGATCTGCGTGGAGTTCACGTGCGTGTAGTCGGAGAGCTCCTGCGAGGAGATCGTCTCCTTACCCATCTTCTTCGCCTGCGTGAGTACCTGCAGATAGCGGGATAGACGGGCGGCCACGCCGAGTGAAAGCCGCTCGCTGGAGGGAGCGGCGCCGTCGAGGGGGAGCTCGCGCGGGCGCACGGTCGGTTCTCCGTAGCTCATCGTCGTGACTCTAGTCGCTCGCGCAGGGCCGTCTCGTCAACGAAATGTTCGAACAGCTCCTCGCCGTCGAGCGCGATCACGGGGATCCGCTCGAAATAGGCGCGCAGCAACGCGGGGTCGCGGTCGATGTCGCGCTCGTGCAGGTCAAAGCCAAGCTCGACCTGCAAGGCGCGCAACTCGTCCATCGCCTCGACACACAGATGGCAGTCGGGGCGGGAGTAGACGACGATCTCGCTCATCGCATCCGTTCTAGTGGTCGGACACGCGCGCGGCTCACCGCGGGCGTTCTCCGGTGGCGTAGGCGTCGAGGCCGAGGTACTCGGGATAGGCGAGCTGGGGCGCATAGCGCGCGGCGCTCGCGATCATCGCGGCATTGTCGGTGCAGAGCACGCGTATCGGGACGTGGAGCGCGACGCCCAGCTGCGCGAGGCGCTCGCGCAGGGGGCCGTTCGCGGCGACGCCACCGCCGACGGCAAGGCGATCGAGGCCGCTGCGCTGCAGCGCACGCTCGGCGCGCTCGACCAAGCTGTCGACGATTGCGGCTTGGTAGGAAGCCGCGAGGTCAGAGGCGCGCTCCCGCGCTTCGGCCTCACCGAGCTCGCGCAGCTTGTAGAGCAGCGCGGTCTTTAGCCCCGCGAAGGAGAAGTCAAGCCCCTCGGCGAAGGCTTGGCGATGTGCACCCCGTCCGCCGCGGGCGCGCTCGGCGCTGGAGCCAGGAAACACGAACGCCTGCGGATCGCCCTCGCGGGCGAGCCGCTCAAGCGCGGCGCCACCCGGATAGCCGAGCCCGAGCATACGAGCACCCTTGTCGAACGCCTCGCCCGCGGCGTCGTCGAGCGTGCGGCCCAGCACCTCGAACCCCTCGTACTCGCGGACGTGCGCGAGCAGCGTGTGCCCGCCGCTGGCGATCAGGCAGACGAACGGGGGCTCGAAGGCGCCCTCGCCCGCGCCGAGCGCGGTGTCGCCGCCGCGCAGCAGGAAGTTCGCCGCGACGTGCCCCTGGATGTGGTCCACGGGCGCGAAGGGCAGCTCGCGCGCGGCGGCGAGCGCCTTCGCGGTCGATAGCCCGACGAGCAGCGCACCCACGAGCCCGGGCCCTTGCGTCGCAGCGATCAGGTCTAGATCGTCCAGCTCAACCGAGGCCTCCTCCAGCGCACGCTGCACGATCGCGCTGACGATCTCGAGGTGATGGCGCGAGGCGATCTCGGGCACGACACCGCCGAAGTCCTCGTGCGCGGTCTGCGATGAGATCACGTTCGCGAGCATCGCGCCCTCGCGGTCGATCACCGCGGCGCACGTGTCATCGCAACTGGTCTCCAAGGCGAGGATCGTCATGAGGGCGGGGTGCTCATCGCGGGCCTGGTCTCAGACGGGGCCGGGGTTGGGCACGTCCTCGAGCGAGCCCTGCCGGGTGGCGGGCGTACGCCACATCACAAGCGCGTCCTCGCCGTTGTCCTGGTAATAGCGACGGCGGGTGCCCGCGGCGCGAAAGCCCTCGCGCTCGTAGAGATGGATCGCGACGGCGTTCGAGCGACGGACCTCCAGAGTGAAGCGAGCATCCTCGTCGCCGACTCGGCGGTAGAGCTCGGCGAGTAGCCGCGAAGCGAGCCCCATGCGCTGGCGATGCAAGTCGACGGCGACGTTCATCACGTGCCAGACGGTGTCGTAGCGCGAGCAGATCATGTAGCCGACGAGCTTCTCGCGCGGCTGTCTGTCCCCTTCCGCAGGCAGACGCTCGCAGGCGGCGAGGCAGATCCCGGTCTGCTTGGAGAGCTCGAGCACGAACATCGCGAGCGACCAGGGCGTGGGAAAGACGCGACGCTCGATCGCAAGCACTTCAGGCAGGTCGGGGTAGGCAAGCGGTCGGATATCGACCACTGGCGCCTCTCCCCCTCCCTGCAATTGAGATGAAGATGGCTCGCTCACGCTCGCGATACCCCGGCAGCGGTCGGCGGCTGCGCGCCGCGCGCGAGTGCGGCATCGGGCGCGCGGCGATAGTCGGGCAGGATCCTCGCAAGCGCGGCTTGCCCGTGGCCGACGGGCGCGGCGAGCGCGCCCAGCTCGCAGATCGCGCGGCCGTCGATCAGGTGAAGCGGCGAGGCCAGATCGGGCACTTCCACCCCGCCGCGCGCGAGCTGCTCGGCGTGGAGCAGCGCGCCGTCGCCGACTGCGCGCCAGCGCTCGCCGACGGGACCGCCGAGGCGCTCGATTTGCTCGACGATCGTCAGCAGCTCTTCGGGCCGCAGAGGCTGGGCAAACACCACGTCTCCCCGGGCAGCGTAGGCGCCGGCGAAGACCTCGCCGCGGCGCGCGTCGATCACGGCGATCGTGGGGGGCGGCCCGCTCTCGCCGGCCTGGCTGCTCGCGGCGCCTTCCCAGGTCGCGGGCAGAGCGAGGGCGTGCAAGCTCGACACGCCAACGAGCTCGATCGAAAGCGACTGGGCAAGCCCACGGGCAGTGGCGATCCCGACGCGCAGTCCCGTGAAGCGCCCGGGCCCAAGGCCGACGGCGAGACGCGTCAGCTCATCCCAGCCGACGCCCGCCTCGGCGAGCAGCTCGCGCGCCAGCGAGAGCAGCCGGGTGGCGTGACCGGGGTGATCGCCCGGGGCCGGGTCGTCGCGGGCGTGCAGAGTACTGCCGTCGGCGAGCCGCAGTCCCACGGCGGTGGCGTGGGACGCGGTGTCAAAACCCAGCACGATCATGGCTCGCGCACCTCAATCCGGCGGCGGTCTTCCCCCCGATGGGAAAGCGAGACGTGCAGGCGCGCGCCCGCGAGCTCGCGCTCGGCGTCGGGCGGCCACTCCACGAACGCGATACGCCCCTCGCCGAGGTAGTCCGCGAGCAGATCGGGGTCCTCTTGATCGAGCCCCGCCAAGCGGTAGAGGTCGAGGTGCGAGACCGTGAGGTCCTCGCGCGCGCTGTAGCGATGCCCGATGCTGAAGCTAGGGCTCGTCACGGGGTCGCTGACGCCAAGCGCTCGAGCGGCGCCGCGCACGAGCGTCGTCTTGCCCGCGCCCAGCTCGCCGCGCACGAGCACGACATCCCCATCCTTCAAGTCCGCCGCCAGCTCCGCGCCGAATGCTTCGGTCTCGCCGGGGTCGGCGGTATCGACGATGCGCACGGCCACGACGAGACTGTAGAGCCAAGCGCCGCGGCGTTAAAAGCGATCGGCCCGCGGGAGAAAGGGTCGCGGGCCGATCGTACTCCTGGAGGGATGGAGACATGACCTGTATCGGCGAGGGTAAGTGCCGACTTTAGGTCAAGGGAAAAAAATCTTCGCCGTTCGGGAGAAAACCCCTTTTTGCAGGGAAAAAGCGTCCAGAAATCTGTCCAGATCAGCTGGACACTTGGTCCAGACCGACGTCCGACGGTATCCCGATGCTCAGAACAGGCCGAGTTGATCGGCGGCGGCGTCCTCGCCCTGCTCGGTCTGCTCAACGGCAGCCTGCGGCGGCTCCTCGGGCTCGGCTAGCTCGGGGACCTCCTCGGGCTGCTCGGGCGCCCCCTGCGCGAGCAGATCCGGTAGGCGCACGAAGTCTTCGCGCAGCGTCTCGAGCATGCGCGGGGTGTAGAGGGCGGCGGCGGGGTGGAAGATCGGGTACAGACGCACGGCGCGCTTGCCGAGGATTAGCACTTCGGCCTGGCCGTGCAGGCGGGTGATCCCGGTGGGGTCGCCACGCAGGAGCTTCGTCGAGAAGTTGCCAAGCGTGCAGATCACTGTGGGTTGGATCAGCTCGACCTGGCGGCGCAGATAGCCCTGGCAGTTCTCGATCTCCACCGGGAGGGGATCGCGGTTGCCTGGGGGTCGGCACTTGAGCACGTTCGCAATAAACACATCGTCTCTCTTTAGTCCAACCTCTTCGAGCAGCGTGCTGAGCAGCTTCCCGGCCCGGCCCACGAACGGCACCCCTTGCTCGTCCTCGCTCGCCCCTGGCGCCTCCCCCACGAACATCAGGTCCGCATCGGCGTTGCCGGCCCCGAACACGACGGTCTTACGCGTGGCCGCGAGCTCCGGGCAGCGCGTGCAGACCCTGGCCTGGGAGAAGACCTCCTTGAGCAGCTCGCGCCGCTCGGCGGCGGGCAGCTCGCTCTCGGCAGCAGACATCGGCTGATCGTAGTCCTTGCCCGCGAGACGGCGCACGCCGCCCTGGGCTTGTGCGCTGCGCAATGATCTGGCCATGTCGTCAAGCCAGGAGATCGCGGTGAAGGCGCCGTTTGCAGGCGTAGTCGTCTCGCTCGCGCACAAACCGGATGCGCCGGTAGGCGCGGGTAGCGCGCTGCTCGTGCTCGAAGCAATGAAGATGGAGCACGAGGTGCTGGCGGAGACCGGCGGCGTCGTACGGCGCATCGAGGTGAGCGTGGGCGACGCGGTGGAGGAAGGCCAGACGCTGCTCGTGATGAGCCCGGCCACGGATGACGGCGCCGCAGCCCAAGCCGAGCCCGTTACCCAACCAAGCGCGAACGGCTTTCGCGCGGACCTGGAGGCGGTGCGCGAGCGCCATGCGGTGGGCCTCGATGCCGCTCGCCCCGAGGCCGTGGCCCGGCGGCGCAAGCGCGGGAGGCGCACAGCGCGCGAGAACCTCTCAGACCTCGTGGACGAGGGCAGCTACGTCGAGTACGGCCCGCTGCTGTTCGCCGCGCAGGAGAGCAGGCGATCGCGCGAGGAGCTGATCGAGCGCACTCCGGCGGACGGCCTGGTCGCGGGCGTGGGCGAGATCGACGGCCGCCCCTGCGTGGCGCTGTCCTACGACTACACGGTGCTCGCGGGCACGCAGGGCTTTCGCAACCACGCGAAGAAGGACCGCCTATTCGAGGTCGCGGAGCGGCGGCGGCTGCCGCTGGTGCTGTTCGCCGAGGGCGGCGGCGGGCGCCCGGGCGACGTGGACATGCCGGTCGTCGCGGGGCTGGACTGCCGCGCGTTCGCACTGTTCGCGCAGCTGAGCGGCCTCGTCCCGCTCGTGGGGATCGCCTCGGGCTACTGCTTCGCGGGCAACGCCGCGCTGCTCGGCTGCTGCGATGTGGTGATCGCGAGCGAGGACGCGAGCATCGGCATGGGTGGCCCCGCGATGATCGAGGGCGGCGGGCTCGGCGTGTTCGAGCCTGGCGAGGTTGGCCCGATCGATGTGCAGGAGGCCAACGGCGTCGTGGATCTACGCGTCGCGGACGACGCGGCGGCGGTCGCGGCGGCCAAGCGTTACCTCGGCTACTTCCACGGGCCTACCGCGCCGGGCGAGATGCCCGACCAGACGCTGCTGCGAACGCTGATCCCCGAGCAGCGCAAGCGCGTCTACGACGTGCGCACCGTGATCGACGGGCTGTTCGACGTCGGCTCGGTGCTCGAGCTGCGTCGCGGCTTTGGCGCGGGCATGGTGACCGCGCTCGCGAAGCTCGACGGTCGGCCGCTGGGCGTCGTCGCCAACGTGCCTACACATCTCGGCGGGGCGATCGACGCCGAGGGCGCGGATAAGGCCGCGCGGTTCATCGGCATGTGCGACGCGTTCTCGCTGCCAGTGCTGTTCCTCTGCGACACGCCCGGCTTCATGGTTGGACCCGCGGCCGAGCGCACCGCGACCGTGCGCCACTTCGCGCGAATGTTCCTTGGCGGCGCGAACCTCAGCGTGCCCTGCGGCACGATCGTCCTGCGCAAGGGTTACGGCTTGGGCGCGCAGGCGATGGCGGGTGGCGGCTTTAAGGCGCCACTGTTCACGGTCGGCTGGCCGACCTCGGAGTTCGGTGGCATGGGCCTGGAGGGCGCCGTGCGCCTAGGCATGCGCCGCGAGCTCGACGCGGTCGAGGACTCCGCCGAGCGCGAGCGCCTGTTCGAGACGTTCGTCGGGATGGCCTACGAGCGTGGGCGCGGTATGAACATGGCGGCCTACGGAGAGATCGACGACGTGATCGACCCCGCAGACTCGCGCCGCTGGATCGCCACTTTGTTCGATGCGCGCCGCCCGCAATGGTGGGAGCGCGAGGGCAAGCGGCGCCCGTTCGTGGACGCCTGGTAGACGCGCTCAAAGGGTCGCTCACAGGCTCGCGCCGCTCCGCCGCAGGCCCCTTGTGCGCCGCCGGAGCGGCTGTATCATTCGTGACAGGCCGTCACCGACACGCCGGGATGGACCCGAAGTCCGCAGCACCGACACCTTTTGTCGCGCCGGTATCCGCGAGGAACTGGACCGAAGCCGATGATCACCGTCAACCGCCCTAACGCCTGCGCATGAGGACCTCGCGCGCCGTCGAGGATCTGCGCGCCGCGCTGGCTCCCGCGCGCCGCGCGGGCCAGTCGATCGGCCTGGTGCCGACGATGGGCGCGCTGCACGACGGACACATCTCGCTGATTCGTCGCGCGCGCCGCGAGTGCGACGTGGTGATTGTGACGCTGTTCGTGAACCCCTCTCAGTTCAACGAGCACTCAGACTTGGAGCACTACCCGCGCGACGAGCGCCGCGACGCCCAGCTTGCCTCCGAGGCGGGCGCTGACATCTTGTTCGCGCCCACGGTCGACGAGGTCTACCCCCCTGGCTTCTCCACGGCGGTCGAAGTGCTCGGGATCACCGAGCGTCTGGAGGGTGCTTCGCGAGGCGCGGAGCACTTCCGCGGCGTAAGCACGGTGGTGACGAAGCTGCTCGGTATGACCCAGCCAGACGTGGCTTACTTCGGCCAGAAGGACGCACAGCAGCTCGTGGTAATTCGTCGGCTCGTCACGGACCTGAACCTGCCGGTACGCATCCAGGCGTGTCCTACGGTGCGCGAGTCCGACGGCCTTGCGATGTCCAGCCGCAACGCCCGCCTGAGCGCCGAGCAGCGCGAGCGGGCCGTCGCGCTGTCCGAGGCGCTGCGCGCTGCGACACAGCGGGCCGCCGAAGGCGAGCACTCGGCCGAGGCGCTGCTCGACGTGGCTTGCGCGGCGATGCTCGCGCACGACGTGCAGCCCGAGTACTTGGAGCTCGTCGATCCCGAGAGCCTTCTGCCGGTGCGCGAGCTGAGCCAGGAGGCGTTGCTCGCGGTCGCGGCCCAGGTCGGCGAGACGAGGCTGATCGACAACGCGATCCTCAGGCCCGCTCCGGCAGCTGCACCCCACCCACATGAATCCGAACCCAGAAAGGCAATCGCCTGATGCAACGCACCATGCTCAAGTCCAAGATCCATCGGGCGACGATTACAGACTGCGACCTGCACTACGTGGGCTCGATCACGATCGACCCCGACCTGCTGGAGGCGGCGGACATCCTCGAGCACGAGCAGGTGCACGTGCTCGACATCGACAACGGCGCGCGTTTTGAGACCTACACGATCGCCGGAGAGCGCGGCTCCGGCGTGATGACGATCAACGGCGCCGCCGCTCGCTTGGTGCAGCGAGGCGACACGATCATCGTCGTCTCCTACGGCACCTACGACGAGGCCGACCTCGAGCGCTACGAGCCGCGCGTCGTGCATGTCGAGGCGCAGACGAATCGCATCATCACCGTCGACGACGCGGTGGCGACCCTGCTTACGCAGAGCGTCAACTGACGTCAGAGAGGAACCACCCCACATGTCAAGCCACCCCGATATTCAAGCCCCATCCGACCCCGGCAGGCTGCCGATGACCCTGCCGCTCCTGCTGGAAAAGAAGCGACTCGGCGAACCGATCGTGATGGTCACGGCCTACGACTTCCCGAGCGCTCGCGCCGCGGAGTCCGCGGGCGTCGACCTCGTGCTGGTCGGCGACTCCGCCGCGACCACGATGCTCGGCTACAACGCGACGACGCCCGTGGAGCTCGACGACATGCTCGTGCTCGCGCGCGCCGTGCGCCGCGGCTTGCGTACGCCGCTGATGATCGGTGATCTGCCGTTCGGCTCCTACGAGGTCTCCGACGAGCAGGCGATCTCCACAGCGATGCGCATGGTCAAGGAGGCCGGCTGCGAGGCCGTCAAGCTCGAGGGCGGCGGCGAGGCTTCGGTCAAGCGCGCTCGCGCGATCGTGAACGCGGGCATCCCGGTAATGGGCCACGTCGGCTTGACGCCGCAGACATCGACCGCGCTTGGTGGCTGGAAGGCCCAGGGCCGCACGGCGGCCGCGGCGGCGCGGATCGGCGCTGAGGCACTCGCCTTGCAGGAAGCCGGCTGCTTCGCGCTCGTGTTTGAGGCGATCCCCAGCGCGGTGACCGAGCAGTTGATGCCCCGTGTCGAGATCCCGGTGATCGGTATTGGCGCGGGCTCCGCCACCGACGGACAGGTGCTCGTGTTCCACGACCTGCTGGGCATTCGCGACGGCCTCGGCCCGCGCTTCGTCAAGCGCTACGCGAACATCCAAGAGGAAATGAACGCGGGCGTCTCGGCCTACGCGGAGGACGTGCGCACTCGCCGCTACCCCGGCCCAGAGCACACATACAAGATCGACCCCGCCGAGCTGGCCGAGTTGCAGGCCCAGCTGGGCTGAAGAGGCGCAGCGCGTCCCGCGTTTGGCTGAGGGCACCCGGCGCGGCCGAAGACGCGCGGCGTGGCCCGCGTTTGGCTTGACCACAGGACGGCTGTTTGTTTGAGCGTCACGGGCGCGGGTAAATCGCGCCCTGGCGCCGCCGCGTGGGCGGCTCGCCGACGGTAGTCAGGAATTTGAGCCCCAGCCCCGCTCCCCCGGAGCGGGGCTCGTCCATGTCCGAAGAAAGGAAGCTATGAAGCCGCGCATGCTCCTGCCGCTCACGCTTGCCCTGTTCGCGCTCCCGCTGCTCGCCGGCGCTTCGAGCGCCGCAGCCTGGGCGCCTGAGGGAAGCGCCACGATCCACCCGGGCGTGATGACGTTCACGAACGCGTCCTCGTTCTTGAACGGCGCCTCGCAGTGCACGGCGAACTTCGTCTTCACGGACTCGGCGGGCAACGTCTACCTCGGCCAGGCCGCGCACTGCTCCTCGACGGGCGAAGACACCGAAACCGATGGCTGCTCGACGAAATCACTGCCGCTCGGCACGCCGATCTACTCGGGTGACCTCATCAACGGCGGCGTGCAGGACGGCACGCGGATTGGCACGCTCGCCTACAACTCGTGGCTCACGATGCAGAAAGCGAAGGAGAAAGACGCGGAGACCTGCGCCTACAACGACCTCGCGCTAATCAAGATCGAACCCTCGCAGCTCGCCAACGTCAATCCGACGGTGCCGTTCTGGGGTGGGCCCGAAGCGCTGGCGCCCTCGGCCTCCACGCAGGGCGAACAGGTCTTCAGCTACGGCAACTCGATCCTGCGCCTCGGCGTCAGCGCGCTCAGCCCGAAGACCGGCGTGAGCCTCGGCGACCAGGAAGAAACCGGCGGCTGGAGCCAGCAGCTATACACGGTCACCCCGGGCATCCCCGGCGACTCGGGCAGCGGCTTCTTGAACGCCGCGGGCCAGGCGCTCGGCGTGCTCTCGACCGTCGAGTTCGCGCCGCTGCCCGCGGCTAACGGCGTGGGCACCCTGGCAAAGGAGCTGGCCTACGCGAACACGGCGACCGGCCAGGGCTACCAGCTCGCGAGCGGCACCGCGCCTTTCAACCCGCTGCCGGTACCCGGTTCCTGATCTGACAGCCCCCCGGCGAGCCGCTCGTTTCCCTATGCGAGCGGCTCGCCGAAGCGCTCGGCGAACGCGAACTCCTCCACCGGACGTCGCGCGAGGTTTTTCGGCCAGGGGTCCGCACGGTGCCCCACGCCGATGTGCGCCGCGAGCGCGACGTCCTCAGGTATCCCCAGCAGCTCCCTGACCTCGGCCTCGGCCGGGACAAGCAGCGTGGTCATCGCCGCGCCGAGGCCCTCGGCGCGCAGCGCGAGCAGCAGGTTCTGTACGAATGGGTAGATCGAAGCGCCACCCACGATGCTCTGGCGTGGCAGCTTCGCGTCGGTCACCGCGAGGTCGGCCAAGCGCACGCCGATCACCAGATGCACGGGCAGCTCGTCCATCCGTTCGGCGTATTCGTTCGCGCCGCGGATCATTCGCAGGCGCACCGCATCGACCCCCTCGGGCTCGGCGAGCATCTTCGCGCCGCCGGTCAGCTCCATGTAGTCCCGCCAGTGCGGCAGGTACAGGTCGCGGATCGCCCGGCGCCGGTCGAGGTCGCGCACGACGACCACGCGCCAGCCCTGGCGGTTGCCACCGCTCGGGGCGAAGCGAGCATTCTCCAGCGCGCGGTGCAGCGCCTCGGGCGCGACGGGCTCCGCCGTGAAGCGACGGCTCGTCGGCGCGCAGCGCATCGCCTCATAGAGGTCCATGGCGGCAGGCTAGCGACTAGACCTCGCCGCCGCGAGTCGGCGCCTCAGGCCGACTCCGGCGGATACTCCACGTGGCGGATCACCTTCGCCGGCAGCCCCGCCGCGATCGAGAACGGCTCCACGTCGCGGGTGACAACGCTGTTCGCGCCGATCACGCAGCGCTCGCCGATCGTCACGCCGCTCGTCACGACGACGTTCGCGCCGAGCCAGCAGTCATCGCCGATCCGCGTCGGCCCCTTGCTCTGAAAGCCTTGCCAGGTGATCGGCTTGTGCGGGTCATCGAAGCGATGGTTCGCGTCCGAGACAAAGCAGCCGTTCGCGAGCATGCAGTGCTCGCCGATCTCGACAAGCTCCTCCGCCGCAACCATCACCTCTTTGTTCAGAAATGTGCCGCCGCCGATCCGCACGCGCGCGCTGCCCGGAGCCGTGATCCACACTCCGGGCTCGAACAGCACTTCGGGACCGACCTCCAGGCGCCCCTCGCGCAGCGCCTCCAGCACGTTTCCATGCAGCGGCCAGCGCGCGAAGGCGCCGCGACGCATCAGCTCCCAGTGGATGCGTGCGCGGTTCCAGGGAACTGAGTTGCGTTCATACCACCGCCACTTCTGCAACCAGAGGCGCGCCTGCGCCGCGAGCTCTGGCGCAGGAGCCGGGGCGCCGTTCGCCACGCCCGGCTCGCTCAAGCGGCGACCTTCGCCGCGCGTTTGCGGCGCGGCGCTTTTGCGGACGTGCGTTTGACCGTCGGCGTCAACAGCTCCGCGAGAAACTGGCCGGTGTGCGAGCCCGGCTCCGCGGCGACCTCCTCGGGGGTACCCACCGCGATCGCAAGGCCGCCCTCCTCCCCGCCCTCGGGTCCCATGTCGATGATCCGATCCGCCGACTTGATGATGTCGAGGTTGTGCTCGATCACCACGACGCTGTTGCCCGCGTCGACCAGCCGCTGCAGCACCTCGAGCAGGCGCTGGACGTCCGCGAAGTGCAATCCGGTCGTCGGCTCGTCAAGGATGTACAGCGTGCGGCCCGTCGCCACCTTCGACAGCTCGGTCGCGAGCTTCACCCGCTGAGCCTCACCACCCGAGAGCGTCGTCGCCGGCTGGCCGAGCCGCACGTAGCCGAGCCCCACCGCGTCGAGCGTCTCCAGGCGGCGGCGGACCTTCGGGATGTGCTCGAAGAACTTCAGCGCTTCCTCGACCGGCATGTTCAGCACGTCGGCGATGCTCTTGCCCTTGAAGCGGACTTCCAGCGTCTCGCGGTTGTAACGCTTACCGTGGCACTGCTCGCAAGGCACATAGACATCGGGCAGGAAGTGCATCTCGATCTTGATCTGCCCGTCGCCGCGGCAGACCTCGCAGCGCCCGCCCTTCACGTTGAAGCTGAAGCGACCCGGCTTGTAACCGCGCGCGCGGGCCTCCTGGGTCTTTGAGAACAGGTCACGGATCACGTCGAACAGGCCCGTGTACGTCGCGGGGTTCGAGCGCGGGGTGCGCCCGATCGGCGACTGGTCGACCGCAATGATCTTGTCCAGCTGGTCGAGGCCATGAATCGCGCGGTGCGCCCCGGGGCGTTGCCGGGCACGGTGCAGGCGGTTAGCCACGGCCTTGTAGAGCACTTCGTTCACCAGCGTCGACTTGCCCGAGCCCGAGACGCCCGTCACACACGTGAGTACGCCGAGCGGCACGTGCACGTCGATGTCGCGCAGGTTATGTTCGCTCGCGCCACGGATCTCGATGTAGCCGTTCGGCGTGCGTCGCTTCGCCGGGACGTCGATCGTGCGCGTGCCCGCGAGGAACTGGCCTGTGAGCGAACGCTTGACCCGCTGCACCTGCGCGGCCGTGCCCTGCGCGACGATCTCCCCGCCGTGCTCGCCCGCCCCCGGCCCGAGGTCAACGAGGTGGTCGGCACAACGCATCGTCTGCTCGTCGTGCTCGACCACGATCACCGTGTTGCCGAGGTCGCGCAGACGCTCGAGCGTCGCGATCAGCTTGGAGTTATCGCGCTGATGTAGCCCGATCGAAGGCTCATCGAGGATGTAGAGCACGCCCACGAGCGAGGAGCCAATCTGCGTCGCCAGGCGGATGCGCTGCGCCTCGCCGCCCGAGAGCGTCGAGGCCGCGCGATCCATCGAGAGGTAGCCGATGCCCACGTTCTCCAGGAACTGCAGCCGCTCGGAGATCTCGCGCAGGATCAGCCGCGCGACGTGACGATCGGTCTCAGACAGCTCGACATCCTGTAGCCACTCAAGCGCCCGTCGCGCCGAGAGCGCGCAGAAGTCCTCGATCCGCGTCCCGCCCACAAGCACCGCACGCGACTCCGCGCGCAGCCGCGCGCCATCGCACACCGGGCACGCACGCAGCGACATGTACTCCTCGATCTTCTCCCGCGTCCACTCCGAGTCGGTCTCGCGATAGCGGCGCTCGAGGTTCTTCACGATCCCCTCAAAGCGCGTCGCGTAAGAACGTCGGCGGCCATAGCGGTTGCGATAGGTGACTTGCAACGGCTCGCCGTTCGTGCCGAACAGGAACAGGTCTTTCTGTTCCTTAGAGAGGTTTTCCCAGGGCTCTTCCAGGTCGACGTCGTAGCGCTCGGCGATCGCCTCGGTGACCTGCTCGTAGTAGTTGGAGCTGCTGTTTGCCCAGGGCACAATCGCCCCTTCGCCGATCGACAGACTTGGGTCGGGTACGACCAGCTCGGGGTCGATCTCCATCTGTGAGCCCAGACCCGTGCAGTGATCACATGCTCCGTGCGGTGAGTTGAACGAGAAGATCCGCGGCTCCAGCTCGACCAGTGAAGGACCGTGCTCAGGGCAGGCGAAGCGCTCGGAGAACGTGAAGATCGTGCCTGGCTCGGGCATCTCGCCCGGGACGATCTGCGCCGCGGCAGCGCGCGCCGCCGTCGCGCCCTTCACGCCTTTGGTCTCACCGTCCGGCGCATCCGCCGTATCGCCCTGGCTCGATCGTCCGACTATCTCAATCTCCACCAACCCGTCCGCCAGACCGACCGCGGTCTCGATCGAGTCGGCCAGGCGCTTACGTACGTCGTGGCGCATCACCAGGCGGTCGACCACCACCGAGATGTCGTGCTTGTAGCGCTTATCGAGCACGATCGACTCCTCGAGCATGCGAATCCGCTCGTCGATCTTCACGCGCGCGAAGCCGTCTGCACGCAGATCGTCCAACAGCTTGCCGTACTCGCCCTTGCGCCCACGCACGACCGGCGCGAGCACCATGAAGCGCGTGCCCTCCGCCAGCTCCATCGCCTGGTCGATGATCTGCTCCGCCGACTGGCCCACGATCGGCCGTCCACAGATCGGGCAATGCGGCTTGCCGACGCGCGACCACAGCAGACGCAGATAGTCGTAGATCTCCGTAACCGTGCCCACCGTCGAGCGCGGGTTGCGCGACGTCGTCTTCTGGTCGATCGAGATCGCCGGCGATAGACCCTCGATCGAGTCGACGTCCGGCTTGTCCATCTGGCCCAGGAACTGGCGTGCGTACGCCGACAACGACTCGACATAACGACGTTGCCCCTCGGCGTAGATCGTGTCGAACGCCAGGCTCGACTTGCCCGAGCCCGAGAGCCCCGTTATGACGACCAGCGCGTCGCGCGGCAACGACAGCGAGATGTCCTTGAGATTGTGCTCGCGCGCCCCTGAGACGACTATCTGATTGCCGGTCGGCATCCGACAGTCATTCTATGAGGCCGAACAGATGTTCGGGTGCGCGATTTGCGCAAAGAGCGGGCTTGCTTGGAACCCTCAGCCCTCTATGGCCGCGAAGACCTCGTCCACCAGCTTCGCCCGGTCCGCGAGCTTGAAGTTCTCCGCCAGGTAGCGATCGGCCTCGGCACGCGACTCGCCGTTCAGTGCCATGTTCAGAGCGACCAGACGCGCACTGTCCAGATCGCCGCTATCGGTCACGGGGGCAGCGGGCTCGCTCGCCGGGCCAGGCACCGGCGCCTCGGGGTCGACGTGCACGTCCGGGTCCGCGCTGTCGGCGGGCGAAAGTGGTGGCGGGCTCGTCCGCGCAGGCTTGATCTGTGGCGCCGCCGCGCCGGACGCGGGCGGCGGAAGCGGAAGGTCCGCGGCGGTCGGCGCAGCGCTCGCCCGCGGCGCGGGCGAGTTGAGGCTCGGCGGCGTGGGCACCGCTGGTTGCGCGGCCTCCTTCGCCACTGCGCGCGTGACCAGCTGGCCCGCTGCTGCGTCGTACAGCTCGGCCATGTTCGTCTCGACCGCCTCGAGGTCGGCTGCCAGGCGCCCGGCGCCCGAGCGCAGGCTGTCCACGAGCGCGCCCACCTCACCATCCATCCCATTCACACGAGCGAGCAGCGCGCTCGTCGCCTGAGCCACCGCGGCTCCATGGGCACGGGCCTGCTCGATCGCCTCCTCGCGCGTCTGCGCCGCGTCGCGGTCGGCATCGTCGCGCGTGCGACGCGCGCTTTCGCGCGCCTGCTGCTCGATCTCCGCCGCCGCGGCCTCTGCCGCCGCGAGGATGCCCTGCACCTGAGTACCCGCGGTTGAAGCCAGCGATGGCTCCGAGCCTCCGCCGCGTTCGCGCTGCAGCTGCTCGATCTCGCTCGCCAGCGCGCGCAGGTGGGCATCCACGGCCGCGGGCTCATAGCCGCGCCTGGCGATCGGGAAGTCGCGCCGCTCGATCGCTTGCCGGTCGATGTTCACGGCGGCCATCCTAGCCCGCGGTGGCGCCGGAAGCGCCGGCCTCCGTGGCCTGGATCTCCCGCAGGTCGCGGCGCAGCTCGCGCAGCTCGTCGCGCAGTTGCGCCGCGTACTCGAAGCGCAGCTCGTCCGCCGCCTGGATCATCTCCTCCTCCAGCTCGACGATCATCTTCTCCAGCTCGTGCTGTGGCATCTCCTCGGCTTTGCCGCGCTTGGCCGTGCGCCGTTTGCGCCCACGCGGAACCTTCGAGTCGCCCTGGAGGAACTCGGCGATGTCCGAGATGCCCTTGACGATCGTCGCCGCCGTGATCCCGTGCTGTTGGTTGTAGGCGATCTGAATCGCACGGCGGCGCTCGGTCTCGGAGATTGCCGCGCGCATCGCCTTGGTCTCTTTGTCCGCGTACATCAGCACCGTGCCCTCGACGTTGCGCGCCGCGCGCCCGATCGTCTGGATCAGAGAGGTCTCCCCACGCAGGAAGCCCTCCTTGTCAGCATCGAGGATCGCCACGAGCGAGACCTCCGGCAGATCGAGCCCCTCGCGCAGCAGGTTCACCCCAACGAGCACGTCGTACTCCCCCAGGCGCAGGTCGCGGATGATCTGGATCCGCTCGAGCGTGTCGATCTCCGAGTGCAGGTAGCGGGTCTTGAAGCCCATCTCCAGCAGGTACTGCGAGAGGTCCTCGGACATCTTCTTCGTCAGCGTCGTGACTAGCACGCGCTCGTCGCGATCGACGCGCTTGCGCACCTCGTTCATCAGGTCGTCGATCTGGTTCTTAGTCTCGCGTACCTCGACCTGCGGGTCGACAATCCCCGTAGGACGCACGATCTGCTCGACAACGCGGGTCGAACGTGTCCGCTCGTACTCACCCGGGGTCGCTGAGACGAACAGCATTTGGGGTGTGATCGAGAGATACTCGTCGAACTGCTGCGGGCGGTTGTCAAGCGCGCTCGGTAGTCGAAAGCCGTAGTCGACCAGCGTCTGCTTGCGCGAGCGGTCGCCCTCGTACATGCCCCCGATCTGTGGCACCGTCTGGTGGGACTCGTCGATGAAGCAGATGAAGTCGTCGGGGAAGTAGTCGATCAGGCAGTAAGGGCGCTCGCCTGGCTGGCGTTTGTCGAGGATCCGTGAGTAGTTCTCGATCCCCGAGCAGAAGCCCATCTCGCGCAGCATCTCCATGTCGTACTGCGTGCGCTGGCGCAGGCGATGGGACTCCAGCAGCTTGCCTTCGGACTCAAGCTGCTCGCAGCGCTCGTTTAGCTCGCGGCCGATCTCTTCGACCGCGCTCTCGATCGTCCCCTCCTTGACGTTGTAGTGCGTCGCTGGCCAAATCGCCACGTGCTCGAGGTCGTCTTCGAGCAGCTCGCCCGTCAGCGGGTCGAAGTGCTGCAGGCGCTCGACCTCGTCGCCGAACAGCGTCGCGCGGAACGCCGTCTCCGCATATGCCGGGAACACCTCGAGCGTCTCGCCTCGCACACGAAAGCTCCCGCGCGAGAGCACCTGGTCGTTACGCGTGTACTGGATCGAGACCAGTTTGCGAAGCAGCCGATCGCGGTCGATCTCCTCGCCGCGCTTGAGGATCTGCATGTTCATCTCATAGGTCTCCGGCGAGCCCAGGCCGTAGATGCACGACACCGACGCCACCACGATCACGTCCCTGCGCGCGAACACCGCCGCGGTGGCCGCGTGGCGCAGGCGGTCCACCTCCTGGTTGATCGCCGAGTCCTTCTCGATGTACAGGTCGCGGCTGGGCACGTACGCCTCCGGCTGGTAGTAGTCGTAGTAGGAGACGAAGTACTCGACCGCGTTGTCCGGGAAGAACGTGCGGAACTCGTTGCACAGCTGCGCCGCCAGCGTCTTGTTGTGGGCGATCACCAGCGTCGGGCGCTGCACGGCCTCGATCACGCCCGCCATCGTCATCGTCTTGCCCGTGCCCGTCGCCCCCAGCAGGGTCTGGAAGCGCTGCCCGGAATCGATGCCCTGCGCCAGCGACTCGATCGCCTGCGGCTGGTCGGCGGTCGGTGTGAAGACGGAGTCGAGCTTGAAGTCGGGCATGCGCGGTGAGGGCTCCTAGAGTAGCCTCCCCAACGTAGCCGTCAGGGGGTTCTGTTGGCCTTCATCCGCAAAGGCAGGCGCAGCGCGGCGATAGCGACCATCGTGGTGCTGGTCGGCGCTGCGGGAGCCGCCACCAGCGTGCTCGCCAACGGCGTGGGCAAAGGCGAAGGCAACGTCGGGGCGAGCCTCAAAGCATGGGGCTCGGATGCTGACGGCCAACTAGGCGACGGCGCGCCGGTCACGAGCGAAAGCCGCTCGCCGGTCGCCGTCAGCGCGATCACGTGCGCGACGTCGGTGGCCGTCAGCGACCTCGACAGCTTCGCGGTCCTGGGCAGCGGCACGGTCGAGGCATGGGGGGCGGACGAAGACAACCGCTCGGGCAGCTTCGGCGACGAAGGCAAGTACTCCCCCTACAGCACGACGCCCGTGACCGTGCCCGGCATCACGACCGCCGTGTCGGTCACAGCCGACACCCCGGACGTATTCGTGCTGCTCGCGAACGGCACGATCGTGGGCTGGGGGAACGACGAGCGAACCGAGTTCGGCAACGGCTTCGACGCCAGCGGCGGGTCCAACGTGCCGGTGGCGATCGGCAAAGGGCTGAGCGGCGTCAAGGCGCTCGCCGCGGAAGCAAACGCGGCGACGCTGGCGCTGCTCGACGACGGCGAAGTCGACTCGTGGGAGGACGAACTCGCGTCGCCCAACGAAACCGACGCGCTCGGTCGCGAAGTGTTCGGAAAAGAAAGCACCGAGCAGGAACCACGTCCCGT
>DATJOE010000064.1:0-7512 GCA_035507305.1 Solirubrobacteraceae bacterium | reverse complement strand
TTCGGCCTTCGACTTCGGCAGGAAGCCGACGCGGAACTTGAACTTCAGTTTGTGCGCTCGCTGCCCTTTGATCCCTTTGCGGGAGAGCGGGACCTTGATCGTGTACTTGCCCGGCTTCGAGAATTTCTTGTAGGTCGTGCGTAGGTAACGGTTTTTCGCGCTGACCCGGCCCGGCGCGAACGTCTGCACCCGCAGCACAAGCTTGTTGTGCTTGATTTTCTTGCTGAGGATCTTGATCCGGGTTTTGCCTTTGCCGCCTGTACAGCCGCCCACGGCGATCGGCGTGTTCTGTTTGATCACTGCGCCGCTCTGGGCGGTGATCGTGGTCGGCATTACCAGGGTCTGTGTGCACAGCGTGCCGACCGCGGTCAATGCCGAGTTCGACTGTTGCGGCAGGCTGAGCACGAAGCTCGACACCGGTACGTCGGGGATCGAGGAGAAGGTCGACTTGGTGATCCCGTTTTTGATGTCGGTCTTGCTTTCGAGGATCACGCGTACACCGTTGTCGCCTTCGAGCAGCAGGTCCAGATCCGGAAACGCCTCGCCGCCGTGCGAAACGAGATAGGCGGGACCTTTCAGCGGCTGGGGCAGCACCGGCGTGTTGACGGTCGCCGAGCCGACCTTCGAGCCGGGCGGGCAGCTGTAGGGGTTCGCTTCATACGTCGCGGCGACGCACGCTTTCTGCAGCGTGGTCAAGCGCGAGGGCAGCGCCTTCGGCAGTTCGGCCACGACCGAACGGATGTTGGCCTCGTGCGCGCCCTGCAGCAGGTTCACCGTGAGCGCGGCGCCGTTGGCTTTCAGCGTCGCCGGGTTGGTCGAGGCACTGGTCGCCGCCGTGAAGTTCGGTTTGAACGGCAATTTGTCGCATTCGGCGATCTGCAGTGGGCTCGAGAGTCCGGACTGCACGGTTCCCGTCGTCGAGCTGAGCGTCGATTCCGTGGCGAGGCCTGGACCGCAGAACGTCGGGTTGAACAGGAAGTTTTTCCGATTAACCGCGACGCTGATCGAGCGCAGGCGCAGCGGTATGCCCTTGAAGATCGAGGGCAGATCTGTGGTCGTCGCGATCACGCGGCCAGTGTGCGGGTCGACGCCGATCGTCGCGTGGGTCACCACGGTGCCGAGGTCGAACGGGCCCGCCGCGGCGTGAATCGGGATTGATAGGCCGAAGGGCGCGCCGTGGTAGGGGCCGGTTAGATAGACGGGGCCCGTGAACGAGTACGGTTCCGAGCCCGCGCCCACGCTCGCGGTGGCTTTGCCGATTTCGCTGCTCGCCGAGCACGTGCCCGCTTGCGCGTCGGGTTCGCCGCACAGCGTTACCGAGGGGATCGCTCCGACGAGCCCGGCCGGGAGCACGGTCTTGATTCCACCCAGGTACTGGTTGCCGTCGTCGCGCGCGAGGTTGAACGTGTATTCGGTGTACGCCGCGGCCTTCGTCGTGCTGTCTTTCGTGTTCTGAGAGAGCGTGAACGGCGTGCTGGAGGGGCAGCCACCCGGGGCGAAGGGCGTCGCGCCGGCGGCAGCCGCGCCGCCGGTCCAGGGGGTGAAGAGGAAGTCAGTGCTCGCGGGCGAGCAGGTCAGGGGGTTCGCCAGCGGTGCACGGTCGCCCCCGTTGACGGTCAGGCGCAATTCGCTGAAGGGCAGCTGCGGGTTGTCGGCGAACGAGACAGTGAGCCGCCCCGTACTCGAGTCAGGTGAGACGGTGCCCTTCAGGCGCACGGACACGTCAACGTTGCTCTCGGCGTCGAGATAAATCGTGTAGGGGGGTTCGGTGATCTTGCCGCCGCCTTCCGGCCCGCCAAGGAACACGGGGCCGACGAGCGTGCCCGGCGGCAGATCGGTTTCGATCGCGACCGTGCCGATCCGCGATTCGGCGGGACAGGCGACCGGATTGCGGGTGCCGATGCCGATCTGCGCGGGCGTGCAGGCGGCGAGGTCGTGCGCGGCCGGGGGATTGAGCGTCAGCCCTTCGGGCAGCGTGACCTGCGCGTCTTTGATGTCAGAGGTGTTGATTTCGTCTTCTTTGACTTTCTGGGGGACCTGCACGACAGTCGTGGCGCCGTCGGGGCGATCGGGCTGCGAGCCGGAGCCGCCTTCGGGCAGCACGGTGGTGGAAGGCGCGAAGGGGACATTGCCGCAGCCTTCGACGCCGACGGGCGTGTGCGTGACGGTGTGCGCGATTTCGCCGCTCCACGATTCGAGTTCGAGGAATGAGGTCGTGGTGGTCGAGCAGACGCTCGGAAGCGTCAGGAAGTTCCCGCCCACGACACCGTGGAAGTTCAGCTTTGACATCAACACCTTCAATGGCGCTTTGACCGGCAGCACTGGGTTCACTGTCGCTTCGTTGGGGACATTGTTGATTTCGAAGAACTCGTGGTAGTCGCCGCTCCAGTCAACGTGTCCTTCGAGGAAGATCCTGAACGGCGAGACGAGTTCGCCCGCGGGTTCGACCGCGATGCCAAAATCCAGCGGCAGTCCTGCGGGAGGCTGCAGGTTGTAGACCGTGCCTTCGAGCGTCGGCAGCGCGAGCGGGATGCCGAGCGGTTCGGCGACGGCTTCCATTTCCGTGGTGCCCACGACGCTGCCGGGTGGGCATGCTTTTGGGTTCGCTTTGAAGGTTTCCACCGCGCACTTCGGCTGCGGCGCCTCGGGATTCGCTGCGAGGCCCGCGGGTACGTCAACACGAATTCGCTTCACCGACGCCCCTTCGATGCTGCTGCCGGTGTGTTTCATAACGAACTTCGTCCCACCCCAGGTGGGATGGCCCGCGGCCTGAGTGAAGGCTTCTTTCGGATTTGCTTCAACGCTGGCGTATGTGCAGTTTTTGTTAAAGCACGTCCCCGCTTCGAACAGTTCGGGACCGAACGCCGCCTCGGCAGCGGGAGCGGAGAGGGTGAGGGCCGTGAGCGCGAGCAGGCAGACGATCGTGGTGCACGCGCGAATCGACGCTCGCCCGCGCGTTACTGTCTCAGCGGCCATCCTCAACTCAACCTCCCTGTTATTCGGACGATTGCCCGGGCGCGACCCCGCACCCCGACAGACGAGCCTTACCCGGCTTAGCGCGGTCTATGCAGGGTCGGCCAACCGGGTCGCGCCGCGCAGAGCTGTGGGCGCGGTGACTGAGCGGGCGTGAGCGCTACTGCTCGCGCGGTATGTAGGGCGTCAGCTCGCGGCGCGCAATCGACAGCTTGTGCACCTCGTCGGGACCGTCGGCGAGGCGCAGTGTGCGCAGGTGCGCATAGGCGGAGGCGAGGCCGAAGTCGTCGGAGACTCCGCCGCCGCCGTGCACTTGGATTGCGCGGTCAAGCACCTTCAGCGCGACGTTCGGGGCGGCGACCTTGATCGCGGCGATCTCGGTCCGGGCGTGCTTGTTGCCGACTGTGTCCATCAGCCAGGCAGCCTTCAGCGTGAGCAGCCGCGCCATTTCGATCTCGATCCGCGACTCGGCGATCCAGTCGAGGATGTTGCCGCGTGTCGCGATCGGCTGACCGAACGTCACGCGCGAGACCGAGCGCTTACAGAGCGCTTCAAGCGCGCGCTCCGCGGCGCCGATCGCGCGCATGCAGTGATGGATGCGCCCGGGACCTAGCCGCGCCTGGGCGATCATGAAGCCGTCTCCCTCGCCCGCGATCAGGTTCGTGGCGGGGACGCGCACCTCGGCGAAGTCGATTTCGCCGTGGCCGTCCTGGTCCTCGTAGCCGAACACGGGCAGGCTGCGCAGGATGCTGACGCCGGGCGTGTCGAGCGGCACGAGGATCTGGCTCTGCTGTTTGTAGGTAGGACCGTCGGGGTCGGTCTTGCCCATCACGATCATGATCCGGCAGTGCGGGTGAAGCGCGTTGGTCGTCCACCACTTGCGCCCGTTGAGCACGTACTCCTCGCCGTCGCGCTGGATCCGCAGCTCGATGTTCCTGGCGTCGGAGCTCGCGACGTCGGGCTCGGTCATCGCGAACGCGGAGCGGATCTCGCCCTCCAGCAGCGGGCGTAGCCAGCGCTCCTTCTGCTCGGGCGTGCCGAACTGGTGCAGCACCTCCATGTTGCCGGTGTCGGGCGCCGAGCAGTTGCAGGCCTCCGAGGCGATCGGCGAGCGACCCAACATCTCGGCGAGCGGGGCGTAGTCGCTGTTGGAGAGGCCCGCGCCGTCCTGCTCGTCGGGCAGGAACATGTTCCACAACCCCCGCTCGCGGGCGAGCGACTTCAGCTCCTCCATAACTGCGGGCTGATGGTGGGGGTCGCCCGAGTCGCGCAGCTGTTGCGCGTAGACCTTCTCGGCCGGGTAGATGTGCTCGTCCATGAACGCGCTCAGGCGCTCTTTGAACTCGGAACAGCGCTCGCTCGGCTGGAAGTCCATCGTCCCTCCTTCGGGCCCTGGTCGGGCAGATGTGCGGATCGGACCCGGTGTATATCGACTCTGAGCCCCGCGCGAGAGAAGCTTCAGGACCGACCGCTACCGTGTGCGCGCCGATGAGGCGCTCCGCGCGACAAGCTCTCCGCCTGCCGAGCGCGCTCGTCGCGCTGGCACTGGTAGTTACGACGACGCTCACAGGCTGCGGAGGCTCGGGCTCGAAGGCTGGCACGGCGAAGCGGAGCTCGCGTGGCACGACAGCCGGGACGCCCACCGCGCCCACGCCGCGCGCGGCCCAAGCCCCAAACATCGTGTTCGTGCTGACCGACGACCTCGCGGAGAACCTCGTGAACTACATGCCGCACGTGCTCGCAATGGAGCGCTCCGGCGTGAGCTTCTCGAACTACTTCGTGACCGACTCGCTGTGCTGTCCCTCGCGCGCGTCGATCCTCACCGGGCGCTATCCGCACAACACCCGCGTGTTCGACAACAGCCCGCCCGAAGGTGGCTACAGCGTGTTTCACGAACGCGGCGAGGAGCGCGAAACATTTGCGGTCGCGCTTCAGCACCGAGGCTACGCGACAGCGCTGATGGGCAAGTACCTGAACGGTTACAAGCCAAACGGCGCAATCGCCGGCCTTGGGGTGGGCGCGACGGCGGGCGACGGAGCGAGCGTGGCGGTTGGGGCACAGGGCCCTGCGGGCGTGCCGCCTGGCTGGAGCGAGTGGGACGTGGCGGGCGATGGCTACCCGGAGTACGGCTACCACATGAACAGCAACGGCCACGTGCGGGGATATGGCTATGGACCGCGCGACTACCTGACCGATGTGATCGCGGGCAAGGGGCTCGCGTTCATCGATCGCGCCGCCGCGCGCCGGCAGCCGTTTATGTTGGAGCTGGCGACGTTTGCGCCACACTCGCCGTACGTGCCGGCACGGCGCGACTACGGCGAGTTCCCGGGGCTGGGCGCGCCGCGCACGCCCGCGTTCAACCAAGTCGGTCAGGACGAGCCCGCCTGGTTGAGCCGCTTCGAACCGCTGAACGCCAGGCAGATCGCGCAGATCGATGCGAAGTTCCGCAAGCGCGCGCAGGCAGTCCAAGCGGTCGACCGGATGATCGGCGAGGTCGAGGCAGAGCTTCAGGCCAAGGGGATCGCGCGGAACACGTACATCGTGTTCAGCTCGGACAACGGCTTGCACATGGGCGAGCACCGCCTGCGCCCAGGCAAGCTCACGGCGTTTGACACCGACATAAAAGTCCCGCTGGTAGTCATCGGGCCGGGCGTCCCCGCGGGGCGCACCGTGCGGGCGATGAGCGAGAACATCGACCTCTGTCCGACGTTTGAGCAACTGGCGGGCGCACCGGTCCCGCCACAGGTCGACGGGCACAGTTTGGTCGGGCTGCTGCACGGTCGGCGCGCGCCGGGCTGGCGCAGGGCGGTCCTGATCGAGCACCACGGGCGGGTGCTCGATCCGGGCGACCCCGACTTGCCGACGCGCGGCTCGGGCAATCCCCCGAGCTATGAGGCGTTGCGGACGCCGCGCAGCCTGTACGTGGAGTACGTGACAGGTGAACGCGAGTACTACGACCTGCGTCGCGATCCGTTCGAGCTGGACAACCTCGCCGCGCGACTGCGGCCGGGGCGCATGCGCCGGCTGCACGCGGCGCTCGTGCGGATGGAGCATTGCTACGGCGAGCGTGCCTGCTGGCGCGCGCAGCACGGGGTCGGCTGAGGTCATAGGCTCAGGCCATGAGCGAGGCCAACGCCACGGGCGACCAGCGCGCGACGGCCAGCTATCGCGATGCGGGCGTCGACTACGGCGCGCTCGACGCGGGCAAGCGCCTGGCGATCGCCAAGGCGCTCTCGACCTCTCCGCTGCTGGCCGACCGCGGCGGACGCGCGCTCGACGCTTCCAGGGGCGAGCCGGCTTTCGTTTTCGAGCTCGACGGACGCTTCTTTGCATTCGTGGTCGAGGGGCTGGGTACGAAGTCGATCATCGCCCGCCAGGTGCTCGAAACGCAAGGCGAGAACCGCTTTGCCGACGTGGCCTACGACACCGTGGCGGCGATTCTCAACGACCTCTGCTGCGTCGGCGCGCTGCCGTTGGTCGTCAACGCGTACTTCGCGACGGGCGCCTCGGAGTGGTACGCGGACGCTGAGCGCTCCGGCGCGCTGTTGGAGGGCTGGCGCAGCGCCTGTGTGGACGCGGGCTGCGCCTGGGGCGGGGGGGAGTCGCCCTCGCTGCCGGGGCTGCTCGACGAGCGGGACATCGAGCTTGCGGGAGCGGCGGTCGGCGCCCTGCCCGCGGGGCGGACCCCGATCCTCGGGGATGCCCTTGCCCCGGGCGATGAGATTGTGCTCGTCGCTTCGAGCGGTCTGCATGCGAACGGCGCCTCGCTGGCCCGGCTGATCGCCGATCGCTTGCCGGACGGCTACGCGACCTCGCTCGCGGATGGGACGAGCTTTGGCTCGGCGCTGCTCGCGCCATCGCTGATGTACGCGCCGCTGGTCGCGGCAGCACTCGAGCGCGAGCTGCCGCTCAGCTATCTCAGCCACGTGACCGGCCATGGGCTGCTCAAGCTGATGCGCCCGACGCGCGCGCTGACCTACCGGATCGAGCGCCTGCCGCCGGTACCGCCCGTGCTCGAGTTCCTGGTCGCGCAGGCGGGGCTTGAGCCGCACGCTGCCTACTCGACGTTCAACATGGGCGCGGGCTTCGCGCTTTACTGCGCGGCTGGGGCGGGACAGGCTCTGGTTGAGCTGGCCGCGGAGCTGGGGCTCTCGGCGCTGCTGGCGGGGAGCGTCGAGAAGGGCCCTCGTCGTGTGCTGCTCGAACCGGTGGGCGTGTGCTTTGAGGACGCCGAGCTGGAGCTGTCCGCGGGGACCTAGCTAACCCTCAGCCAGAGCGTGATGGTTCGACATATCGGGTGCTTCGTCGGGTTAATCGGGATTAGCTGCACCCCGATCGGGCAACCCTTGCAAGATCGCCTGCAAATGCTGGGTGTTGGAAGCGCTTCCAGCTTGCAGCCGCCCGTGGCGATGGATAATGTTGTCTGAAGACGTCGCCACTGTTCCCCAGCAAATGCCGGGGATCTCGATATCGCCGGACCGGCAATGGTTCCGGAGCTACCCGGATCGAGGCGGACCTGTCCATCAACAGAGGAGAGAA
>DATJOE010000063.1:0-9914 GCA_035507305.1 Solirubrobacteraceae bacterium | reverse complement strand
GGGCTGACGGCGAGCATCCATCCATTCGCGCTGATCCAAGGCGCCGGCGCGGTGGCCTCCCCGCCCGAACCGCCGGTGAAGCTCGAAGTCTTCGTCACGGACTCGGGCCTACCGGTGCGCGTGATCCGCTCCCAGCAGTTCGGCGGAATCTCGACCACCGAGACGACCGACGTCCTAGCAACCGGCGTTCCCGTGGACGTGAAAGCACCGCCCGCCCAGCAGATCCTCAGCCCCTCCGGGGTCGAAAAGCTGTTCTTGCAGAAAGGGCCCGGCGGCAAAGGTGGCACCGGCGGCAAAAGCGGTGCTCACAAGCATGGGCGCCGCGACAGTCGCAAGGGCCACAAAGCCTGAGCGAGCCGCCTAGCGGCGTTCCGCGACCCGCTCGCCGTCCCCGGCTTCTTGCTCGGCGGCGAGCGCCGTCGCGATCGCCTGCGCGCGGTCGCGCGTGCCGAGCTTCGCGTGGATGCGCTCGGTGTGCTTGTGCACCGTGCGTGGGCTTATCCCCATCTCCGTCGCCACTGCCTGCGTCGCCCGCCCGCGTGCGAGCAGGCGTAGGACCTGGGACTCGCGCGGGCTCAGGCCGAGCCCGCGCAGCGCCGCGTCGCTGATCTCCGAGCGTGGGCGCTCGAACACGACCACGAAGCTGTCGCGCCCGCCGCTCGGCAGGCGGCGAATCACGAGGTTCCCCTCGGATGAAGCGAGGAGCAGTGGATCCCACAGTCGCCCCGTCGGTCCTGGGGCTAGTAGTGACTCGGGCACCGCCGAGCCCTCGCGCCAGCCGAGCGCGTGCAGTCGCTTTCGGGCCGCCTGGGAGGCGAAGGAGACCTCGCCCCCGTCGATCACCGCCAGCGCCTCGCCCCGCGCGTCCACGCCCCGGCGCAGCGCCTCGATCAGACGTGCGGCGTGCTCGCGCGCCTGCACGTTGCGATAGGCCTGGATCAGATGCGGCCGGGTGAGGTTCAGCAAGTCACGGTCGCGGTCGGAGTAGTCGCGCCCGCCACGCGAGAGCGCGAGCGCGAACGTGAGCGCTGGCGGCGAGGGCAGCGTAAAGGCGATCTGATGGCGAATTCCAAGCGTGCGGTAGAAGCCCTGGAACAGCTCTAAGCGTTCGAGTTCCTCGCGCTCGGCAACGTCGGAGAAGCGGTACGCCCGCCCGTCGCGGGTACGAGCGTGGCGCGAGGCGAGGGGGTTCTGATGGGCATAGCGGACCCATTCGGGGACCAGCTCCGCCGGGACTTCGGGAACGCTGACCGCGACGTGCACCGAGCCGTCGACCCCGACCTCGTTGTAGGAGGCCCAGTCCGTGCGTACCAGCTCGGCCAGGCCGCTCGGCAGAAAGACGTGCAGCTCCTGCAAATCGCCTGCCCCGTGCGCCTCGCCCACGAAGTCGAGCACCTTGCGGATATCTGCCGCTGAGAGTGGCATCGCGAAATGGTGCCAAGCCGCGCGACGATCTGCCGGTAGCCTGGGACTTCGGATGCTTCGAACGCGAAAACAGAGCTGGGTTATGGCCGTGTCGACGGCGCTCGTCCTTCTCGTGGGCCTCGCGGCGGACGCGGCATTGGCGCCCGCGGCGAGCGCGGCAACAGTGCCCAACATCGCGCACACAACTACGCCCGCAACGGCTCCACCTGATCTTCAAGCGCTCGAGCAGAAGATGCTCGCCCTGCAGATCACAAGCGAGCGCTTCACCACGAGCCTCGCCGTCTCGGAAACGCCTAGGCCGAAGGGGCTCGGTGGGGTCGGGCCGATCTTCGGGCGGGCAAGCGCGCTGCTTTCCAGCGTTTCCACCGCCGCCGGGGAAATCGGCTTTGCGCCCGTGCGGGCCAGCTTCCAGGTCAGCGTCCTCGGCGAACACTTCAACGCTCGCCTGATCGGCACCACGCTGTACATCGAAGAGCCCTCGATCGCGCGCGTCGATGGGGGGCGTCCCTGGCTGGAACTGCCCGACGAACACCTCGGTTCGGCGGTCGGCGGCGGGCCCTCTGCCGAGGCCGAAGGAGGGCTCGAACCAGCGGGTGGGTTTCAGGCCACGGTGCAGACCATCGCGCGTGCCACGAGCATTCAGGAGATCGGCCGCGCGAGCGTGAACGGTCAGGCGGCGACTGAGTTTGCCCTCACGATCCCCCTTGAACGAATTGGCAAGCTCAGCCACCGTCAGCTGCAGGTGTTGCGCAAGCTCCTCGTCCCCCGCGTCCACCTACAGCTGTTCCTCGCCGAAGACGGGCTGCCCTTGCGTGAGCGGGTCGCGTTCACGCTGCGCCATGGGCACGGTCGGCTGATCGAGCAGTCCGACGTGCTCGCCGTTGACGTCCCCGTCGAAGTCCAGGCGCCACCCGCCGCCGAAACGCTCACCGACGCCGGACTGAAACGTTTGTTCCGCGAGCAGGCCAAGCATCGGCACAAGGTCGCAGCCCGGCGGCGCGGCCCTCGGCACGCGAAGAAGCGCTGACGCGCCGCGCGCTGCGGGCGCGCCGCTCGCCGCACTGGCAGAAGCGTCTTGCCATCGGTCCCCACCGATGGCGTGATTGGCCAATACGGCGCACGCGCTTTACGGGCTCAGAGGGGAGTTGTCAAGGATCCGTTCAACGCGGCCACCTACGGTCGCGGGCATGAAAAAAACGGTATCCGCAAACACACGACGGTCCGTGGCGATGACCGCTCAGCGCCTGATCCGAGGGCTAGGTCACGAGCCGTCTTATACAAGACGTATAAGCAAGCCTAAGGCCGTCTGTCGGCTCGGCGCAAATCTGCTCACCAGGGAAGGAAGCGTCGCCGACGGCGTTTTTGAAGGTCAACCGGCTGCCGCGTCCCGCGGCTGCCGCGAGACCGGCGGCCCAGGGAAAGGAGCCTTGGTAGATGTACGTCCTACCGGCGAGGGAGGGCGCGGGGACGCCTGCGCGCGGGAGTCGGCGCCGCTCGTGCGCGGGCGCCGTCGCGGCGAGAACATGACCGTGCCGTCGCAGTACAGGCCGCCTGCCGAACGAGGCTCGTGGCGTCGCTCTCCAGCCGCCGTGCTGGTCGTAGCGGTACTCGGCACCGCGATGGCGTTCGTCGACGCGACGATCGTCAACATCTCGGTGCCGAGCATCGCCGCGCAGTTCCCGACCGCGCGGCTGTCGAGTGTCTCGTGGGTTCTGAATGGCTACAACGTCGTCTTTGCGGCGTTCCTGATCGGTGGCGGGCAGCTCGCAGACAAGCTGGGCCGGCGCCGGGTGTTCATGCTGGCCCTGGCTGTGTTCACTGCCGCCTCCGCGCTCTGTGCCTTGGCGCCGACGCTCGACATGCTGGTTCTCGCCCGGGTGCTCCAAGCCGGCGGCGCCGCGTTGCTGATTCCCAGCTCGTTGGCGATCGTTCTGCACGCCCACCCGGCAGAGCGCCGTGTCAGGGCGATCACGCTGTGGGCCGCGGCCGCGGCCGCCGCGGCCGGAGTGGGGCCGCCGCTAGGTGGCCTGTTGATCTCGGCCTCGGGTTGGCGGCTCGTGTTCCTGGTCAACGTCCCGATCGGCTTGCTCACGCTCGCGCTTGCCCGTGCGATCGTCCCCGAAAGCCGGCGTCCCGGCACCCGGCGACCAGACCTGCTCGGCGAAGCGGCCTTGTCGCTCGCGGTCGCGACGCTCGTACTGGCGATCGTCAAGGCTGAAGAATGGGGCTGGTTGAGCGTGCCGGTGCTCGCAACCATGCTTGCCTCGGTGCTGCTCGGCGCGACGTTCTGGGCACGCTGCCGGCGCGACCCGGGGCGGCTCGTCGACCCTGCGCTGTTCCGTGTTCGCTCGTTCAATCTCGCCAACGGAGCGACGCTGGTGATGGCTGCGGGTTTCTACGGCTACACGCTGTGCAACGTCCTCTTCCTGACCGGAGTGTGGCACTACTCGATCTTGCAGGCAGGCCTCGCGATGGTGCCCGGTCCGCTCGTCGCGATGGCCGTTGCGGCCGCTGCCAGCCGCCCGATCGAGCACTTCGGCCATCGCGCGGTGATCGTTCCCGGTGCGATCATCTGGGCCTCCGGTCTGGCATATCTGGCGACCATGCTCGGCTCGCGCCCGGACTTCCTAGGCCAGTTCCTGCCCGCCGCGGTGGTCCTGGGTCTCGGCGTCGGGCTCACGTTCCCGGCCGTCAGCGGTGGGGCGGTCATGTCCGTGCCCGGCGACCGCTACGCGCTGGCCAGCGCACTTAATGCCGTCGCCCGCCAGGTCGGCGCCGCGCTAGGCGTGGCCGCGATGGTCGCGATTCTCGGGCAGACAGCAGTGGGCGGTTCTCTCGCGTCGTTCCGTCACGGCTGGCTGTTCGCTGCCGCGTGCCTGCTCGCTGGGGCCGGTATCTGCCTACGGCTGGTCGTGCGCCCCGCGACGCCTCCTCCGCGTGCGTCAGAGGCCGCGTCGCGGATCGACACAACCGGCGGGCTTCCCAGAAAAGTAGATAGTAAGACTGCACACTTCCCACTTGCTACCGATTCGGGCTAGGATGCGCCAGTGCCCGGCGAACCAGTCCTCTACGCGCTCGACGAGCGAGGCGTGGCGACGATCACGATGGACGAGCCCGAGACGCGCAACGCGCTTTCGGCGGAGATGCTCTCGGGCTTGATCGCGGCCTTTGAACGCGCGCGCGACGAAGATGCTGCTCGCTGCGTCGTGCTCGCTTCCTCCCACGAGCGCACGTTCTCCTCGGGCGCGAATCTCAGTGGCTTTGCCGCCGAGATGGCGCTTGTGCACAAGCACTTCGCGGGTGAGCGCTTCGTTTCGCTGTTCAAGCTGATCGGCGAACTGGGTAAGCCGACGATCGTCGCCGCGCGCGGGCATGTGCTCGCGGGGGCGCTCGGCATCGCGCTCGCCTGCGACTTGATCGTCGCCTCCGAGCAAGCATCGTTCGGGACGCCCGAGATCAACATCGGTGCGTTCCCGTTCATGATCATGGCGTTGATCTACCGCAACGTCCCGCGCAAGAAGGCCAACGAGCTCCTGCTGTTGGGCGAGCGCTGGAGTGCCGAGCAGGCGGCCGAAGCCGGACTTGTCAACCGAGTCGTGCCGGACGCCGAGCTGGACGCGACCGTCGCCGACTGGGCCGGCAAGCTCGCGGCGAAGTCGCCCGTGATCATGCGCCTTGGCAAGCAGGCGATGCGCCGTCAGCTCGACATGCCGCTCGACGACGCGCTCGACTACCTGCGCGCGCAGCTCACGCTCGCACAGTCGACCGAGGACATCGTCGAGGGCGTCAGCGCGTTCTTTGAGAAGCGCGAGCCGCAGTGGAAAGGACGTTGATGGCCGCACCCGACACAACCAAGACCTCTTTGCTGCGTCCCCTCGTCGAGGATCTGCTCGCGCGACGCGAGCAGATCAAGCTCGGCGGTGGAGAGGAGAAGATCGCGCGCCAGCACGCCGCGGAGAAGCTCACCGCGCGCGAGCGCCTCGCGCTGCTGATCGACGAGGGCACGTTCACCGAGCTCGGCATCCATGGGCGCCCGCACTTCGCCCAGCGCGCGATGGACGGCGTAAACGCGCCCGCCGACGGTGTGATCACCGGCTACGGCAAGGTCGAAGGGCGGCTCGTCGCGGTCTGTGCCTATGACTTCACGGTGATGGCCGGCTCGATGGGGATGACCGGCGAGCTGAAGGTCGGGCGCCTACGCGAGCTGGCCCTCACCAAGCGGATCCCCTTCATCTGGCTGCTGGACTCCGCGGGCGCGCGCATCCAGGAGGCGGTCGGCTCGCTGTTCGCGGGCTCGGGCCACCTGTTCCGCGAGGAGGTCGTGATGAGCGGGGTGATCCCGCAGATAGCCGCGCTGATGGGGCCGTGCGCGGCGGGCACCGCCTACATCCCCGGGCTCGCGGACTTCGTGCCGATGGTCAAGGGCCGCGGCTCGATGGCGCTCGCGGGCCCACACCTCGTGCGCGCCGCCGTCGGCGAGGACGTCACGCAGGAGGAGCTCGGCGGCTCGCGCGTGCACACGCGCAAGTCAGGCGTCGGCGACCTCGAGGTTGCAGACGACGAGGAGTGCATCGAGCGGATCAAGCAGTACCTCTCGTTTATGCCGCAGAACTGCGAAGCAAAGCCGCCGCTGCGACCGAGCGCGGACCCGATCGAGCGCGGCGACGAGGAGCTGCTCGACGTGCTGCCGGAGTCCAACCGCAAGCCCTATGACATGTACGAGGTGATCCGCCGGATCGCCGACGACGGCTTCTACTTCGACATGAAGCCGCAGTGGGCGAAGACGATCATCACCTGCTTCGCGCGTTTCGGCGGGCGCCCCGTGGGGATCGTCGCCAACCAGCCCAAGCAGCTCGGTGGGATTCTCGACAACGACTCCGCAGACAAGGCCGCTCGCTTCGTGAACTTGTGCAACGCGTTCGCGATCCCGCTGCTGTTCCTGATGGACGTGCCGGGGTTCATGGTTGGCACGAAGGTCGAGGCCGAGGGGATCATTCGTCACGGCGCGAAGATGCTCTACGCGGTCGCGAATGCGACCGTCCCGAAGATCACGGTGATTACCCGCAAGGCCTACGGCGCGGGCTACTACGTGATGAACGGTCGCGCTTATGAGCCCGACTTGATCGTCGCTTGGCCGAGCGCTGAGATCAGCGTGATGGGCGCCGAGGGGGCGGTTGAGATCGTGATGCGCAAACAGGTCGAAGAGGCCGAGGACCCCGAGGCCAAGAAGGCCGAGCTGATCGAGGCCTATCGCAAGATCATCGACGTCTACATCGCGGCGGGCAACGACATGATCGACGATGTGATCGACCCGCGCGAGACGCGGGCCACGATCTGCCGCGCGCTGGAGATGGCCGAGAACAAGCACGTCGAGCGCCCGTGGAAGCGACAGGGCGTCGTCCCGGTATAGGAGAGGAGCCAACCGATGAGCCTCGATGACCCAGTCGTGATCACCTGCTCGATCTCGGGCGCGATCGCGAACCGCGAGCAGTGCCCCGCGATCCCCTATACGCCCGCGGAGTACGCGGCGGAGGCGCGGCGGATCGTGGACGAGGGCGGCACGATGATCCACATCCATGCCCGCAAACCAGACGGCACTCCGAGCTATGAGGTTGAGGACTTCGCCGCGATCACCGACGCGATCCGCGGTGAGGTGGGCGACGAGGTAATTGTCAATTTCTCCACCGGCACGATCGGCGTCCCGGTAGAGAAGCGGATCGAGTACCTGCGCGCGTGCCGGCCCGAGGTTGCGGCGCTGAACATGGGCTCGATGAACTACGCGAAGTACTCGCGCTCGCGCAAAGACTTCGTCTTCAAGATGGTCTTCCCGAACCCGTTCGACGAGATCATCCAGCTGCTGGAAGCGATGAACGAGCTGGGTATCAAACCCGAGCACGAGTGTTTCGACATCGGTCACGTCGGCAGCCTCGCGCCGCTGATCGACATGGGCGTGCTGAAAACGCCGCTGCATGTCGACTGCGTGATGGGAGTCGTCGGCGGCATCCCACCCACGGCGCGCAACCTCGCCGCGATGGTCGAGAACATCCCGGCCAACCCGGCGGGCGAGCAGCCCTCGCACTGGGGCGTGATCGGCATCTCTCGCGACCAGTGGATGCTCCTCGGCGCGGCTCTCTCGCTCGGTGGCTCGATTCGCGTGGGGCTCGAGGACAACCTGTACCTGCCCGACGGCCGGATGGCGAGCTCGAATGGCGAGCTGATCGCCAAGGCGCGACAGATGACCGAAGACATGGGCCGGCGCCCCGCGACTGTGCAGGAGGCGCGCGCGGCGCTGAACGTCCCCCAGCGCGGTGGGGCCAGCGGGGCCGGCGACAGCGGGGCCGGCGAGGTCGCCTCGCGTGCGGAGGCCACGGTATGAGTCTGCCGCTGGACGGGATCCGCGTCCTTGACCTCTCGCGCCTGCTTCCCGGCGGTTTCTGCTCGCTACTGCTCGCCGACTTCGGCGCCGAGGTACTAAAGGTGGAGGACACGGGGATGGGCGATTACATCCGCTGGTCCCCGCCCTACTACGAGGGCGCCCACGACAGCGCGAAGTCCGCGCTGTTCCTCTCGCTGAACCGCAACAAGCGCTCGATTCGCCTTGACCTGAAGAACGAGCGAGGCCGTGAGGCACTACTGCGACTGGTGCGCGAATACGACGTCGTGCTCGAGTCCTTCCGCCCTGGCGTGCTCGAGCGGCTCGGCGTCGGCTACGAGCGCATGCGCGAGGAGAACCCCGGGATCGTCTACTGCGCAATCTCCGGCTATGGACAGGAGGGCTCCAAACGCGACGCCTCCGGCCACGACATGAACTACCTCGGCTTGATCGGGCTGCTCGGGCTGACCGGGGAGCGGGGTGGGGCGCCGGTGCAGGCCGCAGGGCAGATCGCCGACCTCGGCGGCGGCGCGCTGATGGCCGCGTTCGGCATCCTCGCCGCGCTGCGCGAGCGCGACGGTGGACCGAGCGCGCCGGGCTCTGGGGAGGGCCAGCTGGTCGACGTCTCGATGGCCGACGGCGCCCTCTCGTGGCTTGCGATGGTCGCGGCGACCTACTTCGCCGACGGCAATATCCCCCACCGCGGGGATCTGCCGCTGGCGGGGTCGCTGATCTGCTACCGCCCCTACGAGTGCGCGGACGGTTGGGTCACACTCGGCGCGCTGGAGCCAAAGTTCTGGCAAGGCTTCTGCCGCGGGGTGGGGCGAGAGGAGCTGATCGGCGCGCAGTTCGAGCGCCCGGGCTCTGAGGCGCACGAGCAGGTCAAGGAGATCTTTGCCTCGCGCACCCGCGAGCAGTGGGAGGTGTTCGCGCGCGAGCACGACTGCTGTCTTGAGCCGGTGCTCGAGTTGGAGGAGGCGCTCTCCTCGCAGCTCGTCCGCGAGCGGGAGATGGTCGTCGAGCTGGAGCAGCCCGGGGCGAGCGAGCCGGTGCGCCAGCTTGGCGTGCCTATCAAGCTCTCGCGCACGCCCGGCGAGCACGGACGTTTGCCGGGCCCGGCGCTGGGCGAGCACACCGAGCAGGTGCTGCTCGCCGCGGGCTACTCGCAGGACGAGGTGCAGGAGCTGCTGGCCGAAGGCGCGGTCGCGAGCGCCGCGGCACCGTCGCAGGACGTCTCCTTTCAGGTTTAGGCGAGGCCGCGGGCATGGCAGCCACCGCGCGAAACGCATCGCAAACCGAGCAGGAGCGGCCGCTGCTGAAGATGAGCGAGCTCGCCGAGCGCTCGGGCGTCAGCGCGGGAACGATTCGTTACTACCTGCGCGAGGGGCTGCTCGGCGAGGGCGAGGACATCGTGCGCACGAGCCGCAACATGGCCTACTACCCGCCCGAGTACGTCGAGCGGATCGAGCTGATCAAGCGCCTTCAGGAGAAGCGCTTCATGCCGCTGCGCGTGATTAAGAACACGCTGGAGGAGGATCCCGAGCGGGTGAATGCGCTGATCGAGCTCGAGGACCGGATTCTCGAGCGCGCGCTCGCGAGCGCCGAGGACTCTAAGCGGGTCTCGCCCAAGGCGGTCCGCGAGCGCTATGAGATCCCGCGCAACGTGCTGGACCGCCTGGCGGAGATCGGCGTCCTCACGCCGAACCGCAGCGGCTATGACCAAGACGACGTGAAGATCATCGAGGCGATCGCGAGCTTCCGCGCGGGCGGCTACGAGGAGGCACTTGGTTTCACCGTCTACGACACCCTGCGCTATCGCGAGGCGCTTGAGCCGCTCGTGCATGAGGAGGTCGCCGCGTTGCTTGAGCGGCTCGCCGGCGAGGTTGAGGTCGAGCGGGCTATGGAGATCGTCGCCGCGGGCGTCGAGCCGCTGCGCGAGCTGATCGGCGCGATGCACTCGAAGCTCTTGCTGGGTGAGCTGCGGCGCCAGCGGGGAAGGGCCTGATCGCTCCGCACGCGTTGCTGGGAGATGAGGGAGAACGTCTCGGCCGCGGACGGTCTTTTCCTTGCGCTCGCCGAGCAGCTCGAAGAGCCGCTGCTCACCACGGACGCTGCG
>DATJOE010000062.1:0-3243 GCA_035507305.1 Solirubrobacteraceae bacterium | reverse complement strand
AGCTACCTGGAGCAGAACGCGGCGGCCGTAGACGTCGAGCTGACGGCGGAGGATCTGAAGCGGATCGACGAAGAGCTTCCCGAGGTCTCGGGCGCCCGCTACGACGAGGCTGGGATGGCGTCGGTCAACCTCTGAGTCGCTGCTGGCGTCGCGACGCAAGGTAAACGAGACCCCGCGTCGCGACGCCAGCGTCTCCTCGCGCGCGTCTAGTTCGAGCGCGGGCCTAGCTCGCGCCAAGCAGCCCGCGCACCATCCGCAGCATCGCGGCAACCGGGACCGCGCGCGGCACGTCGGAACGGTCCAGCCACCACAGCGCCAGCCCGGTCAGCGAACTTCGGATGATCTCCCCCAGAGGCTCCAGTTCCTCCTCTGGCAGAGGCGGCCCGAACTCGCGCAGCATCGCCATGTCGGCGGCGCGCTGGCGGCGTCGCAGCTCGCGTTGTAGCTCCTTGACCTCGGCGTCGCCCGTCACGTCCTGGAACAGCAGACGCGAGGTGTCGGGGTGTTCGCCGACGTGCTCGAACCAGGCATCGATCAGCGCCTCCAGGCGATCGAGCGGCGGACCTTCTGTCTCCAAGAACTTGCCCAACGGCGCCGCGGCCAGCTCGTCGCGGCGACGCTCCAGCAGACGCATATGCAGTTCCTGCTTGGACTCGAAATGGCGGTAGAGCATCGGCTTCGTAATCCCCGCGGCGGCGCAGATCTGATCGACGGTCGTCAGCTCGTATCCGCGCTCAGCGAATAGCCTCGCGGCAGCCTGCTCGATCAACGAGCGCCGCTCGATGCCTGGCAGCCGTCGCCGAGTCGAATTACCCGAACTTGTCTTGTCACCGGCCGCTTGGGAGGTAGAGGTTACCATCTGGTATACTCAAGAGTAACATGCTTGTCGGACCTTCCCTGCCCGCTTGATCGCCTCGCTTCACATAGCCGACCTCGGTGGACTGACGGGGTTGCGAACGCTTCGCAGACAGCCATCGCCCGAAGATGTGCCGGGCATGCGCTACAGCGCGTTGACATTCGCGGTGCCACTGCGTGATCGATTGCTGCCCAAGCCCGAGCCGGGGCGCGTGGCGCTAATCGCGGCGTGGGATGACGACCAAGCGCTCGATCGCTTCCTCTCGAAGCATCCGCTCGCTGAGGCGATGCAAGACGGCTGGCGAACGCGCCTAGAGCCCACACACGTGTTTGGCGTTTGGCCCCCACTGCAAGACCTGCTCGGCGAGGCGCAACCGATGGATGAGGAGGAGCCGGCCGCCGTGCTGACGATCGGTCGTCTGCGCTTTTCGCAGGCCGTGCGCTTCGTGAAAGCGAGCGCAGGAGCAGAGCAACTCGCGGTCGAAAGCCCCGCGATGATGCGTGGGACCGGCCTGACACGACCTCCCTCGTTGGTGGCGACCTTCTCGCTGTGGACAAGCACCCGAGAGATGCGCGCCTACGCTGCGGGCGCCGAGAAGCCCGAGCACCGCGCCGCAGTGAAGGCCCATGCCGCGCGGCCCTTCCATCACGCCTCGGCCTTCATCCGCTTTCGGCCCTACGGCTCCGAAGGGCAGTGGGACGGGAGCAACCCTCTTGCAAACAGGGTGCCCGCCGCGGCGCCGCTCGCTTGACGCGCGCGGGCCGCGGGCGGACGATCAGCTCGTCGGCTCGTCAGATCAGGAGGGACAGAAGAACGACCAGCTGCGCGGAATGTTCGAGGCCGGCTTCTTCGAACCGGTGAACGTCAGCGAGAGCTTCGCGTAGACGGTCGCGCCTTTGCATTTTTTCGAGCCCGTCGCCTTGACGGTCGCGGGATAGCTGACGTTCTTGCCCGCGGAGCAGTTCGGTTTGCAGGTGTTAGTCACGAACGTGCCTTTACCCTGGGCGGTCGACCCACCGAAGCTCGACCAGCTGAGGCCCTTCAAAAACGTGTTGCCGTCGCCGCAAGTGAGCGTCAGCTGTGATGGCTTGCTCGCCGCCTTGTTGCAGTTGGTGATCTTCAACGATGAGGACGCCGCGGCCGGGATCGCAAAAATCGCGATCGCGATCGCCGCTGCGAGCAGAGCGCTCGCTAGGAGGTTGTGCTGCTTGGAAGTTGTCATGCGCGGATATTCCACGCGCTCAGTCGGGCTCCTCCGCCAGCACAACCTCCACCGCGAACTCCTCCGCATCAGCCGTCTCGATCGTCTCGATCGATCCCGCGGCACGCAAGTCCGAGGCGCCCAGCTCGAGTGCCGTCAGCCGCGCGGGCACATCATGCACGAGCACCCTGGAGACAGGGGCACGCATCGGTCGCCGCGCCTCAGACTTGGCCTTGCGGACTTCCTTGAGCACGTCGGCCGCCACCTCCAACGCGAGATCCTCGACGGCGTGCTCGCCGCGTTCGGCCCCTCCCAGTGCCTCGCTCAACTCCTCGGAGGTGGGCCAGCTCGCCCGATGCACGGATCCCTCCTGCCACCATGACCAGACCTCCTCGGCGACGAACGGGAGAAACGGTGCGAGCAGTCGCTGGAAGACCGAGAGCGAGCGACGCAGCGCGCGGCTGACCGATGCCGCCCCTTCACGCGCCTCTGGGGACTCGCCCGCGTCGTAGCGCCGTCCCTTGACCAGCTCCAGGTAGTAGTCGCAGTACCACCAGAAGAAGACCTCCACGCGCTCCAGGGCGCGGGCGTAGTCGTAGTCCTCGAAGCTGGCAGTCGCCTCGGCGACGACCGTCGTCAAGCGGGCGACCATCGCCCTGTCGAGCGGGTTACTCAGCCGCTCGCCTTCCTCGGGCAGGTCGGCGAGCGCAAACTTCGAGGCGTTGAGCAGCTTAACTGCGAGCCGTCGGCCCACCTTCATCTGCTGGGCGTCGAACGCGGTATCGGTGCCGGGACGGCCACTCGCAGCCCAGTAGCGCACCGCGTCGGCGCCGTGCTCCTCCAGCAGGTGCATCGGCGTCACGACGTTGCCCTTGGACTTGGACATCTTCTTACGGTCGGGGTCCAGTACCCAGCCAGAGATCGCGGCGTTGCGCCAAGGCAGCGCGTCGTAGTCAAGCTGCGAGCGCAGTACCGTCGAGAACAGCCAGGTCCTGATGATGTCGTGCGCCTGTGGGCGCACGTCCATCGGGAACACGCTCGCGAGCAGGTCCTGATCCTCGCCGGATTCGTCGGTCTCCGCCGCGCGCAGGCCCGCGATCTGCGGCGTGAGCGACGAGGTCGCCCAGGTGTCCATCACGTCTGGATCACCAACGAAGCCGCCGGGAACGCCGCGCTGCTCGGCGGT
>DATJOE010000061.1:0-2424 GCA_035507305.1 Solirubrobacteraceae bacterium | reverse complement strand
ACAGCCATGGACTGTCCTCGAGCGCCTCAATGAAAGGCGGCATACGAAAATCGCTGGCGAGCGCACTCTTCAGGAACGCCACGAACGCTTCGAGGTCGCCGAGCGCCGTTGGCGGTGGCGCCGCGAGATGCGCGGCAGCTTGTCGCTCGATTTCCTCCGCTGAAGTTCCCTCCCCCGCACGAGAGCCAAGCTCCTCCTCCAAGACCTCGCGGACTTCCTCTTCCACGTCGGGCAGAAACGAGTCGTAGATCCCGGCGAAGAAATCGAGTGTGTATCCGTGCCCGTCCAGAGCCTTCCGTGCGGCCGCTACGGTGGTCCGAAACCCAGCGCGGCGGATCTCGTAGTCCTCCGGCGGATGTGGGACTTCGCCGGGCTCCAAAGGCAACGCCTCTTCGCGCTCGATATAGAGGTCCTGCTCGCGAAATAGAAATGTGAGATAGGTCGGGACTTCGTACTTCCACGAGAGGCTGACCTCGCCGATGGCCAGGGTGCTATAGCTGCCCAATGCTCACGCTCCCCTCCATCGAGTCCACCACAGCCGTTTGACGGGTCGAGCGCGCTCGTAAGTCCGACAGAGCACGAACGGGCCGGCGATGTCGATCTCCGATGAGGTGCGGTACTGGCGCCCTGAGGAGTGCCGGTAGAGGATCTCGAGAGAGCCGCGTGGCGAACGGTTTCGATTCACCCAGCGATAGGAGGGAATCTCAATATCGGCGACCCCGTGCGGTCCGAGCACGTAGTCCTGCGGTAGGGCATCGAGGAGTTCGACGTCTTCGGCCGTGATGCTGACGTCGGTTGCGATGGCAGGTCCGTTACCGAGGTTCCAGAGCCGCAGGCGCACAAACGCCTGCGACTCGCCTTCGCGATCGACAGATCGATGGATCTTGAATTCGGGCTTCTCGCCGCACTTCTCGTAGTCACGGAGGTGCATCAGGGCCCAATCGGGAGTCGGGGTTGCGATGAGAAATGGCTCCTCGCTCGTTTCGACGGCACGTCGCGCTGCCCGAGCACTTGCCCTGGTCTCGGCCCCGAGATACACCGTGAACAACGCGAGCAGCAGAGTGCCGATGCCTACGATCGCGTCGCCATAGGTGATTTCATGGACCCACCTGACCTTCAGCGCAAGCAAAGCGTAGATGCCCACGGCGAGCACCACGGGTCCCTTGACTATCTAGCCTTTGGCTAGACGGTCGACTAGGCCCTTCGCGATTTGCGCCATCTGTTTTCGACTCATATATCCGTGCTCGGCCGCGAACAGTACGCCTTGCGGTAGCGCCCAAATAGGTAGCTCGCCGCCGCGCGCGCGCCGCCCTTTCTTGTCTTCCCAGGCGTACTTGAGTGAGGTGTCCTCGTTGCCGGTCTTGCTCCACGACGCCTTTCCTAGTACGAGCATGTCACCCTTCGCTCCGCCCTTCACCTCTACTTCGTGTTGTGCGTCCATCTCTCCCCTTTCACTTTTCGCTCACGGATCGGCTCGGGATCTCATGCGGCGAGTATCCCGGCAGCCTCAAGGACCCATCGTGACCACAGGATTGCCTCGGTACTGCTTGTGCGATGCGGCCTAGCGGACGTGGCCGACGATGGTTGTAGACCGTCGCGCACCCAGGCGATCCGATCTTCGCCAGAAGTTCGTCAGGGCAATCGGGGGGCTCGTGAACGTTCTCGACGTGAGGTCGCATCTGTGTTCACGGTACTTTCCTCCCACGGATGCGCGCAACTAATACGCCGAGCACGCAGCCGGGCCGGACTGGCGGCTAAGAGGGTCTGCTGACGAACGACATACCCGTAGTCGCCGGTCCGGATCTTGACCTCCATGAAGATTCTGGCGACGCGCCAGGAGCGCGATCCCGCTGGCCGCGACTAGGCCAAGTGTCGGCACCGCGCGGCGCGCGGCTGCGGGTGTGAGGACGAGCTCGAACAGCGGTGTCGGGTCGCCCACCCGAGCCTGCAGACAGCCAAACGGACAATCCCCGCCGTTGGCGGTGACGACGATTCCCTCGGTGATCAAAGACGCGACGGCGAGTCGCAGCATTGGCCCACGGCGGCCGGTCAGAGCACACAGCCAGACGTAGGCGATCGCAAAGAGAAAGCAGCCGGCGATCGCTGCGTGCAATAGGCGAAAGGCGAGCGCGGATCGCGACAGACGCGATGATCTCATGCCGCGACGGGGTCGTGCGAGGCGACGAGCTGCTCGGCGCGCTGCTTAATTCCGATGAGCATCTTGCGCTCCATCACGAGCGAGGCCGGCTCCATCGCGAGCATGCCGAGTCGTGCGGCAAGCGTTGGCAGGCGAAAGCGGTTGCGGCTGATCAGGCGCGTCTGCTCGCCCTGCTCGCTCAGCACGAACGCCCAGACCCAGTTGCCGTCCTGTGAGCGCCATGCCAGTACCCGGTCGGGCTCGACGCGCTCCAAGATCATCTGGTT
>DATJOE010000060.1:0-8032 GCA_035507305.1 Solirubrobacteraceae bacterium | reverse complement strand
CGCCGCTGCTGCCGCTCGGTACGGGACGACGAGCTCGCCACTCGCGTAGCTCGCCGGCGCAACCACGACGCGCGCCTCGGGCTTCGCGAACTCGGAGATGGCGCTCGAGCCGATGCCGCGGAACTGAACTGTCAGCACGCGCGGCACCGCCCATTCGCCGAGGAGCCCGAAGGTGACGTCGCCGACGACCGTGGAGAAGGTCGCTTGGCGGGTGAACTCCGCGAGCGCCGCGTCGTCGAGCCCCCCGGTCGCCTCGACTGCCTGCTCCAATACCTGGGCCTGCGCGTACGCGAAGGGCGCGACGTAGTACCCGAGTTCGTCGGCAGGCGTGCCCTTCGCGCGTTGCTGGTACTCCGCAATCAGGTCGTGGACGCCGGGGAAGTTCATCGCTGGAACCGGCAACCAGTACTCGTAGTTGACGATGCCGTTGATGACGGACCCGAGCTGGGTCTGCACCGCGCTGCTCTGCGGGCCGATCATCGCCCCGCCGACGAGCAATGGGTTCATGTCGGACTGGGCGATAGCGCGGATGAGCCCGATCGAATCGTTCAGGTAGGCGCAGTAGAAGAGGATGTCGGGCGAGGACTGCTGGGCCTCTTTGAGGAACGGGGCGAAGTCCGTCGTCGTGAGCGGGTACTTCGTCTCCGAGACGACCGCAAGGCCGTTCTTCGCCGCGTTCGCCCGCGCGCCCAAGATCGGGTTCTTCGAGAACGGAGCGTCCGCCGCGACGATCGCCACCGTTTTCGGGCGCGGCGTCTGCTTCGCGGCCGTAGCGAAGAACCCTTCGGTGAGCGCCGAATTCGGGTCGGTACCAGTCGGGATCATGGCGAAGAACCGGTCGTAGCCAAACTCGATGTTTTCGCCCAGAGCCATCAGGCCGACGAGGAACTTCTCGTTCTCCATCACGAGCGGCATCGCCGGGGTGATCGAGTTGTTGCCGTACCCGCCGAGCAGCAAGTCCACTCTCTGCTCCGAGAGGAGATGGTCGTAGATGCCGGCGACGGTCGTCGCGTCGGACTTGTCGTCGACGCAAACGAGCTTTACCTGACGACCGATCAGACCGCCGCGAGCATTCACGCGGTCCCGCCAGATCTCGTGAGCGAGGCGGGCTGTCTGGCCGTTGGCAGCCAGGCCGCCGCTAAGGGACAGGCAGTAGCCGATCTTGATTGGTGACCCTGGCACGGTGACTCCTGTTCTCTTCGTTGGCTGGCTGTTCACCGAGGACTAAGCGCGATAGAGCTGCTCAGCGCTGGATATGGGCGCTCACGTTCTCGAGCACGCCGAGCTGGGCCATCACGACCGTGCCCGAGGGGTAGCAGTCGAAGCGCTTGATCTTCCCGTCCTGGATTTCGAAGACATCCGCGCACGGCGCGTCCATCCGCTTGCCCGTCGGCGGGATGACCCCGACAGGAAGATTCAGCGGGCCGCGGTGGGTGCCCTGCAGCGCGAGCTGGACCGTGACGATGTTGCCGTCCTCGTAAAGCCGGAAGAGTTCGCGGTGCATGTCCGGGAACGCCGTCCCGTAGTTCTCGACCGTGAAGGGGAGTTCCTTCGGGCCTTGGTAGGTGACGCCGATCGACTGGTCGGTGAAGGTCCCGTCCAGGGTGAAGCAGTTAACCCACCCCTCGAGGTCCTTCTCCTCGGCGACCTGGTAGGCCCGCCGGACGATCTCCTCGTTCTCCGATGCCATGCCGGTGTTCCTTTCTCGCGTGGATCCATCAGGTCCGCTGCTCCGCCGCCGACCGAGGGCGCTCACGCCGTCCGTCGAAGCCAGAAGTGCGGCCCGGGACTACCAATACTTGATCGACGGACACGAGTACGGCATCTAGGAATCCCTTAGCCTTGTTGCCAGGGCAGCCGGATGTCGGCGGCCAGGCCGCGGGCGAGGCGGAGCTGGGCATTGCAGGCGATGATCAGCCACGTCCACCGGTCCGCGGCGGCCGGTCCCGGAGCTTCCGACTCGTAACTCATCGGTCACAGTGAGAGCGCTTCGCCGCTCGACCCGTTGACCGGTCGATGTCGAGCCGATTCGCACGAAGACGCTCCCCGCTGCAATCGGAGAGCCTCCCAACGCTGCTGCCGCTTACGCCGCCGTTAGGAGTCCGTCGTCCGGGTGTGCCGCTCGGAGTGAAGGAGCTTGTTCGCGATTTGGGTGCGGGACTTGATCTCGAGCTTCCGGTACACCTTCCAGAGGTGGTACTCGACGGTCGCCGAGCTTATGAACATCTGCTCAGCTATCGCCTGGTTAGTGGAACCTTGGGCGGCGAGCGTCGCGATACGAGCCTCCTGGGGAGTTAGGCCAAGGCGACTATCGACCGTGCGCTTCAGAACGGGTTCTCCGGTGGCGCGCAATTCTGCGGCAGCGCGATCGGCGAACCCGCTCATGCCGAATTCGAGGAACAGCTCATGGGCGCGGCGCAGCTGGTCGCGAGCGTCTCGCTGCCGTCGCCGACGCCGAAGCCACTCTCCATAAAGCAATCGGGTCCGCGCTACCTCGAACTGCACACGTGTCGGTACGAGTCGCTCGATGGCCTCGAGGTAGAGGGCTTCAGTTTCCTCAGTGTCAGTGAGCAACGCTTTACTCCGCGCATGAGTTGCGAGAGCCCAGTCTGTTCCGCTCGCCTCGGTCCGTTCCATTAGCTGCTCAAGGACAGGTTTGGCTTGCTCTGCCTTGCCCGTTCGGCTGGCTGCTTCAATGAGCTCTACCGCTGCCCACCCCGAGTACACGAAGTCATTGTGGTCTTTGAGTGCGTCGGTTGCAGCGGAGAACGCGTCCTCGTACTGGCTGAGGGCGTTGCAGAGGAAAGCCGTCGCCCACGAAGCCGTGGCGAATGCCGCTCCTTCGCCCCGCTCCGTTGAGTCCTTCGTTATGGCGTCGACGAGCTCGCGCGCCTTTGGTTCGTCCCCGCGGAAGACCGCGACGAGGAGCGAGCCATTGCGGAAACGCAGGTTGTCCGATGCGGCGGCTACCTCCTGCGCCTGGTCAACCAGGAAGCTTGCCTCCGCACATTTCCCTGCATAAAGACACATCCCGGCCCGAATACTCAGCGTGAACGGGAGGATCGTCAGGGCGCCAAGGTCGCGGGCGAGCTGCTCCTGCCGCGCGGAGAGGGCGTCCCAGGAGTCGTGATCCCACATGACGCCAGCGGAAGATCCTGCTACCCATCCCCACCGCAGCAGCTCTTGCGCCGGTGCGTCGTCCGAGCGAAACGCGATCATGGCCTGCTTCAAGGCCGCGGTCCCAGACTTGTAGCTATCCGTGATCAGCAGCGCCAGACCCTCAAGCAACAGTTCGGACGCCCGAGCTGGTTCAGCTGAGCGTGGTGCTGCAAGTGCCGCCCTCGCCACCACCTGTGCGCTCGCGTCCACAGCGAGCCGCCCGGCGAACAGGGCCGCGGTAAGTGCGTCGAGATAGGTCTCACGCGCGAGCCTCAAATCGACGTGCTCGAGGCGAGAGGCCGCCTTCAACATCAGCGGCGCCGCGTTGTTGCCTCGGTTGCCTGCGAAGGCGACCCGACCCCGAAGGATGTCCAGCTGTGCAAGCTGGACATCGTTCAGTGGTCCGCTCTCCGCTAGGGCGGCCAGTCCCAAGGCGGAGTTCAAAGCTCCCGCAACGCGCTTCGACTCGGCAGCCCGAAGTGCTCGGTCTGATCGACGTGCCGGATCCATTGTCAGAGCAACCGATCGCTCCAAGAATGCGGCAGCGGCGGCGAAACCACCGCGCGCCTGAGCCGCCGCTGCGGAACGTTCAAGATCGGCAGCAACCTCTTCGTCTGGCATCAACGTCGCCTGCGAACGGTGCCACGCGCGACGGTCCGGGGCGACTTCCCGATCGGTTGCCTCCGCGAGTGCGCCGTGAACCTCGCGCCGCTCATTCGGGTCGGCCGATCCGTAAACCGCCGACCGGACGAGCGGATGGCGGAATGTCACGGCGCCGTCAAGGGTCAGCAAGCCTTCGGACTCGACGGTCTGGGCGGCCTTCTCAGAGATGCCAAGCCGTCGAGCCGCGTTCCAAAGAAGCGCTGGGTCGCCGAGTGGCTCTGCAGCCGCCACGAGCAAGAGTCGCTGCGCGTCGCGTGGGAGTGCCGCCAGTCGTCGCTGGAAACTCTGCTCAATCCGTGCTGACAGCGGTAGCGCTGCGGGCAGGCCGAAGCCGCCGGCTAGCTGGTCGTTGGTGAGTCCACGTGGAAGTTCGACGAGCGCAAGGGGATTGCCTGCTGTCTCCGCGACCATCCGTTCGAGCACCGACTGGTCGAGTCGAGCGGGCAGGACGGATTCGAGAAGAACCAGTGCATCTCGACTGCCCAACGGGCCGACGTGGAGAGATGGAAAGCGACGCAAGTCGCTGCCCACGTCCCGCGTCGCAAAGATCATTGCTATCGGTTCTGCGAGTAGTCGACGAGCGACGAATGCAAGTGCTGTGGCCGATGCCTCATCGAGCCAGTGCGCGTCGTCTACGACGAACATGAGCGGCTGCTGGTCGGCGGCTTCCCACATAAGGCCGAGCGTCGCGAGACCAACGAGGAGAGGATTCGGCGCGCGTCCAGCGCTGATGCCGAAAGCGACGTCGAGCGCCTCACGCTGCGGGCCGGGAAGTCGCGTGGCGAACTCGAGGATTGGCGAGCAGAGAAGCTGCAGTGCCGCATAGTCGAGGTCTGCCTCTCCCTCAACGCCTGAGGTCCGAACGACCCAGAAGGCCCTTGCTGATTCGATTGCGTATTCGAGAAGCGCGGTCTTGCCGGCGCCAGGGTCGCCGTGTACCACGAGCACAGAGCTCTCGCCGCCCTGCGCGCTGGCCAACATGCGATCGAGTACCGCCTCCTCGCTTCGCCGGCCAATCAGCCTTCGGGCGTCCCCCGACCTTCGCAACATGCTCGCAACATTAGGTGCGTCTAAGAGCGCCCGGCAAACGGTGTTCCCTCGGGCCGGCCGGGGCGTGCAGCTGGTCGCTGAACATCCTGTCGTCGAGGGAGGGGCACCGGCGGCCACAATCGGACGAGGGAAAGGTCAGCTCGGACACTCACGAGTCAGCAGCTGACTAGGGGTTTCCTAGATGCGAGCCCACCCGGACCCGCAAAAGATGTAAGGGCTACCCCCCGAAACATTCGATGCGAAAGGAAGCAGGCTCATACCCGACGATTCAGCAGGTGACGCTGGCTCCTCGCGAACACCCGCGGCCCACCTATCGCAAACGGTCCGCTAGCTGCGTGCGTGACTTCACCTCGAGCTTGAGGAACGCCTTGCGGAGGTGGTACTCGACAGTACTCGGGCTGATGAATAGATGGGTGGCGATCTCCCGGTTGGTGTTGCCGTCCGCTGCAAGGCGGGCGATCTGCGCTTCCTGCGGGGTGAGTTGGTCATGCGTATCCACGGTCCGTTTGCGGGCATGTCCCCCCGTCGCCTCCAGCTCGGCCCGTGCACGCTCGGCGAACGCGTCCATCCCGAAGTCGCAGAAGAGGTCGTGGGCGACCTGCAACTCCTTGCGCGCGTCAAGGCGTCGGCGTTCGCGTCGCAGCCATTCGCCGTAGAGAAGGTGAGCACGGGCAAGATCGATGGCGATCCGGGTTCTGCCGAGTCGCTGGATCGCCTCGACGTAGAACTTTTCAGCATGCTTGCCTTCGGCGAGGAGTGCCTGGGAGCGTGCCGCGATCCCGAGTCCCCAGTCTGTGCCGCTAGCCCTGGTCATGGCCACGAGACGACGTAGAGCGTCAATTGCCAGCTCGGGTGTTCCAGCTCGGGCAGCGGCCTCGACCAACTCGGCCATGTGCCAGTTGGCGGGAGCGAGATCCTGCGGATGTTCGGCAATCCGCAACGCGGACGCGCGGGCTTCCTCGTACCGCCCGAGCCCGTTGTACAGGACCGCTTCGGCCCACTCGAGTACCGAGATCCCGATTCCTTCGCCGCGCCGCGTCACTTCGACGCGACTGCCATCGATGAGCGAGGCGGCCTCGGTCTCGCGACCCCGCAGGGCAAGGAGTCCCACCCTGGCGTAGGGAGCGAGAGTGCTGCCGGTCACTTCCGTCGTCGCCTGGAGTTCCTCGACGAGCGACGCCGCCGTCGACAGCTCCCCCGCGAAGAGATGCATGGAAATGCGCTGGCTGAGGGCGAGCTGGAGATCGACGAGTGCTCCTGTCTCACGCGCCAGGCGAACGTACCGCTCCGTGAGCGTGTCCCATCGCTCGTCGTCCCACAAATGCACGGACACCACCGTCGCCGCCCATCCCCAGCGCAGTTCCTCCGTCGCGGGCACGCCGGCAGCGAACGCTCTCTGGGTCTGGCGCAGGATCGGCACCGCTGCCTCGTAACAGTCGCTGAAGAGCGTCGCCAGCCCGTCGAGCAGCACGTCGATCCCGCGCGGCGTGTGCGACGCCGACGGCGCCGCTCTAGCAGCCATTGCCACCTCCTGCGCACTTCCGCCGGCGCCTGCGAGGCGGCCCGCGAACCCCGCCGCTACTAGCGCCTCCAAATACGTTTCGCGTGCAAGTACGGGATCGAGGTCAGCTAGCCGATCGGCGGCGTCGAGAAGCAGAGGCGCTGCGTAGTTACCGCGCCTCGTGACGAATGCGATCTGGGCACGCAGCAAGCGGACCCGCGCCCGCTCGAGGGCGCTGAGGACGCCGCTTTCAGCCGTGCTGAGCAGGTTGAGAGCGTCATCGAGGGCACCTGCCTGGAACTTCATCTGCGCGGCCGCGAGGGCGCGTTGCGCGCGGCGCGAGGGTTCGGGTGTGAGCGCGGCGGCGCGTTCGAGGAACGCCGCGGCGGCCGCAAAGCCGCTCCGCGCCTGCGCCCGCGCTGCCGACAGTTCTAGGTCGGCCGCAACATCCTCGTCGGGGATGGCTGCCGCGTGCGCCCGGTGCCAGGCGCGGCGATCCGGGTCGACGTCTGGGTCGGTCGCTTCGGCGAGTGCGCGGTGGACCTCGCGCCGCTCCTTAAGCCCGGCGGCGACGTAGACCGCCGACCGAACCAGTGGATGACGGAACACCACTCGCGGGCCGACGGCCAGCAAGTCTTCCAATTCGGCGATCTGCTCAGCCGACTCGGGGATTCCGAGCCACCGGGCCGCCTCCCGCAGCAGTGCCGGATCGCCCACCGGGTCTGCTGCCGCCACCAGCAGCAAGCGCCGCGCACCGTCTGGAAGCGTCGCGAGGCGTCGGGTGAAGCTCTCCTCGATACTGGCGGTCAAGGGCACCACCGGGGGCAGACCAAACCCGCCAGCGAGCTGCGCCGGGGTCAACCCTCTCGGCAGCTCGAGTAGCGCGAGCGGGTTCCCGCGCGTCTCGATGACGATCCGCTCCAGCACACGCTCATCCAGCGGACTCGGCAAGACCGACTCCAACAGAGCACGCGCATCACGATGCCCCAAGGACTCGACGTGGAGCTCTGGCAAACCGGCAAGCGTGTCGCCCGGCTCTAGCGTCGCGAACACGAGCGCGAGCTTCTCCGCCAGGAGGCGGCGAGCCACGAACGCAAGCACTTGTGCCGAAGCACGATCCAGCCATTGCGCATCGTCGACGACGCAGAGGAGCAACTGCTCCTCCGCCGCCTCGGACAGCAGGCCGAGGATCGCCAGTCCGACCATGAAAGGATTCGGAGTCGGCCCGCCGCGGAGTCCGAACGCGACGTCAAGCGCCTCGCGCTGCGGCTCCGGCAGGTGCTCCATGAGATGAAGGATCGGGAAGCATAGCTGCTGGGCTGCCGCGTACGGGAACTCCATCTCCGCCTGGACCCCGGACGTCCGGGCGATCCGAAACTCCCGTCCCGCTTCGATCGCATACTCGAGCAGCGCGGTCTTGCCAACCCCCGGCTCTCCACGCACCACCAAGACGCCGCCGTGACCGCCGCGAGCAGCGTCCAGCAGCCGGTCGAGCGCCCCACGCTCGCGCTCCCGACCGAGCAACTGCAGGCCCGGCGACCGGACCGGTGCGCGCGCTCCGCTCATCTCGTTTCTCAGCCTAACCGGCGACGACTGGGGTCACGCACTAAGGATTCCGGGATTCGATCCAGGATTCGATCGCCTGGCAGCGGCGCCACG
>DATJOE010000059.1:0-45691 GCA_035507305.1 Solirubrobacteraceae bacterium | reverse complement strand
GACTAGTAGGCCACGGTGGATTGCGTTGTGTCGCGGCCTTCGGTCTCGCCCATTCCATCGCGGCCTGATCCGCTGGGCTGCCCGTCGCTCGAACTCGGAGCGACGGGCTGCGAGGCGGCTTCGACGGACGAGCCTACCGTGGGTGACCAATCCCCACCCGCGTGGCCCGACTCGTCGCTTTCAGACCCGTCGTCCCGGCGAGCGCCAGTGGTTTCGATGATCGGCTGAGCTACTTCGGCTTCGTCCAAGCGAGAGGAAGAATCGGTGGTGTCGCGCCGACCCTGACTCTGCCTAAAGCCGTCGGGGTGTCCATGGTCGCCGTCGCCCACGGAGCGTCCGCCGTGCCGCTCGACGGCCTCGATCGCTTCTTCGTGCGGAGCCTGGGCCGACTCGCGCATCGAGTGAGATCCAAGCCCTGACCGATCGTGTCCCGACCGGTCATAGAGGCGAACGGCCACGGGCACATCACCCTTTTGGATTTCCTCACGCCCGTTGCGGGTCTCGCCGGTTGAGCCGCCTCCTGGTCCATGGCGGTAATCGTGCCCACGTCGGCGCTGATGTGCCGCTCGCGATGCCGGGCTCATTCTCACGACCCCACCGCCGCGCGAGATCAGCGAGAACCGAGTGGGATGCGCTTGGGCGCTCTGAATGCGTGCGAGGGCGGTCGAAGATGAGCCTCGCGCAGTGTCGGCGACCGGCGACCCCGTGGTCTGTCCATGAGTCGCGCGACGCTCGTGGCCCGCGAGCACGGCGCCTGTAGCGAGCGCCCCGGCCGTGACGGCGGCCGCTCCGCCCTTCAGCAGCAGTCCGGCGATACCCGCGGCGCCGACGCCGCCGCTTGCGAGCTCTATCGCCCGTTCGGCGCCCGGCGCGGCGGCATCGCCACTGCGCGCGGCCAGTTCGAGCAACGGCGGGGGAGTCAATGCAGCGGCCGCGCTGCGCAGCGTGGTTCGCGCTCGGTAGAGCAGGCCGCGCAAGGCGCCGGTGCTGATCCCGAGCGTCCCCGCGACCTCCTCGTGGCTCTGGCCATCGACCGCGGTGAGGAAGATCGCCTGGCGTTGCATGTCGGGCAGCTCGGCAACGTGTCCGAGTGCGTCGTGCATCGCGGACTTGCGCTCGATGTCTGTTACCTGGCCGAGCGCGGCGCGGTCCTGCACTGCCGGGGTCAGCTCGCCGTGCCCCTCCGCCGGACCGCGCATCGCGTTTACCGCGTCGTTGTGGACGATCCGATAGAGCCAGCCACGCACGTCACGCACCTCGACTCCGCGGGAAAGCGCGAGCCAGGAGTGCATGAAGGACTGCTGCAGGACGTCTTCGGCCTTCGCCTCGGAGAGGCGCATCCGACATGCGTAGCGCAGCAACGGGCGCCGATAGCGTTTGACGAGCGCCTCGAATGCGCGCTCGTGGCCTTCGCTCGTGAGCGCAGCGAGGCGTTGGTCCGATTGCGCGGCCAGTAGGCGGATCGAGAATCTGGGGCTCATCGCTGGGTGCTCATCCCTCCTTGCCTTCTACAGACGCCGCAACTAACAGATCCTTACCCGACTCGGGGAGTGGTGCGGCGGGGGTGGACGAACGACCCACACGGGCGGCTTCGCGAAAGAGAGAGGGGCGGCCCACCGGTGGGCCGCCCCTCGATCCCTGCGATCGCCAATGCTCAGAGCGGACGCTTCTCGTTCGTAGACGTCCGGTGACGATCGCGAATAGCTATCCGTTCCTTCTCTAAAGCTCGACCTTCAGCCAGGTCGCGCCTTGACTGCTTACGCTCAGCAGCGCCTCCTTCACGCTCGCCCCCTGCGTCAGCGCCGCGGTCGTGCAGTGTTCGGTTTGCTGGCCTGCCTGGTGTCCCGGACAGTCACCGTGGTGGTCGCCTCCGTCACCCTGATCACTTTGGTCCCAGGGATCGTCGCCGCCGGGCCCACGGTCACCGAAGTGCCCGTCATCCCCGTGCTCGCGCTCGCCGAAGCTACTGGTACCAGGCGCAGAGCTGCCGGTCGGCACCGAGCACTCGATCTCGGTCTGTTCGGTGACCTTGCCGCTGACGGTCGAGCCGTCATTCAGCTTGATCGTGAGCACGTTATTTTCAAAGGACGCGATCGTACCCGCGCTTTCTTCTGAGCTGGGCGCGGGGCTGGTAGAGGGCGTGCCGCTCGTGGGAGCGGTCGAGGTCGCGGGCCGCTGCGCGTGGAAGGCGAGCACGTGGGCCTGGCCATGGTGGCGACCCCTATGGTGATGGTGGCGCTCGCCGTGATGATGGGCGAGGGCGGCGCTCGGCGCGGCGAGCGACAGGGTCGCTACCGCAGTCATGACAATCCGTTTCATATGTAGAGCCTCCTTCGACCGAAACAACGGCGGTCGTTTGGATATGGACGCCCTTTAGACACGGGGTACGTGAGCAACTTCACGCGGTCCGACCAATTTTTTCGGGCGCCCGGCGACGGTTCGGGCGTTCCGCCGGTGGCAGACGAGATGATCAAGGCATGGCGAGGCGACCGAGCGCGGCGGTGTTTGACAACGACGGCCTGCTGCTCGACACCGAGGAGGCATGGACGCGCGCCGAGCAGAAGCTGTTCGCTGGGCTGGGGCAAGAGTTCACGAGCGAGCACAAGCGCACGCTGATCGGCTCCTCGCGCGCGCTTGCGGCCGTCAAGCTGGAGGCGATACTCGAACGCCCGGGCCAAGGCGAAGCGTTGATGGATGAGCTGTTGGCGCTCGTGATGGAGGAGGCCCTGCTTGGCGTCGCCCCTCGTCCCGGCGCCCTGGAGCTGCTCGAGCGGCTCTGTGCGGCGGGAGTGCCGCTCGCGGTGGCATCCAACTCTGAGCGAGAGTTCGTCGAGCGAGCGCTCAAGAGCGCCGGGCTGTTGCCGGATGGACCGTTCGCGGCGGTCGTCTCCGCCAACGATGTCGAGCACCCCAAGCCGGCACCCGATATTTATCTCGAGGCCTGTCGGCGCCTCGACGTGTCGCCCGCGCAGGCGATCGCACTGGAGGACACGACGATCGGCGTGCGCTCGGCCATAGCCGCGGGGATGTTCGTGATCGGCGTCCCCTATTTCGCCGGCACGCCGATTCCTGGGGCGAGCATGCTCGCCGACAGCCTGGCCGATCCTTCTGTCGCACGCGCGCTCGGGCTTGACGAAACGCCTGGAGAAACCGCGAGCGGCGGCGGGCATTCGCCGAGCTGAGCCACTGCCTAGGATGGTGCGATGGTCGAGACGCGACAACCCTCGCCCCAGGAGCCACTGCAAGGCGGCTGCCTCTGCGGCGCCGTGCGCTTTGAGGTGACCGCGCCGCTTCTCTCGGCGGGGTATTGCCACTGCACACACTGCCAGCGACGCACCGGCACCGGCTCCTCGGTCAACGGCCGCGTGCCACAACATGGTTTCGCGTTGCTGACCGGCGAGCAGGAGCTTGCTTGCTTCCAGCCGCCGGGCGGGCGGCCAAAGCTGTTCTGCTCGCGTTGTGGCTCAGCCCTGTTCAGCGGCGACCCGCTCAACGACGAGCAGGTCGCGGTGCGGCTCGGCACACTCGACCGCGATCCCGGGATCAGGCCCAGCTACCGCCAGTTCCTCGCTTCGGCCGCGCCGTGGGAGCAGATCCCCGACGACGGCCTCGAGCACCACGCAGGCTCGCGCGCCTAGAGCTCGACCGCGAACGACATGCCTGCGGCGAGCATCGCTCCCGCGCCGGCTATCGCCGTCACGAGCTCGGCTTGCTTCGCGCGCACGCTGCCCCGCAAGCGAGTTGCCCGGGCGCGCAGCCAGCTAAGCGACTGCGGTTCGCCGCAGCGCCGCCGCCAACCCGCTAGCGCCCGCTCGAGCTGCTCCTGCTCGGCGACGCTCGCCAGCACTTCGACCCGACCCCCTCCTTGCTCGCGTGGACCCAGACGCACAAGGTAGAGCTCACCCGTGTCGCATACCCAGGCCGCTCGATGCAAGGGACCCTCGGCCGACTCGCGCCACCACAGCCCCACGTCCTGCTCGCGGGAACGCGCTCGACGCGAGTCCGCGGCATAGAAGCTATGCAGCGAGCCGTAGCGGGTGGTCGGGGTGGTTCTGCGCCTGCGCTCGGTCTGTCTCATCAAGGCACCGCCCAGAGTCGGAGGGGAAGCTGACGGAGCACAGCCTCCCGCGCTCGCCTTAACGCCGGGTTAGCGCGGCACAAGAAATCACGCTAGATGCGAGCCACCAGTTGGGTCGGGATCGACCCCACCGTCGTGAGCAGGGGCGCGCAGATCGCTAAGGCAGCCCTCGGCGCCCAGAGGTCGCCGGTCCGCGCGGGGCCGGTGACCTCTGGGGGTCGCGCAAAGGGACGATCCGGCTTTAGCCGTTCAGCCGCTTCTTCAGCGCGCTGGCAGCGGAGAACTTCGCCGCCTTGCTCGCCGCGATATTGATCGTCTCGCCGGTCGACGGGTTGCGTCCTTGGCGGGCGGCACGGTGGCTGACGCTGAACTTGCCAAAGCCAGCAAGAGCGACCTCACCTCCACCGGCAAGCTCGTCAGAGACGATGTCGATGACGCTCTCCACCACCTGTCGGGCCTGACTGGCTGCCAGTCCGTTTCGACTGGCGACCTGCTCGGCCAGCTCGTTCTTGGTCATACCACTCCCTTCTAGGGTGTCGTTACTGCGAGCAGGCTAACCGCTCGTGAGGACGACGCAACCAGCAAACACGGGAGATCCGCGCCCGGGAAGCCCTAATTTCCGGGGAACTTGACCGGGCGGGGAGCGCCGATCGAAGGGCTCGCCGCGCGCTCGGCGGCGCTGGTGCTGCGCTTGGGCGCGAGCCTGCCCGCCGCGCAAGCCGCCCAGATCGCGGCGAGCCAGGCGCCGCAGGCCAAACCCACGTGCACCCAGACGAGCTGGGTCGGCAGGTGTGTCTTGTACTGATCGAGCCCCACGACGCCCTGTAGCGCGAGCAGCACGCACAGCCCAGTGAGCGCGCGCCGCACGGCCGGCGCAGCCTCCCGACGTCGCGCCAGCCACCACACCGCGAGCGAGGCAAGCCCGAACACGAGCGCGATCTCGCCATGGCGATGGATCACGAAGTCCATCGTGCCGTGGCCGTCGAAGTCCAGCCGGTTTATTCGCTGTCCCGGCGATCCCCCCGCGTGCGGTCCCGCCGCTGTGGCAGCGGTGCCAGCGAAGATCGTCAGCGCCCCCAGCACGACCAGCCAACGCAGCGAGAGGATCAGCCGGCGATCCGGGGCGGGCTCGGCATCCGGCACCTCCTCGCTGCATGCGTGCACCGCACCGGTCTTTGCTTGGGCGGGTTCCTGCTCGGCGATTTCGGCAAGCGCCTGTTCGTGCCCGGCGCGCCAGGCAAGCACCGCTGCCGCTAGCAGTATCAGCATCGACAGAGCGAAGTGCCCCATCACCCAGCCGTAGTCCAGCGCGCCACGCACCGTGAAGCCACCCAGCACCGCCTGTCCGATCACGCCAAGCGGCAGTAGCGCTCCAAGCCACATCAGATCGCGGCGATAGGGCCGACGACGCAGCGCCAAAAGCCAGGCCGCGCCTGCCGCGATTGACACCGGCACCGTTATCAGCCGGTTCGAGAACTCGATCACCGCGTGCGTGTTCAGCGGTGGATAGGCATGGCCATAGCAGCGCGGCCAGTCCGGGCAACCGAGGCCCGAGCCCGTCAGGCGCACCGCCGCGCCACTGAGCACGATCAGCGTCAGCGCGACGAGCGCCACGTACGCGACGTAGGCGTACTGGCGTGGGGTGACCGTGAAGCCGTTCGTGCGCGCGCGTAGGCGCTCTAGGCGGGAAGACATCGAGCTAAGTCTGCCAAGCTCGTACCGCTCAGCGGCCCGCAAACCAGCGCTCGGCGTTTTGATCGTGCACTTCTTGCAGGATCTGATCGAGCCCGCGGGTCAGCCGCCAGCCGGGGAAATCGGCTTGGAACGGGCGCAAATCGCTGATCCACCAGCGATGGTCGCCGATCCGGTTCTGCTCGCTGAGCGTCCACGTCAGCCGCTTGCCCGCAATCCCCTCACACAGCTCGATCGCCTCGAGCATCGAGCAGTTGCATTCGCGCCCCCCGCCGATGTTGTAGACCGCGCCGCCGGCGCGCGCGTCCAGGTGGAAGTGCTCAAACGCCGCGACCAGGTCCGCCGAGTGGATGTTGTCGCGCACCTGCTTGCCGCCGTAGCCGAAGACCGTGTAGGGCTCGCCGGTAATGGTCGCCCGCATCAGGTAGGAGAGGAAGCCATGGAGCATCGTGCCCGCGTGGTTCGGTCCCGTCAGGCAGCCGCCGCGAAAGCAGACGGTCGGCAGCCCGAAGTAGCGACCGTACTCCTGCACGAGCAGGTCGGCTGCGGTCTTCGACACGCCGAACAGCGAATGGGTGCTGCGGTCAATCGACATTGAGGTGTCGATTCCCGCGTAGTACTCGTGGTCCTCGGCCAGCTCCAAGCGCGTGGTCAGTTCACGCAACGGCAGTGAGTTCGGCGTGTCGCCGTAGACCTTGTTCGTCGAGCAGAAAACGAACGTCGCGCCGTCGGCGTGCCGGCGCGACGCCTCGAGCAGGTTGAGCGTGCCGAGCGCATTGATCTCGAAGTCCGCGTGCGGGTCCGAGGCCGCCCAGTCGTGTGAGGGCTGGGCCGCGGCGTGGATCACCAGCTCGATCTGGCCCGCGTGCTCGGCGAACACTCGCTCGACCGCGTCGCGCTCGCGGATATCGAGCGGCAGCGAACGAAACGAGTCGCCGAAGCGTGCCCGCAGCGCCTCGGTCATCTGCGCGGTCGAGGCCTCCGGCCCGAACAGCTGTCCGCGCGTGTCGTTCTCCAAGCCGATCACCTCGAAGCCCCGCGCGATGAAATGAGCGACGGACTCCGAGCCGATCAGGCCGCCCGAGCCCGTGACTATCGCGATCGCCATCTTCTTCTGACGCTACTGAGTCGCGGGGCTACCCGCGGTACTCGAACGGCAGCTCGTCCGCCAGCTCGCGCAGCAGCGGCGCCGCCGAGTCGCGGGCCGAGATCGTCAGCTCGGCCTCGGGCAGCGGCCAGTCGATGCCAACGTCCGGGTCGTTCCAGGCAATCCCGCGCTCGAGCTGCGGATCGTAGTAGGCGGTCTGCTTGTAGATCACGTCCGCGATCTCGCTCAGCACGCAGAACCCGTGAGCGAAGCCGACCGGCACGTACAAGGCACGCATGCTCTCATCATCGAGCTCGACAGCCTCCCATTCCCCGTAGGTCGGCGAGCCGCGCCGCAGATCGACCGCCACATCGAGAATCTGCCCGCGCGCGCAACGCACCAGCTTGCCTAGCCCGTCGCCGAGCTGGAAGTGCATCCCGCGTAGCACTCCCCGCGAGGAGCGCGAGTGGTTGTCTTGGACGAAGCCCTCCTGCGCAGCCAGGCCCAGCTGGTCCTGCCACTCAGAGCGAAAGGTCTCGCAGAAGAAGCCGCGCTCATCGCCATGCACGGCGGGCTCGAGCGCGACGAGGCCCGCAAGACGGGTGTGAAGGGCTTGCATAGAGGCAAGAGGGTAACGCTCGCCTATATTCGGCGAGCCATGGAGGCGAGCGTGAGCGCTTCGGTCGGTGAAGCCGACCACCGCGGATCGGCTTGGACGGTGGGTCCCGCCGAACCCCGGATGACCCGAGACGTCGTCGACGTATGGCGCGCGGACCTGACGATCCGTGACGCGGAGCCCGTCGAGTTGCTCTCGACCGACGAGCGCGAGCGCGCGGCCGGAATCGTGGACGAATACCGACGCGTCCTGTGGCAGCGCTCGCGCGGGCTGCTGCGCGCGTTGCTGGGTCGATATCTCGAGATGGCCCCGGCCGAGATCGAGCTGTCGCTCGGCACTTACGGCAAGCCGCACCTCGTGCATAGCGCGAACGCGCCGCTCGAGCTCGCCTTCAATCTCTCTCACTCCGGGCGGGTCGCTCTGTACGCGTTCGCCGAGCATGCGGTTGGCGTGGACGTGCAGCTCGCGCGCCCGGCCGGAGCGATGCATGCCGGCGCGACGCATACCCGAGATTACGTCGCACTCGCGCGAAGGGCGCTTGGACGGGATGCCGCCGAACACCTTCAGCAGATCCCACGCCAGCGGCGCGAAGAAGAGTTCCTGCGAATGTGGACGCGCCACGAGGCTGTGCTGAAGTGCAGCGGGGTAGGCATCGCCAGCGCAAAGTCCGCGAGCGCAGGGCAGAGCTTCGATGATGTTCTGCCCTGGCTCGCGCAACTCGATGTCGGGTCCAGCGCCGCGGCAGCGGTTGCTTGCGCGATCAAGCCACGCAAGCTCCGCCTCTGGAACTGCACCTAGAAGATCTTGATCCCGATCTTCTGCGTGATTGTCTTGCCGCCCACGACGGCTGTCAGCGTCGCCGAGACGCCATGGTGGCGACGGACAAGCGACACCAGCTCGGGTCGAACGCGGATCGGCAGGTGCGCCGTTTTGCCGGACGTCAGCGTGAAGCCACTACGGCCGTAGGTGCGCCCGCTCGGCCCGGAGATCGTCGCCACCCCGTTACACGGGTTCACCCGACAGAACAACGCCACCGCGACGATCCTGCTGTGGTTTACCCCATCGGTCTGCGGGCTCACGCGGATCGGCGCCAGCGGCGGCGGCAGGCCCCCGGTACCGCCCGGGCAGATGTGCGTCGCGTCGGGACCGGTCGCGAGCGTGACCCGCATCATCAGTTCCTCGTTCCGATTCGCCGTAAAGCCGTCCATCGCGGAGGTAATCGCCGGCGAGAACGTCGACCCGTTGCCTGTGCCCTCATCCTTGATGAAGGAGTTGGTCGTAGCGCCGGTCACCGCCCCCAGGATCTGGTAGGGCACACCGCTGGGGTAGACGCTCGGCACGTAGCCACCGCTGTTGTTCAGCCCAACGTAGTCGCCCGCGCTGACACACAGGTTGATCGGCAGGAACGTCGTCACCGTGCTCGCACCCGCCCCGTTTTCGCCGCATACCGGCAGATCGAAGCCTTGCGAGGTGATGTTGACTTTCGCGCCGCCGTCAGACGTCGGCGAGAGGTCCTGAAAGTGCACGGTCGTCAGGGGCAAAGGACCGTTCTTCGCGCGTTGGGCACAGCCCTCGACTTCGATCTTCTTCGCCTGACCCGTACTCGGCACGGGTCGCTTCCCGGAGGCGTCCGAGAAGTTCCACAGCGCGGTGTCGGCGCCGTAGTGGAATGTGTGGAATACGCCGTTCGGGGCGTCGGGACCGGGGGGAACCTGGGTGTTGGTGCCCGGATAGTTGAGGTTTTCAGCCGTGTTCAGCGTCGCGGGGGCCGACAGCGAGCTGCCGATCGTCGTGATCGCGGCGTGGCTGGCGGAAGGCATGAGCAGGCAGCCGGCGAGCAGAGCACAGGTGAGACCCGCGCCCGCACGTAGGCGGCTAGCCCGAGATCTGGGGGTTGAGATAAGTGATCGCATCATCGCCGTATCGGCATGCCCTGACCCACGTTGAAAAACACACGCTCGGACAAACATACGAACGAGGAAATAGCCACGCGCCAGGTCGGCGAGCCGCCGGCAAGCCGGTGGGGCGCTGACTGATTACCCGAAGTGCAGATGTGAGCTCGTCGCGCTGGTCACTGCCCAGAACACGACCAGGAACGGCACGGCTGCGGCGGTGATCACGGCCACGGTTCGCCAGCGGCGAAGTCCAGACGCACCGTGCACGAGTGGGCTCGGCCAGCCTGGAGCGAGCACAAGCAGGTAGATCAGCACGTAGAGCGGCAGCAGGAAGCGCGTCTCCATCGCCGACGGCAGCGAGGTCACACAACACGCGATCAGCGCGACCGGATAGCGCCAGCGCGCCTTGCCGAGCGCGCGGCGCGAGGCCGGCCAGAGCAGACGCAGCAGCGCGAGGAAGATGAGTAGGAAACCGACGATCCGCATCCACCGGTGCGAGCCTGTGTCGAGGTGTTCGATGTACGGCGTGCTGTAGCGCTGGTCGAGGCCGCTGACCACGTGCCTGGCGATCACGCCGGCGATCGTCAGTGGATGCTCAGCGGTGAGACTCACGTATTCGCCGATCCCCGACACCTGTGCTCCGGCGCGGCTACTCAGCAGCTTCGCCCCGCTTGGGTCTTCGTAGAACATCTGCGGCCCGTGCCCAGTCCCAATGTACGTTTCGTAGCGCTGCAGGCGAAGCCCTTCGGTCAACTGCAGGTTCTCGAGGTGATCGGCTGATCCAGGGACGAAGCTCCAGCTCTTGAAATGCCGATGCGTCTGCAGCGACTGCGGCAAAGAGATGCCGACGAAGCCGGCAATCAGCAGCGTGAGACAGAGCACGACCCGCAGCAGCCACTCGCGGCTTGGTTCACGATCCTCGATCAAGCGCCAGGCCACCAGCACGGGGACGATCACGACCAGCGTCGTATACGACGGGCGCGCCTGGATCGCTGCGCCCGCCGCCACTCCCGCCAGCAGCATCCACGCGGGTGAGAGCGGGCGCGCCGAGGCAACGAGCGCCAGCAGCACGCAAGCGAGTGCCGGGAAGTCGCTCAACGGGAAGCTGAGGAACCCGCGCCAGAAGACGATGAACGGAACGACGAGCGCGAGTCGTCGCCACATTCCCCAGCGGCGTTGCGGCCACGCGAGCTCGGCGATCGCAGGACCGAGCACACCGCAGATCAGCGCGAACACCAGCGCGTTGAAGATCCGCGCCGAGGTCGACGGGCTCCACCCGATCGTGCCCGCGAGACCCTGCAGCCCGTGATCGACGAGCGGCAGCAAGTAGCCGCGCAGCGGGCTGTTGAAGTTCAACAGCGAGAAGTCGCCGTGCCTGACGAAGGTTTCGCCGAGCATCCAGTAGTTCAGCGAGTCGTAGTAGAACGGCTTCGCGCCCTCGATCAGCGCTACCGAGAGCAGGACGGCGAACGCAAGTACGAATGACACGAGCGCTACGCGACCGTTCGCCACGCGCTCGCGATCGAGGCTCGCGCGGGCGACGATGGAGCGGGCCTCGGCGATCACGCGGCGAGACTACCCGTTCGTCCGCACGTCACTCGTGTGTCGATACAGCCAAGTCGGGGTGGCCTGCGTGGCGCCGCGGCGCCGGCCGCGCGCCCCTGCTCCCGATACGCTAGGGCGGTGCTCGGCAGCTCGGCGCCAGCGGTCCCCGCGAACGATTTCGTGCGCCAATGGGAGGAGATTCGTGCCGACGCGATCGACGCCGTCGACCGCGTGGGACACAGCGGCTGGTTGGTGCTCGGCAGCGAGGTGCGTGAGTTCGAGCAGGCGTTCGCGCAGTGGTGGGGCGTTGAGCATGCCGTCGGCGTCGCTAGCGGCCTCGACGCGCTCGAGATCGCGCTGCGCAGTGCGGGCGTGCCGCACGGTTCGCGCGTACTGACGACGCCGCTGACGGCGTTCGCAACAACGCTCGCGGTCCTCCGCGCCGGGGCCATTCCGGTCTGGTGCGACGTCGAGGAGACGGGCAGCCTCGACCTCGATCGCGTCGAGCGCGCGCTGCAGCGCGATCGCTCGATCCGCGCGGTCCTCCCGGTCCATCTCTATGGGCATCCGCTTGATCCCGCCCGGCTGCAGGCGCTCGCCGCCGAGCACGGCGTCACCGTGATCGAGGACTGCGCGCAATCCGCCGGAGCGACCCGCGCCGGACTGCCTACGGGCACCGCCGGGGCGGCGGCCGCCACGAGCCTTTATCCGACGAAGAACCTCGGCGCGATGGGCGACGGCGGCGTGCTCCTGACCGATGACGAGCAGCTGGCAGCGCAGGCGCGACGACTGCGCGACTACGGTCAGCAGGCGCGCTACGAGCATGTCGAAATCGGCCTGAACAGCAGGCTCGACGAGCTCCACGCCGCGATTCTGCGTTCGGCGATGCTCCCACGACTAAATGGCTGGCTGAAGCGACGGCGCGAGATCGCCCGTCGCTATGACTCGGCGCTCGCCGAGAGCGCGCTTCAGCCAATCGCCCCCTCCGGGGGCGACTCTGCTCACCACTTGTACCCGGTGCGGTCAACCGCGACTCCGGCGCCACAGATGATCGAGGCGCTTTCGCGCGCGGGCGTCAGCGCGGGACGCCACTATCCGCGCCTGTGCCCCGATCAGCCAGCGGCGAGCGGGCTCGGCGAGTCACTCGACGAGCTCGCGCTCGCCCGACAGATCGCCGACCGCGAGCTGTCTCTGCCAATCAATCCGCAACTCCGCGACGACGAGGTCGAGCGAGTGATCGAAGCGTGCCTGGAGGCGTGCGAGTGAGCGCGCCCGCACAGCACACGAGTGTCGCCTCGTTCGTTGAGGAGACGACGCCGCCGGTCAACTCGCTCGTCGTCCCGATCTACAAAAACGCGGGCATGATCGCCGAGCTGATCGCGGCGGTCGAGCACATCGGCCAAAGCGTCGAGGGCGAGCTGGAGGCCGTGTTCGTGATCGACGGCAGCCCAGACAACTCCAGTGAGCTGCTCTTCAGCGCGCTCTCTCGAGCGAGCATCCGCGCTCGGATCGTCGAGCACTCGCGCAACTTCGGCGCGTTCTCTGCGATCCGCACCGGCATGCGACTCGCCCGCGGGCGCTACATCGCGGTGATGGCCGCCGACTTGCAGGAGCCGCCGGAGCTCGTCATCCGCTTCCTCATGCGTTTGGCGGGGGGGGATGTCGACGTCGTCGCCGGAGAACGCGCGAGCCGTGACGACAAAGGCGACATCGCCTCGAAGATCTACTGGCGTCTGTACAGGCGATTTGTCGTTCGCGAGATCCCGCGCGAAGGCGTCGATGTGTTTGCATGCACCGCCGCCGTACGCGACGTCGTCTGCTCTCTGGAGGACGTGCACACCTCGCTGGTCGCGCAGCTCTTCTGGGTTGGCTTCCGTCGCGAGCTCGTTCCCTACGATCGGCTGCCGCGCATCGGCAAGAGCGGCTGGTCGTTGCGGCGCAAGTTCCGTTACCTGTCCGACAGCGTGTTCGCATTCACGGACATGCCCGTGCGGCTGCTGTGGATCGTCGGCCTCGTCGGCATCTCGCTCGGCGTCATCATCGGCGCGATCGTGCTGATCGCGCGGATCACCGGCGGCATCTCCGTGCCGGGCTACGCCGCAACGATCCTCATCCTCGTGTTCTTCCTCAGCCTCAACTCGCTCGGGCTGGGCATCATCGGCTCCTACGTGTGGCGCGCGTATGAGACGATCAAGCGCCGGCCCGGAGCGATCGTGCGCGAGACGATCGAGCTGACGGGCGAGGACGATGCGTGAGGTAGAGATCGATGATCGGGCGGTGTGCCTCGCGACCGATGTCGGCGACGGCACGCGCGTGGCCGCGTTCGCGCAGGTGTGCGAGGGGGTAAGCGTCGGTGAAGGCTGCTCGATCGCCGACGGGGCGTTCCTCGGCGCCGGCGTGCGTATCGGCGACCGCGTGAGCATCGGCTCAGGCGCATACCTGCCCGCGGGCGTGACGGTCGGCGCGAATGTGCGAATCGGTCCAAAGGTCACTTTCAGCGACGAGCCGCCTGAGCCCGGCGAGGAGGACCTTGCCGTCGCCGGGGAGGATGCGCCCCGGACGTCAGTCGGGGCCGGGGCCATGATCGGGGCAGCCGCGACGATCGCCGGCGGCCTGGCGATCGGCAGAGGCGCAAAGGTCGGCGCCGGCGCCGTCGTCACACGGTCGATTCCGCCGAATGCGATTGTCCTCGGCAATCCGGCGCACATCGTCGGCTACACACGCTCGAGAACCCACGGCGGCGAGGGCGCGATCGCAGCGAGCACCGCCGACACCACCTCGCTGGACGTCGGGGGCGCACGACTCACGCGCTCGCCCGAATTCACGGACCTGCGCGGCAGCCTCACAGTCGGAGAGCTGCCTCAGGACGACATCCCGTTCATTCCCAAGCGCTGGTTTCTTGTCTATGACGTGCCCAACCAGGAGGTGCGCGGCGAGCACGCGCATCACGTCTGCCACCAATTTCTCGTCTGCGTGTCAGGCACCATGACGGTGGTAGTCGATGACGGCGAGCGGCGAGCGGCCGTTTCGCTTGACTCGCGCGTGCTAGGGCTCTACATCCCGCCGCTGGTATGGGCGAGCCAATACCGCTTCAGCGCAGACGCGGTGCTACTCGTGCTCGCCTCCCATCACTACGACGCCGCGGACTACATACGCGACTACGACGAGTTCCTCGCCGCGTCGCGCAGCTGAGCGCCGCCTTAGCTCGGCTGCCCGGTCCAGGCCTCGGCAGCACGCTCGACGGCGTCCAGCTCATCGAGCGTCGTGAGCACCGGCGCGACATCCATCCCGCGGATCCAGACAAGCCCGCTTGGTAGAGGGTTAAGCGTGCGCTCAAGCTCGGGCCGGACCCCATCGAGCGCCAGGTCGCGGAGGATCACGGGCATGTTCAGACCAGCCTTCGCGAAAAAGTAGATCGTCGTGAAGAACCGGCCGATGTTGATCTCGGTCAGGTTCGGAACCCCGTCGCGACCGTAGGTCATGTCTACGCCGAACACGCCGTGTGGAGCATCGTCGATCGCGAGCACCGAGGCCCGTGCGAGCTCGTCGATCTCTGCGTCGGCGACCGTCGCGGCGACGCGGGTCACTCCCGTGACACCTGCCGGCGCGCGGTTGGCGAAGGCCCACTCGTAGCGCCGTCGCGTCTGCGCGACGATCAGCTCGCCCTCCCACCACAGCGACTGCCACGTGATGCTGTCGCGGCCGAGCATCCGCGCTGCGGTGAACGAGCCCCAGCCATCGAAGCGTTCGATCCACGCGCTGCCGAAGTCCAAGGAAGACGTCGCGATCGCGCCGCTGCCACCGCCGCCCTCAATCGCCCTGAGCCATACTTCGGGGCCAAGCCGCGCGATCGCCGCCTGGAGATCGTGCGGTGTTCTGAGCAGCATCGTCTCGGGCACCGGCAAGCCGGCCGCCGACCAGGCCTCATATGAGCGGTGCTTATCGACGCACACCTCGACGGTCTCGGACGCCGGCAGCGGGACCGCGACGCCGCGCTCGACGATGCGTTCGCGCATCCGCGAGACGGCGCGAACCTCGAAGTCATGCTGGACCAAGAGCAGGTCCGGGCGCGTCGTTTCAAGCAGCTCGAGCATCGCACCCTCGTAGGCCGGATCTTCGGCACCCGGCACGAGGTGGGTCTCCTCGACGTCAGCCAGGAAGAGATCGGCGGGCGATGAGCTCTGGCCAATCAGGTGGTCCCCGTGAGGAGACTCACGAAGGCAGCTGATGACGTTGTTGCCGGGTGCGCCGCCCGCTCCGCCCACCTGTATTCGCGCGCTCGACACCCCGCCGGAGACTAGCGTGCGGCTTCCTCGGAGGCTTCGAGCGCGACGACGTGCCGCACCTCGCGGGCTAGGCCCTCGGCGAGCGCGACGCGATCCCACGCGCCGATCGTCTCCTCCAGCAGGCCCGTGTCAAAGCCGATCGAGGGAGGGTTGGACCGGTCGCTTAGATAGCGGATACGACCTATGAACCCGACGACGTCGATCAGCGCACCGGCGATCTCGTTGAGCGAGTACGTCTCGGGCGCGGCGAGGTTGAGCACGGGCGGCAAAGGCTGTGGGGCAAGGACGAGCCGACGGATCGCCTCAGCCGCGTCGTCTACGTAAAGCAGGTCGCGGCGAGTTTCCCCGTCGCCGACAACCGTCGGCGGGCGTCCCTGCATGAGCGCCCTGATCGCGACCGGTACGAGCTTCTCGTAGGACTCCTCGCCAGGGCCGTACAGATGCGCGATCCGCACCGTGCTCGCTTCATAGTCACGCTCACGCGCGTCCTCGACGACAAACTGTTCGCCGAGGACCTTCGAGGCGGCGTACGCGTCTGCCGGACGCAGCGACATCTGCTCGGTGATCTCGAGGCCGCTCGCAGGCCCGTACACGTCGGCGGTGCTCGCGAACAGCATCCGCCGCGGCGGCGGGTCCAGTGCTCGCAGCAGATCCCGCAGACCAAGCACGTTGGCCTCGATCACGCGATCGATGTCCGATGCACCCGAGCGCTTCGTCGTCCACGCGGCAAGGTGCACGACTACATCCAGCGACGGATGCTCCCCCGCCTCCAGTTCGCCGAGGCGCTTGCCGAGCGGCACAAGCTCGATCGCCGGATCCGCGCCCAACAGCTCGGCGACGCGTTTCCCGAGAAAGCCGCGCTCGCCCGTCAACAGCACACGGGTCTTCGACACCGCCGCAGGATACTCAGCGCCGAACGGTGGGTGCCGTCTCCCGACCGGCCCCCACGTCGGCGTCGGGGTCCGCCCGAGGCGGGTCGTCGGGCGCTCCGCCTGCTTCGCCACTCGCGCGGAAGGACCAGTGTTTGTTAATCAGGAACGTGACCGGCGCGGCGATCAGCACGGCCAGTCGTTGGGAGGTCTTGGCGCTGATGCCGATGCTCGAGTAGAGCACCGCAAACGCCGCGTAGTTGACTAGGAACGACACGCCCGCGGCGATGCAGAAGCGAGAGAAGTCGCTGCGAAGACTGCGCCCGCTGGGCGGGAACGCCCACACGCGGATCAGTGCGAAGTTGTAGATCCCGTTGAGCACGAACGCGATCCCGAGCGCGAGGTACGGCGGGATGCCGATGTCGATCTCAATTGAGTAAAGGACGATCGCGAGGACGTAGCCGCTCGCGGCGACCACGCCGTAGCGAACGATCTGCCCGGTGATCCCGTGACTGCGCGCGAGCCGCGTGAGGCGGTCGATCACGGCGACGTAAGAGACGATGCTTGGACGCGAGCGGGCGAGCGGCGCCTGAAGAGGAGCAGCGCACAGCCCGCCCAAGCGAACAGGGCCACGACCACGACCGCATCCTGCACGGCCCGGTCCGGTTCTTGGAAGGAGGCCGCGAAGCTGTAGTTGCCCGGCGACAGCCGCCATGCGCGGAACGGCACTCCGGCGTCGATCGACTTCACGCGCTTGCTGGAGGTGCTCCAGCCCTTCACCGCGAGCTCGTTCTCGACCATCAGCATCGGCTTGGCGAGATGCACCGAGTAAACGATCCGCTCGTTGCCATAGGCGAGCGTGTGTACCGAGGGGCTCGCTCGCCAGGTCTTCGCCGCGGGCAGGCGCACGGTGCCCGAGCAGCCGACGGCTTCGCAGGGGAACAAGTACGCCTGCCACGGCGCGAGCAGCAAAGCGTTCAGCGCAGGTTCGTGCTCTGCCAGCCAGAGCGTGCGCTCGATCGTCGAGTCGTAGTCGCTCTCGTGATAGGCATCGGCAACCCAGCCCGAGGCATTCGGTTCGGCCGTCGAAGCCGGCGGAACGCGAGCCGGGCGCGTGGCGGGCGTCGCGGCGAGACGTTCGGGGAGCTCGCGCACGAAGCCATCGCGCTTGACGTAGAACGCCAGCGCCGACGGTGGCACTTGCCACGGTGAGACGACCCCCTGCGAACGGTAGGCGTTGATCTCGCGCGCACCGTCGATCGCCACGAGCACCACTAGCGCGCAGACGAGGATCTTCGCCGGCGGTCGCGCAGCCGCGAGCGCGACGCACGCGACGATCACCACGATCACGAGCCACAGTGCGCGCGTCGGCATCGCATGTGTGTCAGGCGCGAAGATCGCGCCCAGCGCGAGCGCCAGGCCGAGCGCCGCCATGCGAATCGCAAGCGTCCGTCGTGCGCCGGAAAGCCCTCGCCAGGCGTCGATCGACACGACAACGATCGCGAGCGCGACCGTCGCCTTGTAATCCGACGCCGGGAACCGGCTCGGGAAAAGGGGGCGGATTGAGGCCATGGCGTGCCCAATGAATCCGATCTTCGGCGTCATCGCCAGCAGCAGGGCAAGCACGCCGCACGCAACGAGCGGGGCGTGGCGGCGAAGTCCCTCTAGGCGCGTGCACGCGAGACCGATCAAGATCGGGATTGCGAGCGCCCACGAGGTGACCGTTCCATCCAGCGACCACGAGAAGTTGTTGAGATAGAGCCCGAGCAGATCCAGTGGCCTGAGTGCCCATTCCGAACGCAACGCCGCGGTCGGTTCGATCGTGCGGAACAGTTCGTTGGCCTGTTCGGCACGTAGGTAAGGGATCAGCACCGCCACCGTCGCCGCCGCCGCAGCGACTACGGTCAGCAACAACGCAAGCCGGTAGCGACGCCAAAGTGCGCGACCGTCGCCGTACAGCGCGACTACGAGATAGACCGCAGCGGTCAACCCAAACGAGACGACCTGACCGGGGTAAGCGCCTGTCGCGATCAGCCACGCCAGGAGCGGAACGGCCGCGAGCCGCAGCCAGCGCCCGCCGTCGGCAGGCGGCGTCAGCGCCCACAGCAACCACGGCAGGTAGGCGAAGCCCCGAAATATGTCAGCGTGCTCGGCCTGACCGTAGAAGCCGCCGAAGAACACGTAGGCGATACCCGCGAGCAGCGCCCACGTCCACTCCAGCCGCCGCGCTCGCGCTAGCGCGTAGACGCCGAGCCCCGCGAACAGCACGTGGGCGATCTGGAAGGTGGTTAGCACGCGCAAGGTCGCCGAGATGCGGAACAGCCCGAGTACCCACCATCCGGGGTAGTAGAAGCCCGACTGCGCGTCGACGTCGACGGGAAAGCCACTCGCTACATACGGCGACCACAAGATCGCGTGGCCCCTGCCGATCGTCGCCGCGACGAACGCCGGGGTCGTCGTGTAGGTGCCGAGAAAGTCCCACGGGAAGCTCCAGTGGTCGAACAGCTGTTTGTGGAAGATGACGCAGACGAAACCGAGTAGGACCACGAAGACGAACAACGGGACACGCGCGTTGTTCCATGCGCGGGCCAGCGTCGCGCGATCGCCGGCCGCGCGATCGCCGGCCGGTCGCCCGGGTGACTCAGCGGGAGCGGCAGTCGGCGTCGTCATCGAGGGAACCTCCCGGGCCACGTCGCCACGACGCCCTCGCAGCCGCGCTCAGCGCACACGCTGAAACCAGAGCGAAGCGCCCGCGAGCGAGTCCGCGGGGCTGAGGCGAAAAGCGCGCCTGACCGCCTCGAGGTGGTTAAGCACCATGTAACGAGTGCCCCAGGTGATCGCGAAGCTCGAGTTGTAGCTGAGGAACGAGCGCACGAGATAGGACTCGTTCCAACCGCGCCCCTCCATCACCCAGTTCTCCGGATACTCCTCGGGGAGGAAAACGTCATGTACGTGAACCACGACGCCTACCCGTAGGCGCGGCACGATCTCGTGGAAGATCCAGGTGACATCGCCGCCCGTCTTAACCACGTGCGAGGTGTCGATGAACAGCACATCGTTGTACCCGAGTTCGCCGAACAGCTCCAGCGGCACGTCCTGGATCAGCTCGCCGCGCAGCTCGGAGATGCCCTCGACGCCTTTGGTCAAAAAATCCCTCGGATACGGCTCGACGCAGAGGAACCGCATCGAGTCGGCGAACTCCTCACGATTCACGCGCGCCGTGACGAGCGAGGAGAAGCCCGAGCCGATCTCAATCATCCGCGCCGGTCGCAGGCGCCTCAGCATCGCCGCCAGCACGAGCGCGTCGAGCGGTGGGTACTGGTCGTTGCCCGACCAATACTCGCTCGGATCGTCTGGCTCGGAGTCACGCAGGGCCAGCGGCTCCTGCTCGGAGAAAGGACCGTTGCAGAGGTACAGCTGTGCCTCCTCACGCCAGTCGATGTCGAGCATTGGGCGCTGCGTTCCCGGCCAGATTTGCTCGCGGCGGGCGGCGAGCTCGGTGGTTTCGTACATCGGCGAGTAGAAGTGCCCAAGCGGGAACAGCAGCGGGTTACTCGGCGGCGCGCTCAACCGATCACCCGCCACGACCGGCGCGCAGCAGACGGGCGAGCGCGCGACCAGGGTCGCGTGCCGCGGCCGCGGCACGCGCGAGCGGCGAGAGCGTGCGCCAGCGGCGCGACTGCACGGTCACGGCATACGCGTGGTTGACGTTCGCGAGCTCGCCCTGCAGGCGCCCGACCTCCGCTTCGAGTCGCACGCGGGCTTCTGCGTGCTCCTTGCTCGCGGCTCCGTGCATGTGCAGGTCCTCCTCGAGCTCGGAGATCACGACGTCTCTGGCCTCGAGCTCGATCAGCCGCTCACACAGCTTGACCAGCCGATCCGCCGAGCCCGCCGGCAGCAGGACCGGCTGGGCGTTGCGGCGCTCTTGCAACACACGCTGGGCTCCGCGCCAGACCTCGGCCTCGTGCAGCGAGGCCGAAGACTCCCCTCCACGCCACATTTGGTAGACGCTCGTGACCTTCTCGGTGTCGCGAACCGGCGCGAGCGCGACGCACCGCATCAAGAAGTCCCAGTCCTCGAGGATCGGCAGCTGCTCATCGAAGCGCAGCCGGAACGTCTCGATCAGGTATCTCGGGACCGCAAACGTGCAAATCGGCGTTTCGTTCTCGAATAGATGGCGAATAACGTCGAACTTCGCCGTATACGGAAACTCCAAACCGGACTGCACGACGAACGGAGCCCTGTGCGACTCGTCCGACGGCGAGACGCGGCGAAGCGCCGCGACCGAGCGCACGATCGCGCCGTCGCCCGCGGCCTCGATGAAGCGCTCGACCCAGTCGGCCGTGACGACGTCATCGTCGTCGAGGAACGCGACGTAGTCGCTTGAGAGGCGGTCGAGCGCTGCGTTCAGCGGGCGCGCGCGACCGCCGCCGATCACCGGCAGCACCGCGACTCTCCCCGAGAACGTCGCGTCGAACTCGGCCACAAGCGCTTCGACGCTCGGCAGCGTCTCCTCGGGGTTCGGCGTGTGCAACATCACCGCGACGTCGAAGTTCTCGACCGACTGCGCAGCCAGGCACGTGAGGGCATCGCGCAGGTGAGTGGGGCGACGACCCTGGGTGCGCATCACGACCGTCAGCGCACGGACAGCGGGCTCACGTGCTGCGCGCGCGCCGGGCTCCCGCTCTAGCGTCGCGGGAACACTCAGATCAGTTGCTTCGGAAGCCCGTGGGCTTGGTAGGAAGGCGCGCACGAACTGGATCGTGTCGGCGTGTCGATCGGCACTTTCGCGCCAGATCCGGATCGCAGCCGCGACCGGCGAGGCCCACGAGACCGCTGGATGTTCGGAGGGAAAGTGCTGGTCGCTGTTGCGCATCGTGAAGTCGTGCGCCGCAAGCTCAACCAAGCCGCACGCGCGCGTCTCGCGGCCGAGCCGATCGGCCGTGAAGAACTGCACGTGCGTCGAGTCGAGCAGTCCCGTCGGCGTGTAGTCCCAGCGACCGAAGACGAGCTTTGCCGCGACGTCGACGTGCGCGATGTTCGGCACGCTGATCAATAGATGCGGGCGGTCGATTGCGTCCAGCCCACGGCGCAACGCCTCGAGGAACGGCCTTGTCTCGGGCATGTGCTCGACGACGTCGAGCAAGAGCACCGCGGCAACCGGACGACCGTCCGTCAGCTCGCGGATCGCCTCGGGGAGCTGCTCGAGATCGCCGAGGTCGAGGTAGCGCCCGTCGAGCCCTCGGCCAGCGAGCTCGGCCAGCGAGTCGGGGTCGATGTCGGCGCCGACGTATTCGAAGCCAAGCTCGGTAAGCGGCTGGGCGATAGTCCCGGTGCCGCAGCCGAGGTCAACGATCAGACCACGCTCGATATCCAGTCGCTGGACGAGCTCGACGACGTGTCCGTACGCGCTGTTCCACGCGAACGTGAAGTCGTAGCGCGGGGTCGCCCCCGCCTGCTCAGAATCGATGCTCGGCATACTCGCCATCGATGAACTGCGCGATCTGCGCCGGATCGGGTTCGCTCGCCGGGACCCGGCCATCGGCCACGCGAGCCTTGAACTCCTCGAGCGCCGCGCGCTGCATCGCCACTCCGCCCTCGTCGATCGCCCGTTCGGTTTGCTCGAGGATGTCCGGACGGTCCCAACGGCGCGCGAGCATCAGCCGCCCGAGCGCCGAGTGGTAGATCTCGTAGTCTGGCGCCGGCCAGCCCTCGCCGTGGGTCGGCCGCTTGTCGTGGAAGACGGCGGCGCGCGGCGCGGTAACGACACGGTGCCCCGCGCGTCGCGCGCGCCAGGACAGATCGACGTCGTCGCAGTGCAACAGAAACGTCGCCGAGTCAAAGCCGTTCAGCTGATCGAAGACCGGACGCCTGAGCATCATGCAATACCCGCTGGCCCAGCTCGTATCGCCGGTTCGCTCGTCGTAGACGCGCGGGTGCTCCAACGGGATCTGGCGCGCCTCGGCAATCCCGACGCCCGGCTCGTCAACCGCGCGCACGAGCTCGACCAACGCCGTCGGCGAGGGGTAAGTATCAGGGTTGAGGACCAGCAGCAGGTCGCTCGCATGCCGATCGGCCAGGCGATTCTGGCCGCCACTGGAACCGAGATTCTCGCCGAAGAACTCGTACGTGACGTTCGACAGGGAGCCGGTCGCCTCATGCATCGCCTGCGTGTCCGGATCGCCCAGCACGGGGCCTGGACTGCTGTCGCCCATCGCCCATTCGACGCCGGTCGCGAGCTCGCTGTCGAGCAGCACGCACGCGGCTGCGTCAAGGCCATGCAACAGGCGCCAAAGCTGGCTCAGCTGATGTCCAAAAAGCACGGATTGGACACGCAGCACGCGTCCCGGGCGTTCGCCTGTCACGCCCGGGCATGCTAGCTCCCGCCGAGGCGAGAGTCGCGATCGATGCCTCGCTACGAGAGCACTTTCGCCGACTCCCGAGCACCGTCACCACGGCGGTGGAGCGCTCCGAGCCGGGCCCATCCAGCGCGTTTAGACTGCCCTTGCATGTCCAGCGCCGACCCTCGTAGCAGCAGCGACTCAGGCGCCGACGCAACGGCCGCCGGCGACGCAGCCGGTCGAGCGCTTGGCGCGCTGACTCGCGAGACGGCGAGGCTGCGCTACGAGGCCGAAACGGCGCGAGCCAACAGCCTGAGGAGTGCGAACGCGCTGCTCGAGGTCGAGCAACGCCTCGCGACCACGAACGCTCGGCTGGCCGCGTGCGAGCCACTCGCCACCGAGCGCGCCCAGGAGATCGCGATGCTGGCGCAACGCATCGATCGAGCCGAGCGCGTGATGGCGGCGATGCAGCGGTCGCTGAGCTGGCGCCTCACCGCACCGCTGCGCTCGCTTAAGTCCCACCGTTAGCCGTCAAACGCACGCGACAGGCCGGCGTATTGTCGGCGCAGCACGCGCCAGGCGGTCGCAGGGTCACGCTCGGCGGCGGCGGGTTGGCGCAAGATCGGCGATCGCCGCCGGGCGAGGATCTCAGGCACGCGTACCCCATGCTCGTCGCGATCCGCAAGCGCGCACCACAGCGCAAGCTCCTCCCAGCCGTCGAGTGCCGGATCGCTAACGAAGCCGCCCACCTGGAGCACCGTGGAGCGGCGAATCAGCGCGAGGCCGTTGATGAACGATCCGTACCGAAGACGGTAGGGCTCCCATCCCAAGTAACCGTCGAGGCCCTCGGGTCGACCGACGTTGTGCAGCTCGACCGCGCCGTACGCGAACGCAGCGTTCTTCCGACGATCTAGCGTGTCGACCAGCCGTCCGAGCGCATGTGGGTAGAGCTCGGTCTCGGCCGCGAGCAGCAAGATCAGCTCGCCGTGAGCGAGCTCGAGACCGCGATTGCACGCGTCTCCCACGGTGAGGCTTGGCGCGACCGTGAGGCGCGAGCCGCAGATCCACGGCGCGTCCGCGAGAGCGGGCCCCAGGGCCTCCTCGAAGCTCGGCTCATCGTCGCTTCGGTCCACGAGTACGAGCTCGATCTGCTCGTATTCGCTCAGCGAGAGCGCACGCACGGCGCCCGCCATGCTGCCTGCGGCGCCGGCGAGCAGCACCGTGACGCGCGGAGGCTGCGTACGCGTATGCGTGCCGAACAGCTCGGCGCTGCCGTCCGCTTCATCGCCGGCGCGTGCACGAGTTGCGGGGGGCGCGGTTGTCCGATCGTCGGTCAGCGACGGCGCGATCAGCTCCCAGGCCGGAGGCGGCAGCTGCGGCGGACTCGGACGTGGAACCGGGTCGCCCGCGCGCGCGAGACCCGGCCGCAGCGGTGTGCACGCGGCCTGCTCGATCGCCTCGGCAAGCATGGGAGCCGACGCGCGGAGCGGGTAGAGGTCTCGCAGGAGACGGTACGCCGAATCGCGCATCCGCGCGAGCCGGTCCTCGTCCTCGAGCAGAGCCTGCAACGCTACGTCGAGCGACTCGTACGAGCAGCTCACAAAGTGCTCGCCGGGCACGAGTGGCTCGAAGCCGAGTGAGTGCTCGCTGAGCAGCACGCATCCGTTTGCGATCGCCTCCACCGCGCGCTGCCACTCGAAGTAGCCCAGCTCGCCGCGGTGGATGTTCAACAGCAGCTTCGACCGCGCGAGCAGCTCCCACTTGCGCTCGCCGGAGATGAACTGCTCGGAGCTCGCGCCGTGCGGCACGAGGGCCTCGGGCAGATGCAGCTCCGTGCGCCGGCCTGCCAGGTGACGCCCACAGCGCGCGATCGCCGTCAAACGTCGCGGTGTCGCGCCCGCGAGCAGGGTGACGTCTATCTCCCGAGGAGCCGTCTGCCTCTGATGCCAGCGATCCCAGCGAGATGTATACCCGAGCTGCAGCAGCCGCGCCGCAACGCCGCAACGCCGCAACGCCTGTACACCGAGGCTGTTGATGTCGAGCGCCGCGGCGACCTGCGCGGCGACCTGCGCGGTTTCATCGAACCAGTGCGTTCCGGGCTGCTCGGTGCAGATCGCCACGCTCCGGCGCAGCTGCTCGGCATTGGGCCGCGCATCGGGCATGATGAACGGCAGCAGCTCGTGGGGCACGAACACGTACGCGAGCCCTTCGCGCAGCGATGGAAAGCAGTCGACCGCATGAGTGACCTCGATCCCCTCTGCGGCCAGCGTCTCCGCGAGCGCGTCCTGCAGCTCGCCGAAGAACACGTTCTGCCGGCTCGCCGAGACGAAGCACGCGGTCGGCTTCATCGCTCGGCGACGGCGGCGTCGAAGGAGAGAGCGCTGAGCGCGAAGCCAAGCGCTCGATTCTCCGGCGGCAGCTCGCGGTCTTGCTGCCCGATATTCGACCACGGTTCCTGAACCTCGAAGTCAAAGCGGTAGTCGCCCGGCGGGAGTCGCGCCGCGAACGCCTCCTCGCGCCACTCGCCCGGCTCCCACACGATCTCCCACGCGCAAACCGGCTCGGAGTCGGCGAGTCGTCTCGCGGTAATCCGCGTCACTGAGCTGCGCCCGGGCGTCAGGCGAAAGCGCATCCTCATTGCGCTGGTCTCGCGCTCCACGCGGACGACCGCCGCGGCCTGAGCCGAGCTCCAGCGATACGCGCCGGTCGGTGACTGCTCGGCTTCGAACCAGCCGCTGATCAGCTGCCCCTCGGCGCCGGCCCCGCCCATGTCGAGCCCAACCGGCGCGAGGTCGAACGTCTCCTCGAACGACAGTCGCGCCAGCGCCAGCGCCAGCCTGCGCTCGTTGCGCGGAGGCTCGAGCCAGCCCGGCTCCGCGCTGACGATCAGCTCGTAGTCGCCCGACTCAAGCTCGATCGGGTGATTCTCGATCGAGCGCGCGAGATACTGCCACCGTAGCCGGGTCTCCCAGACCGGTGCCGTGGGCACCTCCGCTCCAGTGGGCACCCCCGCTCCGGTCCGCCGGATCTCCAGGGCTATGCCGTCGATCTCCTCGGGCACGTGCGTGTAGTCGAGGTGCAGCCGTCGCGCAGGACGATCCAGCGAGATCAGTACCGCAGCGTGCGGCGTGGCCCAGCGGCAGCTTCGCGATCCCACGCGCTCGCGCGGGAACCAACCGTAGGGAAGCTGCGCCTGCGCGTCCTCGCTGGACATGTCGAGGAACGCCCGCGCGTTCTCGGGCCGCGGCCGTGGCCGTGGCGTGACACCGGCCGGGAAGCGATCCCCCCAGGAATCAGCAAACAGTCGCGTGGGAACGGGTGAGGCGCCACGTCCATCGCGCCGCGCGGCGTCGCGCCTCGCGGCCAGCGTGCTCGAGAGGCGGCGCATGTTCCAAGCAGCGGCAGCGCGCTTTCGCCGCCGCGTGACGCCGTCCGCCTGGCGATATGCCGAAAGCTCTTGCGCGAACCACTTGCCGAGTAGCTCACGCGGCGTGTACTTGAGCACCACGCGCATCCTGTGTCGCTCACACAGCAGTCGCTTTCGCTCTGACTCACCCGCCGCTGTCGCATGATCGATCCACGCGTCGTGCGCGACCAGGACGCTGTAGCCCGCCCGCCACAACCGCGTGCCGTAGTCGACGTCGTCGTAGTAATTCAGCATCGCGTCGTCGAACGGCCCCACCCGCTCGAGCGCCGCGCGACGCAGCGCCATCCCACAGCCCATCGGATACAGCGCCTCGGTCGCGAGCCGTGCCTGGCCGTAGGGCTCGTTCATCGAGAGGTCCGCGGCCCAACCCTGCCGGTTGACCGTCCCGCCCGCCCCGTTCAGGACCAGCGGGTCATCCTCGTAGAACACCGTCGACGCCACGCCACCGATCGTCTCGTCGTCCCCGAACGCCCGCACGACCTCGGTCAGCCAGCGAGCGTCCGCGAACCCGTCCGCGTCGATGAACGCGACGATCTCCCCGCTCGCATGCCGCAGGCCCAGATTGCGCGCGGCGGGGCAGCCGCAGTTGCTCGAGGAGCGCACGAGCGTCAGCTCCCCGTCGCGCGATGCGCGTTCGGCCACCTCGCCGGTGCCGTCGTCCGAGCCGTCGTCCACAACGACGATCTCACGGTTTGGGTAATCCTGGGCGAACAGCTGCTCCAGACAGCGCCCAAGGACGTCGGCCGAGTTCCAGCAAACGACCACGATCGACACGAAGGGCATCGCCTCTGGCGACACGGCATCGACGCCTGGCCGCCGCCGTTGGAGCGCCGCGCGCAGACGTCTCTGCTCGTCTCTCCAGCGCAGTGCCTCCATTACCTGGCAGCGACCATATAGCAGCCACTCGGAGCCGCGATCTCCTTGCAAGCTGGTCCTATCCCTAAACTTAGGTTCGTGTCGGCGCGGTGAGTGCGCAACTCGGCGCGATCCGGCGAGTTGCCAACTATGCCGCTCCGCCCACGCCGAGCCTCCATGAGACGCAATCTCGCCATCGTCCCAGCCTTCAACGAGGCCGACTCGGTTGCCCCAACGGTCAGCTCCATTCGCCAGTGGGCGCCCGACTTTGACATCCTCGTGATCGACGACGGCTCGACCGACCTGACCGCGGACCGTGCCAGACAGGCGGGCGCCACCGTGCTACGCATGCCCTTTAACCTCGGAATCGGCGGGGCGATGCAGGCGGGCTACATCTACGCGCTGGAACACGGCTACGAGGTCGCCGTGCAAGTCGACGGCGACGGGCAACACGACCCGAGCCACATCGCCGATCTGCACCAGCGGCTGATCGCGGACCCCGAGCTGAACATGGTCACCGGCTCGCGCTTTCTGGCTGCAAGCGGCGAAGGCTTTCAGTCCTCGGCGGCGCGGCGGGCGGGCATCCGGATCTTCTCAACGGTCGTTTCGGCGATCACGGGCCAGCGCGTGACCGATCCGACCTCCGGCTTTCGCATGACCAACCGGCGCGGGATCGAGCTGTTCGCGCGCGACTACCCGCACGACTATCCCGAGGTCGAGGCGATCCTCTTGATGCACGCCCACCGGCTGCGCAGCTGCGAGATCCCCGTGCTGATGCGCCCGCGCACGAGCGGCGAGTCCGCCATCTCCTCGACCCAGTCGGTCTACTACATGGTCAAGGTACTGCTCGCCGTGTTCGTTGGGCTGTTCCGCCGCCGCCCGACCGTCGAGCCAAAAGACCCCGCCCCCGTGCTCGCGGAGCGCGCGATATGACCGACATCACGCTGCAACGCGGGGTCGCGATCGCCGTCACCTTCGCCCTGCTCGTCGTCGTCTTCGAGTTGGTGCGACGCAAGCGACTTTCCGAGCGCTACGCGATCCTCTGGCTGCTCGCGGCGATCACGCTGTTCGTGCTCGCGGTCTGGAAGGGGCTGCTCACCTCGCTCTCGCATGACGTCGGCATCTCCTATCCGCCGTCGGCGCTGTTCGCCGTCGCGATCGGGCTGATTGCGATCATCCTGCTGCACTTTTCCCTCGCGGTCTCTCGGCTATCCGACCAGAACAAGGTCCTCGCGCAGCGCCTCGGGCTGCTGCAGCAGCGGATCGAGCACGCCGAGCAAGGCACGATCGCACGGGCCGACGACACGGACGAGCCACGCCCACCCGAGGCGCCGGACGTGCCCGGCGAGGGGCGAGGGCGCCAAGAGCCCGTCGTCGAACAGCTCTCGGGCCGCCGCTAGAAGTTGAGCCACGCCGGCCCCGACGCTCTGGCCGTCGTCGTAGTCACCTACCAGTCGGCCGAACACCTCCGCGCGTTGAGCGACGCGCTCGCGCCACAGCTGCGCGAGGACGACGAGCTCGTGGTCGTGGACAACGCCTCGACCGACGGCACCGCCGAACTGGCGCGCTCGCTCGGCGGGCACGTCCGGGTGGTGGAGACCGGCGCGAACCTCGGCTTCGCGGGTGGCTGCCACGCCGGTGCCGAAGCAACGAAGGCTCCGTTGCTGCTGTTCCTGAACCCCGACTCGCAGCCCGCCCCCGACTGCCTGGAGCTGCTGCGCACCGCGAGCGCCGAGCAACCGGACTGGGGCGCCTGGCAGGCGGCGGTGATGCTCCCCGGTGAGCAGATCAACACGAGCGGCGGCGTCGTGCACTACCTCGGCATCGGCTGGGCCGGAGATTGCGAGCGGCCCGCCTCGGCGCTGCCGAAGGATGAGTCGGAGGTCGCCTTCCCCTCGGGTGCCGCGATGGTCGTGCGCCGCGATGCCTGGGATCGGCTCGGCGGTCTGGATCGCGAGTACTTCATGTACGGCGAGGATCTCGACCTCGGCCTGCGGCTGTGGCTTACCGGCCACCGGGTGGGGCTCGTCCCCGCCGCCCGCGTGCTGCACAGTTATGAGTTCGACAAGGGTCAGAAGAAGTGGTTTTGGCTCGAGCGAAACCGCTGGCGGACCGTGCTCTCGGTGTACCCCGGTGCGTTGCTCGCGCTCGTGCTTCCCGCGCTGCTCGCTGCCGAGGCAGGGCTCATGGTGATCGCTGCGCGCGAGGGCTGGTTCGGCCCGAAGCTGCGCGCCCAGCTGGCCGGTGTGACGCAGCTCGCGGGGACGCTCGCGCGGCGACGGCGCGTCCAGCGCGAGCGGCGGATCGGTGCCCGCGAGTTCGCGCATAGGCTCACCAGCTCGCTCGACAGCCCCTATCTCGGTGGCATCGCCGACTCGCCGCTCGGCGCCGCGCAAGCCGCTTACTGGCGCGCGGTCCTACGAGTCCTCTCAGTACTCGCGCGCTGATGCGCGTCGGGCTCGACCTGCTCTACCTGACTCCCGGCGAGACCGGCGGGCGCGAGACCTATGCACGCGAACTCGTGCCCGCGCTGCTCGCCCGTGAGCCCATGCTCGAACTGGTCGCGTTCGTGAGCCGCGACGCTGGGCCGGGGCTCGCGCGCGAGCTCGGCGAGGGCGTCGAGGAAGTCGTCGTCCCCGTCTCCGCCCGCAGCCGCGTCCAGTGGGCGGCCGGAGAGCTGGCCCTGGTCTCCGCCGCTGCCCGGCGGGCGCGCGTCGAGCTGCTGCACTCGATGGCGAACTTCGCACCCCCATGGGGACCTTTCAAGCGGGTCGTGACGATCCACGATCTGCAGTACCGCGCGGTGCCGGATCGCATCTCCTTGCCGGTCAGAGCGCTGACCGGAGCGCTCGTCTCGCTCGCCGCGCGTCGTGCCGATCGGATCCTTGCCGTCTCCGAGGCAGGCGCGCGAGAGCTGATCGAGGATCTTGGCGTGCAGCGCACACGGATCGACGTCGTCCCTAACGGGGTTCGCCCTCCGGGTACGGCGCCGCCCGAGACGGACCTGCGCGAGCGTTTTGGACTCGGCGATCGCCCCCTCGCGCTTTCAGTCGCGACGAACCTGCCGCACAAGAACCTGCCCGCCCTGATCGACGCGCTGGCCCTCATCGAGCAGCCGAAGCGACCGTTGCTCGTGTTCGCGGGGCATGGGACCGATGACGGGTCGCTGCGTGAGCGTGCTCTCTCCGCGGGCGTCGATTCCGACGTGCGCACGCTTGGCGCGTGCTCGACCGAGGGACTGGATGGGCTCTACGCCGCCGCCAGCTGCCTTGTACTCCCCACCCTGCACGAGGGCTTCGGCCTGCCCGTGCTCGAGGCGATGGCACGCTCGCTGCCCGTAGCTTGCTCTGACATCGCCGCCTTGCGCGAGGTCGCCGGCTCCGCGGCGCTCTATTTCAATCCGCGCAGTCCGCGCGAGATCTCCGAGTCGCTCGTCAGACTCCTGTCCGATTCAGGGCTCGCGCGAGCGCTCGTGGATCAGGGAAAAGCTAACGCCGAGCACTTCAGCTGGGCCGCGGCCGCCGAGGGAACGCTCGCAAGCTACGCCCGCGCGCTCGCTCCCGCAGCGCCCGCGCGCTGAGCCCGCCGAGCAGCAGCACGATCGCCAGGATGCTCGACAGCGTCGCCCACTTGCCCAGCACGATCGGCCACGTTCGCGCTGTGCTGAACGTCACCCGATTCGGTCCCGACGGGTTCTTCTTAACCCGCAAGACCAACTCGGAGTAAGGCGTGCGCCCCACGAACTTCGCGCCATGCACCGCGACGAGATACGGACCGGCGATCACGTCCGTGTTGATCGTTCCCGAGTAAGGCGGCGTGAACGTGACCGCGTAGGCGGTCCGCGGCCGTTCGGTCACCGGGACCGGGATCACGTTTGCGCCCTGTCCGTTGTAAACGGTCACGTCTTCCACTTCCGGGATCGTCGCCGTGCGCACCGGCAGCGAGACATCCTGAAACTCCAGGTACGTCGCGAAGCGAATCCAGTAGTCGGGTAGCTTGCTGCCTCCCGGGAACAGTGCGCTGCGACTCGGCAGGCTGGAGTTCGTCGTCCACTCCTGGTCGATCGCTTGCCCGACCTCGACGAGCGCGAACGCCACGCCCAGCGCCACGAGCCACCGCCGCGTCCTCCAGCCGCCCGCCGGCGAGCGCACGCCGGTTGCCGCCTGGCCCGCATCCGCGGCCCGAGCAGGCCCTTCGGAGGCCGACGACGACACGGGCTCGCCCGCGAACCGCGTGAGCGCAAGCGTCGCGATCGTCACGAGCCCCGCGGTCGCGAAGTCGATGTACGTCAGCAGACGGAAGGGAAACTGGATCGCCCACAACGTCTTGGGCAGCACGTGCCAGAGACCGGGTATCAAAATCGGCGCGAAGAACAGCAGGCCCGCGATCCCGACTCCGATCGCGAGTCGCCGCCAGGCTCTGGGCAGCCGCCGCCAACAGAGCGCGAGCACAATCAGCGACCAGACCAGCGCGAGCGTCGGGATCTGCAAGTCGAGCGTCGAGAGGTCGCCCGTCAGGCGCGAATGCCTGATCGGGTCGAGCACCAGACCCGGCGGCATCCCGTTGCGGATCGTCGGAGCCGCCACGAACGAGTGGGCGATCGTCGTACGCCCCTGATAAGCGATGTCGGGCAGCAGGAACCAGAGATTCACTCCGAGCGCGAGCAATCCAAGCCCGACCACTGCGAGAACCCGCTTGCCCGAAGGCAGCGCGCCACGACCAAACGCGAACACCAGCGCGACGCACAGCAGGATCAGGAAGATCGTGCCGTACAGCAGTGTGAGGTTGTGGCTGCCCGTGAAGATCACCGTCGCCGCGAGAAACGCGGCGACGGCCCAAGGGCGCCAGCGCTCAGCGCGCAGCAGATGCAGCGCGGAGGCAACCAGCAGCGGGATCGCCGAGGTCGCGACGGTCTCGGGCCAGGCGCCGCGCGCGTAGACGTCGCTTAGGTAGTAGGCGGAGGTGACAAACACGAAGGCCGGCACGTGGACGGTCCAGCCGCGCATGCTGCACTGCGCGGCGATCCAAACCAACCCGCCGTAGGCCATCGCCATCGCCAGCGCGAACGAGAGGATGTAGACCGCGACCGTGTGCCCGCCGCTGGCCACCACGCCCCCGCCGACGAGCGAGTAGAGCGTACCGCCGTAGAACGCATACCACGGCTCGAACGCCCCAAGCGTGGACTGCGCAAACAGGCTTGGGTGCCCGAGGTATTCGATGTTGCGCGCCTGCATCTGTACGAGCCACAGATGGCCCGGCCAGTCTCCGCCGAACGTGCTGTCGGTGAGCACCATCGGCGCGATCAGCACCGCGATCACCAAGAGTCCGAGCAGCACGTGCCAACCCGCTCGCGGGACTCGCCTCGTGTTCGTGACCGCAATCGGCTTGTGGGTAGCGACGATTGCGGTCAAAGGGCCCGTTCTGAGATCTGGAACTGCGCCGGCAAGGCGCGAACCCTACAGACCGTATCCTCAGAGCCCGACTACGCGAGGCTCAAGCGAAGTCGACGAGTCCCGTGCCGCTCCAATGGCCAAACGAGGTGAGATCCAGCTTCGGCCGCTCGATCCCCTCCCAGAAGGAGAGCATCCGCCACAGGCGGATGTCATCGAGCACAAGGATCGGCGCCGCCGCGAGCCCGACCTCCTCGAAGCCACGAAGGAAGTTGCGCTCCTGCTCGCCGTCATGCAACGCGTCGAGGAAGATCAGCTCAGCGCCGCGGAGCAGCTCGGCGTTCGCCCGCCAGCCCGTCGGCGTCGAGAGGTCTTCCAAGCGCTGCTCCAAGCGGCCGTCTGTGAAATCCTCCTCGCGCAGCACCGTTTGGGGCACGGCCTGCCACGGCACGATGTCGAACGTGACGAGTTTTGCGTCCTCGCTCAACGCCGACTTCATCGCGAGCGCCGAGGCGCCCGTCGCCGTGCCGATCTCGACCACAGTTTGCGGGCGCAAGAGCGTGACCAAGGCGACGAGCAGCTTGTAGTGCTCGCCGGGCCAGATGTTTATGAAGGCGCTTCGATCGCGTGCCGCCAGCCACTCCAGATCGACCAACCTTGCGCCCGCGACAGCCTGTAGCGCGACGTCGAGCAGGCGCGCGGAGGGGCCTCCCGAGGGCGAGGCGATCAACGACGGTTCGACGTGGCGCGTCGCGATTGGCCAGCGCCCGAACAGAGCGAGTCGGCTGCCCGCGGCAGCCCTCAGCGTATTTATCGCCATCCGAGTTGATACTAGATGACCATCTCGTTACCTCACCGCAGGGTTTCGTCGAGTGGCGACCCCGTCTGGCTTCTCAGCCCGCCCGGCCCGGCAACAGCTGCAGCAGCTCGCGAGGGAACGCGCGCAGCGCCAGCAGGAGGCCGAAGTAGGCAAGCGAAGCGATCGCCCATTGGGCGACACTCGGCCATGGAAGCAACAGCGCGCACGCTCCGATCCCCGCCGCCAGAGCCGCGCGCGGGACGAGTGCGAAGCTCGGGCGCAAGCGGGCGTGGCTGCGGCTCAGCGCGACCAGATAGCCGCCCGCGACCACGAACTCACAAGCCGCCGAGGCGATCGACGCCCCTTTTGCGCCCATTGACGGCACGAGCGCGGCCGACAGGGCGATCGACGCGATCAGCCCCGCAATCGTCACCCGCAGCAGCGCGCCGTGGAGTCGCAGCGAGAGCAGCGTGTAGCTCCACGTCGCCGCGAGGAAGCCTCCGAGCAGCGCGACCGCTTGCAAGCGCAGCACCGGCACCGCCGGGCCGAACGAGCTGCCGCCGAGCACTTCGATCACGAAGGGCGCCGCGACGATAAGGCTGAGCGTGATGTAGCCACCCGCGAGCAGCGCCGTGTCACCGACCTTGCCAACCGCGTAGCGCAGGCGCTCGTGGTCGTCGCGGCCCGCGCGTGCGAACAGCGGGAACGCCGAGCTCGCGATCAGGCCCGAGGTACCGCCCACTACCTCCACGATCTTGAACGCCGTCGAGTAGTAGCCGGTCTGGGCCGCACTGGAGATCAACGAGACCAGGATCAGCCCGATGCGGGGATAGAGGATCCCGACCGTCGCCGCCGCCGCGAACGGCAGCGTGTCGCGCACCAGCTCGCGCCAGCGCGACAGATCGAAGCGCGGCAGCAGCGATACGCGGCTGCGCAGGTAGATCGCGCTGACAAGCAGCGCCGCCGCCGAGGAAGCGACGCTCACCAGGAAGAACGGGAACAGGCTCGCGCCGACCAGCACCAGCAAGGCCGTCCCAGCCGCGACGACCATCGCGTTCACCAATTCGAAGATCGAGGCCACGCCCCAATCCAACTGGGCCGTCAGCGAGATCGCGTAGGTCTGCTGCGCGTTCAGCAACATCAAGCCGAAGCCCGAGACCAGCATCCCCGTGACTACGACGCGCGGGTAGTCGGCGGCCACCATCAACAGCGCCGCAATCGCCAGGCCCGCGAGCGTCAGCGCCGTGCGTAGACCAAGCAGGTCCGAGAGCAGTGCGCGTCGCTCCGCCGGTGCGGCCAGCGCGAACTCGCGCGTGCCGATCCCGCTCAGCCCGAACTCCGTGATGCCCGCGACGATCATCACCACCGAAGAAGCCGTCACGAAGCGACCGAAGTCCGCCACGCCGAGGTGGCGGGTCATCAGCGGCACGGTCGCCGCTGTCAGCAGGATCGTCGCGACGTAGGTGATCCCGCGGATCGCCCCGCCGCGGATCACCTTCGCGCCCGCCTCGGGACGATCGAGGATGTCCGTGTCCGGCGAGGGTGCCGAGCCCCCCAGCTGAGTTCCAGAATCCATCGGCAGGCGTACGTTACGCAGCCACGCCGACCCTCAGAGGAATTCGGCGAGCTCCCGGCCGTCGGCGGCGGTAAGACCGAGCGCGCGGAGCAGGCGCTCCGCGACCGCGCGCCAGGTGTAAAGCGCCGAGCGCGCCCGCGCCGCCGCGCCCGCCCGACGCGCCGTCGCGGGATCTGCCAAGCGCAGCATCGCCTCGATCAGCGCGTGCTCATCCGCCGCAGGGATGACCGCGCCGCCGTCGGAACCGATCACATCCGGCGGGCCGCCGAGGTTCGAACCGATGCTCGGAACCCCCGCCGCGGCCGCCTCGACGTAGACGATGCCGAATGGCTCAACCTGCGAGGGCATCACGAAGCAGGTCGCCGCCCCAAACAGATCGAGCATCAGCGCGCGGTCGCGCTCCCGCTGCTGCGAAAGCACCCCGTGGAAGCGCACGCCCGCCTGCTCCAGAGGCGGATGCCCCCCGATCACGTCGAGTGTCGCCGCCGGGATCCGCTCACGCACCTTCGCGAACGCTCGCAACAGCTGCGGACCACCCTTGCGCTCCCAATCGATCCCGACGAACAGGAACCGAGGCGTGTCCCAGTCGCGCTCGCGCGCGCTCGGCCGGTGGTTCGCACCGAAGCCCACCACCGCGATCCGATCGTCCGGCACGCCGTAGTCCTCGCGCAGCGAATCCGCTGTCCAATGAGTCGCCGCCGCGCACATCTGAGCCACGGCATAGATACTCGTGCGTCTCCGCTCCCAGCCATTGGCAGCTCGACGGCTCATGCGGCTGAACACTGGGTGTGTCACGACCGCCTGGCGCAGCGTCATGTCCTCGAGGGTCACGTAGCGCATGCCGGCCGGCAGCGTGAACGTAGTGCCGATCTGGATCGTGCCGTCCACGCGCGCCTGCTCCAGCATTTGCCGAGCGCGCATGCTTCGCACACGATCAACGAGCGCCGCACCTTCGGCGTCGTACCGGTTCCGCGTGCGCATCGCCGCCGCAGCGAGCAGTGCACGTTCGCGTAAACGCGGTAGCGAGAGGTCGACCGGCACGACCTCGACGCCCAGCTCCCGCAGGCCGGCGCAGAGACCTGACGTGACGCCCGACCAGGTGCCCGGCGAGCGCGGATCACCGACCGAGACGATCGCGATCGTGGCCGCCTGCGTCGCCGCCGGCATCAAGCGGCCGCGCCGGGCCTCGGCGGCTCGGCTGCGACGGCGGGGCTGCCGCCTAGGTACACGTACTTCGCCACGTAGAGCTGAACCATGCCAGCGTAGATGCCCTGGTCGATCGACAGGCGCAGATTGCGCAGTCCAGGCGCGAATCCCCGCTCGCGACGGAAGTTCAGGAACGCGAGCAGGGGTGGGTAGGCCAGCACGAGCAGCGGCGACAGCCGGTTCAGCACCCGCCGCTGCCACGGCCACTGCTCCGGCCCGACCCAGTTGAACTTGGGTAGCTCCGCGAAGTCTCTCGTCAGCTCGAAGCCGTGGACCTTCGCCGAGCGCCGCCACTTCGTCAGCACCGTGCGCAGGCTGTAGTTGTTGTAGGCCGGGCGGTGCTCCAGCTGCAAGCCAATCCGCTTCACCGGCGGGTCCACCTGCTCCGGGCTGTGATGCACGCCCAGCACGTGAACATTTGCGCGCCGGAACAGCGCGAGCTTGAAGGGCCCTGCATCAGTGATGTACCGCTGCCCATCCCACATCCGCCACAGCAGCTCGTAGCCGTTGACCGCCGGGTCGCGCACGAGCTCGCGCAGACCCTCTCGCAGCTCCTCGCCGAGGAACTCGTCGGCGTCGAGCGACATGATCCATTCGCCCCGCAGTTGCTCGAACGCGAACACCGTCGTCGCCTCGGCATGCCCGACGAACGGGCGTACGAACGTGCGGCAGCCAAAGCGCTCGGCGATCTCCAGGGTGCGGTCTTCGCACTCCCCGTCGTGCACCAGCACGATCTCATCGACCACGCCGGAGAGGCTCTGCAAGCAACGCTCTATCACCGCCTCCTCGTTGCGCACGACCAGGCAGGCGGAGATCGAGTGCTCGCCTAGGGGACTATCGGTGAGAAAGCCCATCGCGACAGCCTATGTGCCGCCGCGGGTGTTAGCTCCACCCCTCCGGCCCTCCGGGCATGATTGCGAGGTGCCCGCCAGCCCCCGCGTCAGCGTGATCATGGCCGCCTATAACGAGGAGCGCTTCCTAGTCGAGGCCGTCGAGAGCGTGCTCGCGCAGGACTTCGCCGACTTCGAGCTGCTGATCACCGACGACGGCTCGACCGACGCCACGCCCCGGCTCGCCGAGTCGTTTGCCGCGCGCGATGAACGCATACGCGTGCTGCGCGGCGAGCGCAACCAGGGCAAGCCGTTCGCGCTGAACCGCGCGCTTGCAGTCCGCCGCGGCGAGCTGATCGCCTGGCTCGACGGCGACGACGTGATGCTGCCCGGCAAGCTCTCAAAGCAAGTGATAACGCTCGACGCACACCCCGACGCCGCAGGCTGCGCCCACGACGCCGAGATGTTCCAGTCCGAGGACGGCCACGTGATCGGGCGCTTCTCCCAGGTCGCCAACGGGCGCCCACTGCGCAGCGGTGGGATCGAGCTGTGGTTCGACCCCACGTACAAGATGCTGCCCTCCGCCACGATGATCCGCTCCGCGCTCTGCCCCTCCGGCGGCTTCGACGAGCGCCTCACGTTCACGAACGACTGGCTGTTCGACATCGAGGTCTTCCGCCACGGCCGCTGCATCGCGCTTGAGGAGGTGCTCGTCCGCTACCGACGCCACTCCGACAACTTCACCACCCGCGCCGAGGCGTCGGGCGCTTCGCTGGAGGAGGGTCTGATGGCGATGTCGATCGTCACCGCTCGCTACCCCGAGTTGGCGCGCCGCGCGCGCACGATGACCGCCGCGATCCTGCTCGGGCAAGCTCGCCGCCGGGTCGCGCAGCGCAAATGGCGCGAGGCCGCCTCCTACGCGTCCGCCGCCGCCGGAGCCGGTGGACCAAGGGCGGCGTTCGGCATCGTTGCCGCAATGGGCCGCGCGCGCGCCGCGGCACGGGGCTAGAAGCCGCGGCCCTTAGCGATCGGTCGGGCGCATGCCCAGCCGGCCGTTGCGCGCGTCGGCGAACCCATCGCGCACCGCCCTGAGCGCCGCCCGCCGGTCGGCCCGAGTCAACGCGTGCAGCGCAAAGCTCGCGAGGATCGCGCCCCGTCGCAAGGTGGTCCCCGACACACCGAGCGGCCTGCGTCGCTCCAGCACCACGACCGTGTTGCGCACGCCGTAGTAGAGCGTGTGCGTCGACGCGCGCTCGCCCCCCGTCGAGGCCGAGACGCCGTGCCAGGCTCGCGCGCCGGGGGCGAACACCACCTCGAAGCCCGCCTCACGCACGCGCAGCGCCCAGTCCACGTCCTCCACGTACGCAAACAGCCCCTCGTCCAGCAGTCCCGCCGCCTCGATCGCCTCGCGCGAGATCGCCATCAGCGCGCCGACCGCGCGGCCCGTCGAGACGACACTTTCGTAGGCCGGGCCGTCCTCTTGCCCGTAGCCGCGCGGGCGTCCCGAGTAGCCGAGCAGCTCGCGCACGCGCTGGCCCGCGAACCAGATCGTCGTGGGTCGATCCGCGAAGTACACCTTCCCCGCGAGGATGCCCGCTCGCGGGCGCGTGCGAGCTACTCGCTCGAAGCCCTTGATCACGTCGGCAGCGACCGTCGCGTCGTTGTTCACGAGCACGATCCAGCTCGCCCCCTGCTCCAGCGCCCAGCGGATGCCGAGGTTGTTGCCCCCCGAGTAGCCGAGGTTCGCCCCCGCCTCGATCAGCTCCACCTCGGGGAAACGTTCGCTCACCGCCTCCGGCGAGCCGTCGACTGAGCCGTTGTCCACGCAGACGATCCGCAGCCCCTCGTGCGCGACCTGCGTCAGCGACTCCAGGCAACGCAGCGTGTCCTCGCGGCCGTTCCAGCTCAATACGACCGCGTGCCAGATCTCGCGCGAGGAGCCCCGCTGCGCCTGCTCGGGCGAGGACATGCGCCTGAGAATATGCGCTCCCCGCGGACGGCCCGTGTGGCCCACCCGCCCGGCCGAGCCGCTATAGATGCGCGCTTGGCCGGATCGTTCCTGAGCGCCTGGGTCCTGTTCCCCGCGGTCCTGCTCGCCGCCAGCGTCGGCTGCGGGCTGCTCGTACGCAGGATCGCCGGCGGCAGCCTCTCGACGCTGCTGATCGCGCCCGTCGGCTTCGCGCTCGTCGTCGTGATCTGCTCGTTCGCCTGCTCATATGGCTGGCTCGCGCCTGCCGCGGGGCCGATCGTCGCGGTCTTCGCGCTCGTCGGGTTTGCGCTCGAGTTTGCGGGTCGCAGCGCGCGCATCGGTTGGATGTCAGGCGAGAAAACATCCCAGGGGACCCCCCGCGCGTGGGTCTGGCCGCTGATCGCCGCGCTCGTCGCCTTCGCCGCGATCGGTGGACCCATCTTCTTGACCGGGAAAGTCGGCTGGACCGGCTACTCGCGGATCGTCGACATCGCCTTCCAGTTCGACTTCGCCCAGCACCTCGCCGACGCCGGGCGCACCACACCCGCCGCCGGGGACTCCTCCTACAGCATCGTCGTCACCAAGCTGATCGGCGTCGGCTACCCCGGCGGCTCGCAGGCGACCCTCGGCGCGATGGCGAAGCTGATCGGAACGAACATCGCATGGTGCTATCAGGCGTTCCTCGCGTTCGCCGCCGCCATGGGTGGGCTCGCGATCTTCTCGCTGCTCGGCCGTGTCACGCGCAACGGGCTGCTGCGCTGCATCGGAGCCGCCGTCGCGATCCAGCCCAACGTGCTCTACGGCTACGCCCTGGAGGCCGGGATCAAGGAGCTGACCACCGCCGCGCTGTTGATGATCGTCGTCGCTGTGTTCGCCGACCGCCTGCCCGGCGACGGGCCGCGTCGAGCCGTCGTGCCGCTCGCCGTCGCGGTCTCAGCGAGCTTCGGCGCCTTCAGCCTCGGGATCGCGCCGTGGCTTGGGCTACTGCTGCTCGGCGCGCTGATCATCTCCTTCGCCCGTGGGCGCGGACGCCGCCGCCACGTACTCGAAAGCTGGGTGCTCTTCGCGATCGTCGCCGGACTCATCTCGCTGCCCGGGCTGATCACCGCAGCGAAACTCGCGAGCGTCGCGGGCGCGGCCGTCGGCGGCGTTGTCGACCTCGGCCTCGGCAATCTCGTCGCGCCCGTCTCGCGCTGGGCGAGTGCTGGGGTCTGGCTGACTGGCGACTACCGGTTCCCGCTCCAGAACGCGGGCTCGAGTCATCTATTCGACATCATCATCATCGTCCTCGCCGTAATCGGCGTCCTCGCCGCACTGCTCCGCCGCCGCTGGACGATCGTCGTCGTTGGCGTGATGGCCCCCATCGCGCTCTATTACTTCATCGAACACAGCACTGCCTGGATCCAGTTCAAGTCGTTCACGATCACCGCCGCCTTCGCGGTCACGCTCGCCTTCGCGGGTGCCGCCGCGCTGCAGGCCAGCAAATCGAGAGCGCTCAGCGCGGTTGGCTGGCTCGCCGCGCTCGTCGTCGCCGGCGCCGTCCTCTACGGCAACGCGCTGATCTACCACGACACTACGCTCGCGCCTGGCGACCAGTACCACGACCTCGCGCAGATTGCCAAGCGCCACGCCGGCAAGGGACCTGCCCTCGACCCCTACTGGGATGAGTACGCCGAGTTCATCCTGCGCAGCGAGAAGGCCACCTCGATCGTCGATCCCGCGAACTTCAACTTCCAGGTCCGGCCTGGCGTCGCACCCCCGGGGACGAGTTTCGAGTGGGACCTCAACCAGCTCGTCCCCGCCTACCTACAGAGCTTCCCGCTCATCATCCAGCCGCGCAGCCCCACTGCCAGCCGTGCCCCCAGCAACTACGACCTGCTCGAACGCACGCACTACTTCGACGTCTGGCGCCGCGACCGGCCCTCCAGCACAGTCTTCTTCCACGCCCCCCTCTCCAACCTGCCACACGAGCGCACCCCCGCCCTCTGCCGCGTGCTCGTGGGGCAGGCCCGCCGTGCCGGCCCCGGCGCGCAGGTCGCCTACGCGCAGAGCTCCGTCGCCGCCGTCGCCAACCCCGCCGCAGGCAAGCACTCCACCTATTGGCGATTGCTCGGGCCTTCCACGCTCGCCGCCAAGGGGGCCGGCAGCGATGAAATGGACGTCACCCTGCCCGCCACCGCCCGCTACAGCCTCTGGGTCCAGGGCTCGGTCGGGCGCCCGCTCGCCGTCTACTTCGATGGGCGACGCCTGGGTGGGATCGGCTGGGAAGAGCGCTACCCCGGCCAGTTCCTGCTGATCACCGCCGCCACGCTGCCCGCCGGCAAGCACACCCTACGCATCGTGCGCGGCAACGGCAGCCTGCATCCCGGCAGCGGTGATCCTCCCGGCGAAACCGCCGGTCGTACCGTCGGCGCGTTCGTCTTCAGCCGTCTACATCCCCACGAAGACAGCGTCTACGTCGCTCCCGCGAGCAAGATGGCCCAGATCTGCGCCCGCCCCGTCGGCTATGAGTGGATCGAGGTCCTCAAGCCCGGAGGGGCGCCCCCCGACGCGCTCCCCGCCGCCTACTAACGCCGCGCTCCCGCGCCCGTCCGGCTGCCGTTCATGCGCCGCGGGCCGCCGTTCGCGCTGCCCGCCAGCTCCTGCAGGCGAGCCCGCATCGCCGCTCCCGTCGCCGCGCGGGAGAGCGTGCGCTCGACGTCCTCCGCCGCTCGCGCACCCCGACGCCTCGCCTCCTCCGGTTTCTCGTAGACCTCGCGCATCAGAGCCGCCGCGTGCTCGACGCTTGGCTCCGCCCACTCGCCCTCCGGCGGATAGATCTCGCATTCGGGACCCACGCGACCTATTGCGTAGTCCACCAGGTAGCTGTTCTCATCATTCATGAAGTCCACGTTGCCCGAGTAGCGCGTCGCGATCGCCGGCTTGCCGATCGCCATCGCCTCCGCGAGCGTCAGCCCGAAGCCCTCGGCGCGGTGCAGCGACACGTAGCAGTCGCACGCCGCCATCAGGCCGTTTAGCTCATCGCCGCTCAACGAGCGGTCGATCAGGTGGATGTCCTCGCGGCCGTCCACCGCCCACAGCACCTCCTCCTCGCTTAGCGGTCGCAACGGCCCGTTGATCGTCTTGATCAGCAAGCGTGGCCCCTCGCCCGGCGCGAACGCCCGCTTGAACGCTTCCACCAGGCCCACCGGGTTCTTGCGCTGGACCGTGCTCAGGTAGTCGAACACGAACAGGAACAGGAAGCCCTCCGGCACGTCCAGGCGGTTCGGCACCGTCGGCTCGGGTGGTCGCTCGACCGGCGGCGGCAGCGCCACCACCGGGACCGGCGCCACCGCGCCGATGTTCTCCGCCATGAACCGCGAGTACACCCAGATCTCCTCGACCAACGAGAACGCCCGCGCCCAGCGCGCCGGGATGCTGTTCGTCTCCCAGCCCCAGATCCCGATCCGCGGCCCCTCGAAGTAGTCCGCTCCCAAGCGCTCCACGAACGAGGGCAGCTCATCCGCGTTCACCGCCACGATCTCAAAGCCGTGCCCACCCTCGTGGACCAGATCCTCGAACGAGTGGCGACCGTACGCGTCCTCCAGACGCACCGGCAGCGCCAGGTGGTGCAGCGGCACCGTCACCGTGCTCACCGGCACCCCCGCCGCTCCCAGCGCCTGCACGTAGCCGCGTGCCGCCGCGCCCAGGCCCAGCGTGTGGCCCAGGTAACCCGTCAGGCGGACTGCCAGGCCGTTCGCGGACGCGGTCGTCGTGGCTGTCCTCGACGGCCTCGGAGCGACCGGCGCCGCGTCGACGGGCGGGGTTGCGTCAGCGGTCGGGGCCGGGGGCGTCGGTGCGGCGGGCGGTGGTGGCTGGTGCCCTGCGGGATGTGGCGGCATGAAGCGATCTGGGATCCCCAACTCCTCGCGGCCGAATGCCCAGCACCACTCCACGTAGCCAGGGCCGTCCTCCCCGTCGAGGTCCGGGTAGACGCGCAGCACGTCTGGGCGCTCGCGCGAGACCCGGTAGAAGACGTAGCGATTCACGCCCAGCCCCGCGCCCCGCGGCGCGGGACCTTCGAGCCACGCGATGAACGTCTGGGCGCCTTGCTCGCCGAATAGATCCTCGACCCCCTCTCCCAGCGCAAGCGCACGTGCGTAGAGCGCGCGCATCGGCTCGTCGTAGATCAGCCCTCCCGGAAGGCGCCGACCCACCTCGTGGCGCAGGTCCGCGTCGCGCCACCCCGCGTCGCGCAGCTCCTCCGCGTAGCGCTCGCTGAGGCCGCGTAGCGCCGGCGAGCGGCTGACCCGCGCGCGGCTTGCCCCGGCCGCGAGCCGGTACGGCCGGTCGGGGTCAAAGCCCGGGAGGTTCAGAAAGCGCAGCGGCCACTCGCCGTCGACCACGACATCCTCGCCCTCGCCCGAGAGCACATGCCGGTGCAGGTTCCACAGGCTGAGGTCACAGCCGGGGTCTTCGAGCACGCCCGTCGAGAAGCGTGCCGGCGCCAGCTCGAGAAAGCGCGCCAGCCAGGGCCGGTCCTCGGGCCGCGCCCCCACGCGCAGAGCGTCGAGCGAGCCGAGCGCTTCTTCGACATGCCGCGCCCACCACGACAGGAACTTCCGTGCTGCCGCGCTGCCGTCCACCGCCATCGCCGTGTCGTCGATCCGCCCCGCGCGATCCAGTTGTTCGAGCGTCGGTTCCAAGCCATCGTCCGGGACGTCGACGCTCGTGCGTGCAACCAGCGCAACGCCGTGGCGGGCGAGCAGCGACTCGACCGGCTCCAGGTCTCCAAGCAGCCAAGCGCTGCTGGGCAAGTGCAGCGCCGGCTCGCCCGTGCGCTCGATGTGCGCCAGCAAGACATGCGGCAGCAGAAGCACCGCGAGGTCGTCTTCCTCGTGGCGCGCTAGCAGCGCCTCTACGTCGAGGTCCAGCTCTTGCGAGAGCGACCGGAGCTCAAGCCTCTCGTCGTTCCCTTCGTCTTCCGCCACGCGCGCGACCGCGTCCTCGCGACCGATCAGCATCACCCGCAACCGCCAATCCGGCTGATGGCGACGCAGCGAGCGCGCGAGCGCGCGAGCGCGCGGCAGGCTGCTCATCGTCGCGATCGTGAAGACCTGCATCACGTCTCGCGCGGGTCGCGGGCCGCGAGCTCGCGCCGCAGCGACTCGGCCGTGCGGACCAGCTCCCTTGTCAGCTCCTCCAGCCGCTCGATCTGCTCGGTGTGGCGCTTGCTCACGTGGTCGAAGTCGTCCTGCAGGCGCTGCAGCGCAGATGCATTCGACACTCGGCGTGCTCGCCGTCGCGCGTACGCCGGGGCCAGGCGCCACATCGCGGCCCTCGCCAGCTCGCGCGCTCGGCGCGCTCCCCGCGTCTCCGTGGGGATGTTCTGCCCTGTGCTCTGGTCGGCCATCGTCATCGGCGCTGGAGGGGATTATCTCCGAACGTCACGGCGGTCCGGGAGACTGGTCTAGGTTGGCTGATCCGCCGCCCGACCCTATGAGCACGAACGAGCCGCCCAACACGCCTCTATCCCCGCGGCGCGATGCGCGGCGCGGCGAGATCTGCGTCGTGCTCGTGGACCTCGGGGACGAGCGCGTAGTGGCCAAGTGCCTGGAGTCACTGCACAAGCACACCGGCGCTCAAGTGCCCATCGAGCGCGTGGCCGGGACCGTCGACGCGTTGAACGGTGTGCTCACGCGATGCGCCCCTGCCGACGTCGCAATCCTGCTCGAACCTTGCCGCGTCAGTGCCGGCTGGCTCGATCGCCTCGCAGCCGCCGCGCGTCAGGACACGAACACCGCCAGCGTCAGTGCCCTCACTCCTGCGGGGAGCGAGCTCGCGCTGCCGCTCGCCGGCGCCGGCGATTTCGATCGGCTCTCCGCGACGCTGGCCGATCGCACTCTCTCGCTTCACCCGCGCCTCAGCCGTGCGGTCGGTCCCTGTATCTACGTGCGCCGCGACGCCTTCGAGCTCGTCGGCTCGCTCGACGAGAAGCTCGACCTCGCCCCAGCGCTCGAAGTCGACTTCGCACAGCGTTGCTTGCTCTCCGGGATGACCCACCTAGCAGCCGACGACGTCCTCGTCGAGCCGGTTACGCCCCGGGTCACGCTGGAGCGACCCGGCGGCGAGCTGCCCGATGCCACGCCGCACGATGCCGAGCAGCCCAGACCCGAGCTGCCCGCACCGTTGCGCGCGCGCTACCCATACCTAGAGCAGACGCCGCTCGCCGACTCAAGCGTGCTCGGCCACGCCCTGCGCAGCGCAGCGCCGCCACCTTCGCGGCTGCCCGTGACGCTCGACGCGCGAGCGCTCGACGGCGCGATCACCGGAACGCAGGTGCACGTCCTCGAGCTGATCCTCGCGCTCGCCCGCACCGAAGCGCTCGCGCTTCGCCTACTCGTCCGCGCCGAGCGGATCGATCGCCAGACGCGAGCGTTGCTCGCTGCGCTTCCCGCGACCGAGCTGCTCGCGGTCGAGACGCTCACCGACGCCACGCTCTCGGGCCGGTCGCTCGCCCCCGCCGCGCTCGCCAACACGCCGAAGACCGCCGTCTTCCATCGCCCGCAGCAGACTTTCTCGCCCAGCGACGTGCAGCTCGCGCTCGCGCTCGGCGAGCGCTTCGTGCTCAGCCAGCTGGACCTAATCGCCTACCGCAACCCCGGCTACTTTGCCGACGCCGCCACCTGGGAGGACTTTCGCGCCGCAAGCCGCCATGGTCTCTCGGCAGCTGAGCGCGTCGTCGTCTTCTCCGAGCACACGCGCACCGAGCTGCTCGCCGACGCGCTTGTCGAGGACGACCGTCTGCGCGTTGTGCCACCCGGGCTGGATCACCGTCCCGCCGGAGAGCCCCAGCGTCCCGACGCGCTTGCTCGCACCGCGGAGACCGAGCCCGGCTTCCTGCTCTGCCTCGGCACCGACTTCCGCCACAAGAACCGCCTCTTCGCACTACGACTGCTCCGCGCACTGCGCGCGCGACACGGGTGGGAGGGAACGCTCGTGCTCGCCGGGACGCACGTCTCACCCGGGTCCTCCGCCGAGCTGGAGCGCGCCTACCTGCGCGAGCATCCCGAGTTGGAGCGGGCCGTCGTCGCGCTCGGCCCGGTCGAGGAGGCCGAGAGGGCGTGGCTCGTCACGAACGCCCGCGCCCTCCTCTACCCGTCGGTGTACGAGGGCTTTGGGCTCGTTCCCTTCGAGTCCGCGCTCGGCGGCGTTCCCTGCCTGTTCGCGCCATACGCCTCGCTAGCCGAG
>DATJOE010000058.1:0-8591 GCA_035507305.1 Solirubrobacteraceae bacterium | reverse complement strand
TCTCCCAGGGCCTCCTGCCCGGCGAGTACGTACCAGACAAAGCTCGTGAAACCCTGCAAGGCCTCTGGGAGATCCGAGAAGACCGCGTCCCCAGCCTCGCGACGGCGCGCCTCAAACTCTACGACCTCCTGGACTGTGACCTCGGTCGCTAGACGCGACCGAATCTCAAGCTCCTCGGCTCTTGGGAGGTGCCGCTCCGGGGATGACGGAGCCCGTCCACTGGGAGCAAAGACAACCCATCCCTCCGTCTCGATTCCAGCGCGTCCAGCTCGCCCAATGGCGTTGAGCATGCGCGGGCCGGAGATGTGCACGTCGCTCCCATCCCACTTCGTCTCTGCGAGAACAACAGTGTGCACTGGAAGATTGACGCCCTCGGTTAGTGTCGTGGTACTTACCACGTGGTTGAGGCGTCCCGCCCTGAGCTCTTCCTCGATGAGCCCCAGCACCTCAAGTGGCAGACCGGCGTGATGGTAGGCAACACCACGCGCAACCATGTCGACGAGTGGATGCTCCGCGTCAAGTATTCCCGAGAGTGCATCTCGCACACGCCTCGTAACTACTATCTCAGCCCGAGTCGATGAGAGGGCCCCGGCGAGGCGTTGTGCATCCTGCCGAGTCCCAGTAATAGTTAGCACGGGGCCCGCGTGCTCGAGGGCCCCAGCTAGTGCCGCAACATGGCGGTAGTGAGGGGTGCTTTGCGTATCCCGCCCGCCCCGTCCGCCAGCCAGCGTACGGCGGAATACGAGTTTGCCTACCGGCTCGGTTGTGACATAGGAGCGTGCTCCGGCCCCCGGAACCGAAAATGAGATGACGCCATTGAGGGGATAGGCAAGCCTGTGGATCTTTCCCCGACCAACAGGTGGCAGATCCTCCTCTGCACTCCAGTCGGGTAGTGTCGTATATGCAGCAGTGAGTCGCCTTGGCCCGCGCCAGTCTGATCGAAATGGATCAATGCGCTCGCCACTTTGTAGCCAAGACTGGAGGACCGCCTCATTGCCGATTGCGGCTGACATGAGCACGATTCGGTGTCCCGTGTCACGAGTCAACCAATGGAGATATGTCAACGCACCCTCCAAAGTGAAGCCGCGCGCTTTGTCGCCCACGAGATGGGCCTCGTCGAAAACAAACAAGCCGTAGCGATCAAGAACGGCCTGTGGATCCGCTCTTAGCACTGTCGCAAACCGCTCTGGCGTCATGATGTCGACGTCAGGGGGTTCGTCATCGAGAATGTCAGCTGCAAAGTCAGCCAAGAAGTCCGGCACATTTGATCCGAGTCGCTTGCGTAGCGCTCGAACGCGCGGAAGAAGAGCCGCCCGAATCTCACGGACGAGGCTGCGTTGAGGAGCGATGAGGCACACCGACTGCTCACTCCTCGCCAGTTCAACTAGCACGAGGATCTGCGCCACAAGCGTCTTTCCCGCGCTCGTCGGGATCGAAAGGACGGCGCGCGTCGTCGAGGGGAAAAGCAGGTGAGGCGCGTCACCACCGGCGGCTAGCAGCTCCCTCTGTGGCTCCCAAAGGGTTAGTACGGAGGGCGATGTGGAGGTGAGCGCCCGGCGAGCTGCGGGAGGGGCATCAGGAGGCAGCGCGGTCCAGACGGACCCCGTATCGAACTCGTCGGAGAGTCTGAAGAGATGTGCCGCGATCCAGCGCTCATTGGTGGTAGCCGGTTCCTCTCCATCATCCAGTACCGACCTCAAGCGACTCCGTGATTGCGCAAGTGCGTCACGGTCACCAAAGATCAAGAAGCGCAGCAGTGCGAAGCACGACTCAACGACCTGCTCGCTTGGACCGAACATAGTTCCTTCTAGCTGACGGAGGCCAGTCCGACGTCTTAGCTCAGTGAAGTCTCGTCTACGCGCTCGCAGCCAGCGAAACGTCTCCGCGGTCCGAAAGCTAAGTAGATAAATGCCGGCCTCGACTGCGATCGTTGGCCACCAGTTGGTCTCACGTCGATCAGCTGCACCGAGAAGTGTTCGCGCCTGAGCAAAGACCGCCATAGCATTGGGGTCGAGCCCACCTCGCCTATATCCGAGAGCGGAGCCGAAGGCCAGCTCAAGGCGCGCCACCAGAGGTCGCTCGCCTAGGGCTGCCAACTCTAGGATGTGTGCACTAACTCGAAATGCACGCTGCCGACGCGACCAAGGGATCAGGCCGCGCCCCGATGAACCGATTGCGTGCAGATACCACCCCGCCTGGACCAACTGGTCCGGGACATCGGGCTCGCCAGCGAAGAGACTCAGCTCCGCATCTGCGAGGAGCTGCTGGAGCTCGCCTGGTTGCGGAATCTCGGGGAGATCGCCGAGGGCTATTGCTAGATCGTCGCGGCTGAGAGCCCGCTCCACAGAAGCGCCCTAACGTATAGAGAGAAGTCCCGCAGCGAGCCGAGGCCGACTAGGCATCCCTCGATTCCACCAGCGTCAGCGAGGCGCGGAAAATGGGTGTGCATCGTTGTAAACGCGGTGGTAGGTAGACCAGCTGCGTCTGTAGCTACTGCGACGCCCACACCTGCTGCCGGATCGGCTCGCTTCCAAATCGGGACAAGTTCCGCAAAAAGATCGTCCAGCAGCTCATTACTCTCGTCGATGTCGCACTGCGCAGTGAGCTTGGCCAGATATCGGTCAGCATTCTTGGTCAGCTGGTCATACGCGACGCCGATGGTGCCCGATACTCCGTTGCCACCATCACGCTTCTTAATCTCCCAGAGGCGGTACACAAGCACGTCGGCGCCGCGCGGCCGGTAAACAACGAAACCATCAGCGCCGAGCGCCGTAACATCTGGGTCTGGATGAGCGAGGTAGACGATAGTGCGTTCGCTTGTGGTCTCCTCCTCGACGAGCATTCGCCATGTCACCTCCGCTATGTAGCCCTGTACGTGATCAATCGCGCCGCCATCCGGCGGCGACCCGAAGCTCGGGCGAATAAACGGCTCCGCTAGCGCCGGGTCTCCACCCTCGGGGATAGATGTTTCGGTCGCCGCTGCGTACCAAAAGTCAAAAATCTCCGTCGCTCGGTAGCAGCGAAGCCTCATGATTTCCTGAGCTACGAGCCACGCCGCCGCGGCAAGTCGCTCTGCCTCCGAAAGCTCACAGCGGGCTCGACGCCATCGGCACCCGCCACTCGTGCTGTGAGCTGAGATATCGAGTAGGTCACTCAGCGACCGACCATTCACGAGTTCCCACGGTTTGGGGTGATTCGGGATCGTGCTCATACGGATCCGACGCCACTGCTGTCAGTAGGCACGCTGCCGAGTCAGCTTATTCGACTCGTGCCGTCATCGGCTGCGACGCATCGCCGAGCCATCGACGGCGCGGCCCAGGATCTGAGGCCCTTGAGATCCCCCGCAAGCTCTGCTCTGCTCTCCCGCTAACCAAACCCAAGCGGCCGGGACGAGCGCACTAACGCCCGCCCCGGCCTGTGGACACCGAAGTAGAGGCCTTCGATGCCACGCCCGAACCGTAGCTCCTGACCACGGCCCGGTCGTGCTCGCCTGCGCACCTTCGGTGCCGCGCCGAAAGGAGCCCAGCGATGACCGAGACGAGCAGCATCCCCGGCGACGACGCCCCGGCCGAGCGCCTTGACGGAAACGAGCGAGCGGTCCTGCTCCTGCTGTTCGAGGACCGATCGCCCTGGACACTCGACGAGCTCGGGCGCGAGCTGCGCAGCCGAGGTGACGCGACCGATGCCACGTCAGCGCTAGCGCGAGCGGGACTCGTGCACCGGCTTGGCGAGTTCGTATTCCCGACCCGCGCCGCGCGACGGTCGGACGAGCTGTACGACGGAGCGCTGTAGCTATGGCGCGCAGAGTGATCTTCGACCCCTCCCAGCAGGCCCTCGCGAAAGCGATTCGCACCGAGCGCGAGCGGGCCGGATTCAGTCAGGAAGCGTTCGCGCTACACGCTGGCCTCGACCGCTCCTACTACAGCGCGGTGGAGCGCGGCGACTTCAACGTGACGCTCGAAACCATGCTCAGGATCGCGGCCGGACTCGGTGTGAGCCTCGGGCGGATCTGCACACGGGCCGGGATATGAGATGGGCGGGGCCGCCGTTTCCGTTATCCCCTCCGACCTGTCCGCCGATCGGTCCTCCGATCGGTCCTCCGGTCCTGATCGGAGGACCCTTTCGATCTGAAATCCGCTGCAAATCCCGTCAAACGAAGGGGGTTAAGCCACCCCGATAAGTAGGGATATCAGTTGAAACTTTCTGTTGAACGGGCAGAGCACGGAGCCGAGAGCGTCACTCTCGGGAGAAAGCCTGTGCCGTGGCACATGCAAAAGCGACCTTCATATACCGATGGAGGTTTCGCAGACGACTCTCGAACCGCGCCTGAGATCGCCCTCCGGCTCCGCTCTGATCGCCGACCCGCACGACCAAGGAGCTGGCCATGACGACTGCAACGCTGCCGCACTCAACGACTTTGCCCGCTGGTTCGCCGACTGGTGGACCCGCCGAGGACGGGCGCTCACCGACCCCGCCAGAGACGATGCCTGACGCACCGCTCCGCGCCGTCGCCTACATCCGCGAGTCCACCGAGGAGCAGGGCCAAGGCTTCTCCCCCGATGCCCAACGTGAGCGCATCCGCGAGTTCGCTCCCGAGAACGACTTGCTCCTGATCGGCGAGTACTGCGACTTCCACTCCGGCTGGCGCAAGTCATCCGCGCGGCCCGAGTTCCAGCGGCTGATGGCGGACGCCGCCGAGGGCAAGTTCGACGTCGTGCTCGTCATCGCGCAGTGGCTGAACGCCACCGGCGCGCGCACTGCGCGCGGCCGTCCCTTCGGCAAGGACGCCGTGCGCGGCATCCTCTCCAACGCCGCCTACTGCGGCTACGTCACCGGCAAGCGCGAGACGACCCTCACGACGAAGGGCCTGCACGAGCCGATCGTCCCCGAGGAGCTGTTCGAGCGCGACCCCAACGAGTACCCGCCGCGGCGAGCTGCACGGCCAGCTCACCCGCCTTCAGGACCTCTACGTCCTGGGAGACCTGCCGAAAGCGCAGTACGTCATGCGCCGCCAGGCGATCGAGGAGGAGCTGCAGCGACTCGGCGCCCCCGCTGACCCCGGCCTCGACCGAGCCAAGGAGCTGCTGAGCGACTTCGCCCGCTTCTGGGAGATCGAGACCGAGGCCGCGGAGCGCCGCAAGCTCCTCCTCTCCCTGTTCGAGCAGGTCTGGGCACGGGAAGGCAGGATCGTCGCGGTGCAGCCCCGCGAGGACTTCCTGCCCTACTTCCAAGCGGCAAGCCGCGCTCGCCCGAAGCGCCGGGGCAAGCGGGGTGCCGAAAGCGGGAGCGACGGGACTCGAACCCGCGACCTCTGCCGTGACAGGGCAGCGCTCTAACCAACTGAGCTACGCCCCCGCGATGGGGCACGCAGCACCTGGGCGCTGCGCACTCCCTCAGTATGCCAAGCCTGCGCCCGAGTCGGGCTCCGGCAGACCGGCTCGCTCCCAGCGCGTCTTTCAAAGACAAAACTGGCCACCCAGCCAGTCGATCGGCTAGGCTCCGCGCATGGCGCTCGTAGGTCCCCGCCCGATGGTCGAGGCGAACCCGCTGAAGGTGATGCTGGAAGACCTGCGCAGTGAGCGCTCGCCGGTGCCGTTCCCGCCGGGGGAAACGAGCTTCTCGCTTACGCGCACGAGGCGCTTCGCGAACGAACCACACGAGATGCTGCTGGAGGCGTACGAGCGCTACGGGCCCGTGTTCACGCTGCGCTTGTTCCACTCGAACACGGTGTTCATGCTGGGCCCGGAGGCCAACCACTACATCCTCGTCTCGAACGCGTCGAACTTCACTTGGCGCGATGGCTTCTTCCGCGACCTGATCGGGCTGATGGGCGACGGCCTCTTGACGATCGACGGCGACTTCCACCGCCGCTCGCGACGGATCATGCTGCCGGCGTTCCACCGCGATCACGTCGCAGCATCGCTCACGACGATCCTCGAGGAGACCGAGCGCGCGATCGAGCGCCTGCAACCAGGCAGCGAGATCGACCTCTACGCCTGGACGCGCCGTCTAGCGATGCGCGTCGCGATGCGCGCTCTGTTCGGGGTAGACCCCGACGGCCGGCGCGCGAGAGCGATCGACGCGGCGGGCCTGTTCGAGGAGGCGCTTGCGTTCTACTCCTCGGAGTACCTGCTCCGCGTGCTGCGCACGCGCCGATCGCCCTGGGGGCGGATGCAGGCGGCGGCGCGCGAGCTCGACACGCTGATCTACGAGGAGATCTCCGAACGGCGCTCGACGGGACGCCGGGGCGAGGACATCTTGAGCTTGCTGCTCGACGCGAGCGACGAGGACGGGAACACGCTGAGCGACGTGCAGATCCGCGATGAGGTAATGACGTTGCTGTTCGCGGGCCACGACACGACGACCTCCACGGTGTCGTTCATGTTCTACGAGCTCGCCCGCCAGCCCGAGATCGCGGAGCGCCTCGCAGCCGAGCAGGACGCGCAGCTCGTTCGCAGCCCGAATGGCAACGCGGCGCCCACGGCCGAGCAGCTCACGAGCGGCGAGCTCACAGAGCTAGAGATGGTCTTGGACGAGACGCTGCGCAAGTACCCGCCCGCCTGGGTCGGCCCGCGTCGCGCGGTCGAGGCGTTCGAGTTCGCGGGGCAGACGATCCCGGCGCGCGCGTTCGTGAACTACTCCTCGTGGGTCAGCCACCACTTGCCGGAGGTGTTCCCCGACCCGGAGGCATTCCGGCCCGAGCGCTTCACGCCCGAGGCGAAGGCCGCGCTCCCGAAGGGCGCCTACGTCCCGTTCGGCGGCGGCTCGCGCACGTGCATTGGGATGCGCTTCGGGCAACTAGAGGTCCGCACGATCGCGACGCTCCTGCTCTCTCGCTTCAGCTTCTCGCTGCGTCCGGGATTCGAGCTTTCGATCCGCCAGATGCCGACGATCAGCCCAGCGGAGGGACTGCCGATGCACGTCCACGCTCGCGCGAGAAGCGCGGCACCCGCGAGCGCCGCGGCCTAGCGCAGCCGCGCGGCGATCCCGAGCAGGTAGCCCGCTTCGCCACCCGACCCCGCGTCGCGCGCGGCCGAGACGCCCGTCACGTACACGCGCGGGTTCGCGAACACCGTGATCCGCAGCGCTTCGATCAACGCGCCCTGCGGATGAACGACGAGCTTGCCTTCGCGCGCTTCGGCGATCGCGTTGACCGAGGCACCCACGCCGAACAGACCCCCACTCGCGCGCATCTGCACCTTGCCACCGCTGCTGCCAAGCAGCTGGACGCTAAACCCGGGCGGCAGCGCGGCCTGGACCGCGGCTTCGCTGACGTGAGCCTGTGCGCTTAGCCGACCGCCACGCTTGTGAAAGCTGACGTCGCTCACCGCAAGCGGCCCCTCCTGCACGCCGGCGACGGTCAGATCGAGGTGATCGATACCGCGAGCTTCCCCGAGCAGCTTCGCCGTCTGCGCGGGGGTGATCCGCAGATGCGAGGCGTGCACTCGCACGGTGTCCGCGTGCTTCCACAGCAGCTTCACCGCAGGCCACGCGCTGACGTGGACGTCGTCGACGCTCCCGTACTTCCCGATCCGCGAGGAGATCCGGCTCGCGGCGATTTTTGGCAGGAAGATCTGGGCGAGCGCGAGCAGCACGACGATCACGCCCGCGACCCACAGAGCGATCTTCACCCCACGTGTCATTCCGAAAGTTTCTCAGGCGTGCGGAGTGGCATCCCCGCCTCGCGCCGGCGAAAGCCATGCGCGAGGCGGTGAGCCGGGCGTTCAGGCCGCTAGGCGAGCCCGTTTGCCTTCAGGAACTGCGCCGCGACGCTGGTCGCGGACTGCTTTTCGATCGTGACCGCCTTGTTCATCTGCTGGATCGCGGGGATCGTCAGCAGCGAGGAGACCTTGTTTACGATGGTCGTGAATTCGGGACCCTCGGCCTGGACGACGCTCTGCTTGACGACCGGCGCCACGTTCTGGAAGCCGAACACGTGCTTGGGGTCGGAGAGCAGCTTGAACTTACCGCCGAGCAGTTGCCCGTCGGTCGTGAACACGTTCTGCACCTCGACCTGTTTGCCTTCGAGCGCCTTGTATGAGAGTTCGATCGCGATCGGCTTAAACGTGGGGTCGATCCCGTATTCCTTCTTCAGCCCAGGCAGACCCTCGAAGCGCGTGGCAAATTCGGGCGGCCCGCCGATCGTGGCCTTCTTACCGAGCGGCTTCAGGTCCGCGATGCTCGAGAGTTTGTTTTCACTTGCAAACGCGGGCAGCGTCGCGAGCACGTTTGAGTCATAGAACGGCGTGTATTCGAGCAGCGTGTAACCCTTCGGTTCAAGGAACGCCTTCGCTTCTTCGTACGCGGCCTTCGCGCTCGCGGGCTCCGTCGTCTTTTCGGCGATCGCCGAGAGCAGGACGCCCGTGTACTCGGGGTACATCTGAATCTGGCCCGAGGTCAGCGCCTTGTAGATGAGCTCCGAGGAGCCGACGTTCGCTTTCAGGTTCACCTTGTAACCCTTGGCCCGTAGCGCCTGCGCGTAGAGCTCACCAAGGATGTTCTCCTCGGGGAAGTTCTTGTCGCCGATCGTCACCGCGGGCTTGCCGGCGCCCGGCCCACTCGAGGCCGCGGTCGAGCTGGTGCTCGAACTG
>DATJOE010000057.1:0-13157 GCA_035507305.1 Solirubrobacteraceae bacterium | reverse complement strand
TGTACACAGCTACGGCTACCCCCGGCGCGCTTTGTCTACTCTGCACGGGCTCCGGGGCTTTTCAGGACATTGTCCTAAAAGTTTTGTTTGCCCGCCTATGCGGACGGGAAAACAAATCGTGCGAGACCTCTCGGGGAAAGGGGGACCGCCTTCACATCGACGCGAGAGAAGGGGTTGTGATGGCAGCAGTCTCCAATGAAAGTCCGTCGAGGCCCGTGCGCGCCCGCAGCATCCGCAAGGGTGAGCCTGGCCCGGCCGAGTCCACGACTCTGTTCAAGCGCTGGCGAGCGGGCGACGCGGCCGCACGAGAGCGCCTTGCAGAGGGATATGGTCCGCTTGCGCGCAACCTCGCGCGCCGCTACCTGAACACCTCAGAGCCCTATGAGGATCTCTGCCAGGTCGCGCAGCTCGGGCTGATCAAGGCGATCGAGCGTTTCGACCCCGCTCGTGGCTTTCCGTTTCAGGCGTTTGCGATCCCGACGATCCTGGGCGAGCTGCGCCGGCACTTCCGCAACTGCAGTTGGTCGGTGCACGTGCCGCGCGGCGTGCAGGAGCGCGCGCTGGAGCTGCGGGACGTCGAGCGTGCGCTCGGTGAAGAGCACGGGCGCGCGCCGACCATCTGTGAGATCGCGCAGTTCATGGAGCTGAGCACCGAGGAGGTGCTCGACGGGCTGCAGGCGTTGCGCGGCTTCGCCGCTGTGTCGCTTGACGCTCCTCGTGGCAGCGAGCCCGGCGATGAGGCCGGTTCGTTCATCGAGACGGTCGGTGAGGATGACCATCACTACGAGTTGGTCGAGCTACGCTCGATCCTCACCGACGCGATGGCGAGACTCGATCCCCGCCTGCGCGAGATGCTGCGCCTGCGGTTCTTCGAGGAACTGACCCAGACCCAGATTGCCGCGCGCCTGGGCGTCTCCCAGATGCAGGTCTCGCGGCTCTTGCGCCGTTGCCTCGATCAGCTCCACGACGGCGCCGAGGAGTCCTCGCTGCCGGTCGCGGCGTAAGCTGCGCCATCGGGCTCGAGGCTCGCTGGCAGCGGTCTCGCGTCCAGGCAGGCCGGGCTCAAGCGCCAAGATGGGCCCCAAGCTAGGCTTGCCTGCATGGCGGTCGAGACCCGCTATGCACTCAGCCGCGAAGCGCACATCGCCTACCAGGTGCTCAGCGACGGCGAGCTGGACTTGCTGTTCGTGCCCTCGTTCATGTCGAACATCGAGCTGTCGCTTGGTCATTCCGCGATAGGGAGCTTCATGGAGCGGCTCGCGCGCTTCACTCGGCTGATCCAGTTCGACCGGCGCGGCAACGGCATGTCCGACGGCGCCGGCAGCGCGAGCACGCTGGAGGAGCAACTTGACGATGTGAGCGCGGTGCTCGACGGTGTGGGCTCGCGCGAAACGGCGATGATCGCCGTGAACGAGGGTGCGGCGTTGGCGCTGCTGTATGCCGCCACTTACCCCGAGAGGGTGCGAGCGCTGGTGCTGATGACGCCGCAGGCGCGGCTCGTAAGCGGGCCTGGCTACGAGTGGGCCCTGAGCGCCGAGCAGCGCAGCGCCGCCGTGCAGGTCGTGGTCGAACAGTGGGGACGTGACTCGACGGAGAACCCGTGGCTTGTGTTCGGCGGGCAACGCCCCGATCAGCGCGCGGCGATGGCCCGCTACCAGCGCCTGGCGATGGGTCCCGGCGATGCCGCGGCGGCACTCGCGCTCGCGGGAGAAACGGACGTCCGCGACGTGCTCGGCAGCATCCAATGCCCGACGCTCGTGCTGCGCCGGCAAGGTGACCCGTTCATCGACGAGCGCCACTGCCGCTATGTGGCAGAGCAAGTACCTGGCGCGCATTACGTGCAGCTGTCCGGCGATGGGCAGATCTGGATCGGCGATCGCGAGGAGGCCGCACGTGAGATCGAGGACTTCCTCACCGGCGTACGCCCGCCACTGCCGAGCGAGCGCGTGCTCGCGACCGTGCTGTTCACCGACATCGTCGGCTCCACCGAGCTCGCGGGCGAGCTGGGCGACACGGGCTGGAGGGAGCTGCTGGAGCAACACGACGCGCTGCTGAACGCAGAGGTGCGCGCGCATCGCGGACGAGTGGTCAAGTCGCTCGGGGACGGAGCGCTTGCGCTGTTCGACGGTCCCACCCGTGCGCTCGGCTGTGCCGTCGCGCTCGGCAAGCTGATGCACGGCCTTGGTGTGAGCATCCGCGCAGGACTACACACGGGCGAGTGTGAGCTGCTCGCCGACGAGGACGTAGGCGGCATCGCAGTGCACATAGCAGCACGCATTTCCGCGCTCGCAGGCCCTGATGAGGTGCTCGCCAGCAGCACCGTTCGTGACCTGTCCGTGGGCTCGCCGTTCCGACTCGAAAGCCGCGGCGAGCAACGCTTCAAGGGAGTCGCCGATCCGTGGCTGGTATTCGCGGTCGCCGCGGAGTCCCCGAGTCGGCAGACATGATCAGAAGACACCACGGCCGCGCATGGGGCTCGCGCAGACTAGGTAAGTAGCTTGGCCTTCGCCTGGCCGAACTCCTCATCGGTCAGCTTGCCGCGGTCGTGCAGTTCGGCGAGCTTGGCAAGCTCATCCACGCGACTAGACCGCTCGCCCCCACTCGCCTCGAAGCTTTGAAACGCTTCGACCTGTGCGCGATCTTGTTCTCGATGTTCGTGCATCGTGTGCCCGCGAACGATCAGGTAGGCGAGCACCCCGATGTACGGGATAAGGATGATGAAAAGGATCCACAGCGCCTTACCCCAGTTGGAGAGATCATGGCTACGGAAGATGTCGAACACGACGCCGACTGCGACCCAGATCCAGAGGAACAGAATCGCGAACTCGAGGACGGTAAGCAGCGCGTCTCCGAAGGTATAGGTGGCAGCCAGCGTCATCAAGTCAGATCGAGCCTACTCGATCGCAAGACCTTCGTTCCAGACATCGAGCCATAGCTGCCCAACGGGCCGGATCCAACCCCAGGGCATCATTCAAAAGAGCGTGTTGGGATGCGAGCCCTTCTCCGGCATCGCCCACAGCGGCTCAGACTCGCCCATCCATATCTTGTCGCTGAAGCTGCTCGTCCCCCGCGGACGACTCGCCGACCTTGCCATCCGAGGAAAGCATTCCCGGCTCACCCGGCTCCAGCACGAAGGCCTCGATCTGCATGTCATGCGACGGATCGTTCGCGCTCATGAACGAGCGCACTCGGCGGTAGAGGATCGACTCGACAGCGATGCGAAGTTCGGTCTCGACCGTTTCCTGCATCGCCAGGCGCGAGCGCACGACCTCATCGGCGTGGCCGTGCTCGTGAAGCATCTGCTCGCCGCGCGTGTAGCCGCCCTCGAGCAGAACGGTCAGCAGCTCTTGCGAAAGGTGAGCGCGCGCCTTCACCGGGCCCTTACCGTAGAAGCGCTTGTGAATGCGCACGACGGCATTGGCGACAGCGGCCAGAAGCTGCCCCCGCTCGCTCAGCTGACCTCGCTCGCTAGACATTCTGTCGTTTCCGGGGGGGGGCTTGGCTTTGCTCCATCGAGATCACCTCCAGTCGCCTGGTCCGTGGCTCGCGCCGCGCGACGACTTGCCTGGAGCCTGTTAGACGCCTCGCGCGTCACTCGTGCGCGCTCCCGTGCAAGGCGCGCCTGGGCGCAGACCGCCTCGGCCGCATAGCGATGCCCGACCGCAACGTCGATGGCCGTCATGGCACGAGCCCGATCGTCGAGGACGCCATCCCAAGCGTCCGGATGCCGCGTCTCGTTGGCCAGCCTGGCCATTGTCGCCTCGCGCACATACTGGGCGCTGCTCGTCCCGCGGCGGCGGGCCGCGGCTTCGAGCTCACGCCACACAACCGGGTCGAAGCGAATCGTCGTCTGATGCATCTTCGTTAGCTCCGTCATAAGCTGGCACGATATCGGACCGATATCGCTCTCTGTTTACCCGATATCGCTTTTTTTGCGAACTGCAAAAATGAGGCTAATTGAGGCGTTTCCATCCGGCCGCGCCCGCCATAATCGGTCGATGGCCCAGACGACGGTCCTCCTGGCGAGCTGGTGGACATGACCCCTCCCGCTAGCGGCGGCGAGGCGGCACGCCAACGCGACATTGTCGTGATTGGAGCGTCGGCCGGCGGAGTCGAGGCACTCGGGACACTCACCGCGGGACTCCCTGCCGAGCTGGGTGCGTCGGTGTTTGTCGTCCTGCACGTGATGAGCGGCGGCAAGAGCGTGCTGCCTCAGATCCTTTCGCGCAAGTGCGCGCTAACCGTCGCCGCGGCCGACGACGGTGAGGAGATCGAGCGTGGGCAGGTCTACGTCGCGCCACCGGACCATCACATGCTGATCGCCGACGGCCACGTACGGCTGACGCACGGCCCGCGCGAGAACGGCCACCGCCCTGCGGTCGATCCACTATTTCGCAGCGCCGCACGCGCCTTCGGCCGCCGCGTGATCGGGGTAGTCCTCTCGGGCGCGCTCGACGACGGCACCGCCGGGCTGAGGATGATCTGTGAGGCGGGTGGGGTCGCGCTTGTGCAGGATCCGGCTGGGGCGCTCTACCCGAGCATGCCCGCCAGCGCGCTCGAACACACGCCGCAGGCCCGCGCGGTACCGCTCGGGCAGCTTGCCGACGCGATCTGCGCGGCGATCGACGAGCCGCTGGGCGAGGATGAGCCACCCAGCGGCAATCCGATTAAATCCTCGCCGGTGGCCGAACCGGACCGCAGCGACGACGACCCGCGCGCCGGCGTGCTGACCGCTCTCACGTGCCCGGAGTGCGGCGGAGCGCTGTGGGAGCATGACGAGCACGGCGTGATCCGCTTCAAGTGCCATGTTGGCCACGCCTACTCCAGCGAGAGCCTCGAGGCCAGCCAGGCCGAATCGTTGGAGGGCGCGCTGTGGGCAGGGCTGCGCAGCCTGCAGGAGCGCGCCGACCTGTTCAACCGGCTTGCCCGCCGGGGCCGAGCGAACGAGCGTATGCGCGAGAAAGCGAAGGTCGCCGAAGGGCATGCTTCGGTCTTGCGTGCGCTCGTGACGTCATTCGGCGCCGAGCCCGGTGATGCCGGCGAGGTGCCACCGCCCGGCGCGCGCTTGGAGCAGGCGTGACCTCCTCGCAGACGACGCCGGACCCGAAACGCGAGCGCGAGCTGGAATCGCTGCTCGACTACCTCAAGCGCAGCCGCGGCTTTGACTTCTCCGGCTATAAGCGCTCGAGCCTGGAGCGACGGATCGCCAAGCGGCTCGACGCACTGAAGATCGAGTCCTACGGCGAGTACCAGGATTACGTCGAGGTCCACCCCGACGAGTTCCGCGAGCTGTTCGACACGATCCTGATCAACGTCACGGGCTTCTTCCGCGACGAGCCGGCGTGGCGCTATCTCTCAAACGAGGTCATCCCGAAGCTCGTCGAGGAGGTTCCCGAGAATCAGCCGATCCGCGTGTGGTGCGCGGCATGCGCGACCGGTGAGGAGGCCTACACGGCCGCGATGGTGCTCGTCGAGGCGCTCGGCGAGCAGGCGTTCCTTGAGCGGGTGAAGATCTATGCGACCGACGTCGATGAAGACGCGCTCACCGCTGCGCGTCAAGGAGCCTATCCGCGCGACGCGCTCAAACCGATCCCCGAGGAGCTCATCAAGAAGTACTGGCAGGTCAACGGCTCGAGGGCGACGTTCCGCTCGGACCTGCGCCGCTGTGTGATCTTCGGGCGAAACGACCTCGTGCAGGACGCGCCGATCTCGCGCATCGACCTGCTGATCTCGCGCAACGCGCTGATGTACTTCATTCCCGAGACGCAGGCGCGGATCCTGGCGCACTTCAACTTCTCGCTGAACCCGCACGGCTACCTGTTCCTCGGCAAGTCCGAGATGCTGCTCACGCACGGCGAACTGTTCCGCCCGCACAGTCTGAAGTGGCGCGTGTTCACGAAGGTCCCGCGCTCGGGCATTCGCGAGCGCCTCTCGTTCCTGGCCCCACCACGCACCGATCTCGACGAGGGCTCCGAGCGCTATGCGCAGCTGCGCGACGGCGCGGCCGACACTTCACCCGTCGCCCAGATCGTGATCGACCGCGGCGGCTTCCTCGCGTTCGCCAACGCCACGGCGCGCAGGCAGTTCTCGATCCAGGCGATCGACATCGGCCGCCCGATCCAGGATCTCGAAGTCTCCTACCGCCCAACTGAGCTACGCACATCGGTTGCCGAAGCGCTGAGCGAGCGCCGCCGGGTGCACCTCGGGCGCGCCCAGCTCGGCAGCGGCGAGAACGAGCGCGTGCTCGAAGTCGAGGCCGCACCGCTCAACGTGACCGGCGATCCACTCGGCGTGAGCGTCACGTTTACCGACGTCACAGAGCTCGTCCAGGTCAGCGAGCGCTTTGAGGACTCAAAGCGCCAGCTCGCGACCGCCTACGAGGAGCTGCAGTCGACCGTCGAGGAGCTCGAGACGACCAACGAGGAGCTTCAGTCCACGAACGAGGAGCTCGAGACGACCAATGAGGAGCTTCAGTCCACGAACGAGGAGCTCGAGACGATGAATGAGGAGCTCCAGTCCACGAACGATGAGCTCGAAGCGATGAACGAGCAGCAGCGCGAGCGCTCCGATGAGATGGATCGGCTCAACGTGTTCCTCGAGGGCATCCTCGGCAACCTCGGCGTCGGCGTCGTCGTGCTGGACGAGCGTCAGACCGTACAGGTGTGGAATTCCTCCGCCGTCGACTTGTGGGGGTTGCGGGGCGATGAGGTTTCCGGGCAGCATTTCCTCTCGCTCGACATCGGGCTGCCTGTGGAGGAAGCGCGCGATGCAATCCGCGGCGCGCTCGGCGACGAGCGCGAGGTGAGCACGATCACCGTCGACGCCGTCAACCGCCGTGGACGCAGTTTCAGGTGCACAGTACGTGCGCTGCCGCTGCTCGATCGCGAGCAGATCCCCTACGGGGTGATGCTGCTGATATCCGGGTCAGACGGCCTGCTGCCGGACGGGACCGGCGGCGGGGATACGTCCGAGTAGAGAAAGGTGCAAAGGCGCCCGCCGAGCGCCAGGGTTGACACTGTTTCGGTGACCGGCGCACGCACCATTCAAAACCAGTGGCGCCGTACGAACGCACGCTGGCGATCGTGGGATGATCAGCACATGCGACTTGGCTCCAATGACGATCAGATGGGAGCAAAGACGCGGGGCGAGCGCGCTCACCAGCGCGCCGCCGAGGCTCGCGAGCGGGCGGCCACCGCACGCGAACGCGCACGCGAGTTGGCCGACTCCGAGACACATCGCGGCGACCCCGATGAGGAGTCGGTCGCACGCCAGAACGAGCGCGCGCGCGCGGCGCTCGAGCGCTCAGCAGCCACTCACGAGCGAGCCGCGCGCGTGCACGAAGACGCGGCCGAGCTGCACGATCAGCTCGGCGAACCCGCCCTCGCCGCCAAGCATCGAGACGATGCAGTGCGCAGCCGCGAAGCTGCCGCTTACGATCGAGACGGGCTGTCCACGCGTCGTGGCTAAGGCGGCCACGTTCGGTGGGCGACGGTGACCTGAGGCGATCTACGCCCCGCTCCCTAGGCCGTGAGCGCCTCTCCCGAGAGCGGGGGCGCGACATGAACGCCGCTCAGCGCAAACAACCGCTGCACCTGCGTCGAGCCAGGCACCATTAGGAATTCGCACCCGCGACGGGCGCATATCGCTTTCGCCACGAGCACGGCGTGCAGGCCGGTCGAGTCCATGAACGCCAAAGCCCCGAGGTCCAGGATCAACGTGTCGATCGGCCGGCGTTCGAGTCGCTGAAGCGCGGCATCGAGAAGCGGGCGCGTCGCGAGGTCAAGCTCGCCGGAAAGGATTAGAGCGCAGGTCCCCCCTTGGCTGATCTCGCGCACGCGTAGCCCGACGGGGTCCTTCGAGGACATGGCCATCTACCTCCAGGTGGCGCTTTCGCAGTCCCTTCAACACGCGGCGCATGCCTCAAGTCCCCGCTTAGCTCAGGTCACGCCAGGCCCCCGTGGAGCGAAAACGCGTGCGTACACCGTAACGCTTTTGTGCCCGCTCGCCTTGCTTTTGTGCCTACTCATCCTCGAGCTGTCTGCTCAGCTCGCGATCGCCAGCGATCTCCTCCTCGCCGTCCTCCTCGGTGCCCTGATCGTGCAGGATCGCATGTGCTGACTGCTCATCGCCATGCGTCGTATGCTCGATCAGCTCACGCTCGGCTTCCTCAAAGCCCTCGCTCTCGCCGCCCCCGCCCTCGCGAACGGCCCGCTCGGGCGGGGGTAAGTGCTCGTTGCCTGCCTGACCGCCGATCTGTGCCGCTTCGCGCGCCGCCTCATCGATCTCATCCTGCTCAAACGCCGGATCCTGCTCCATAGCCTCTGCTCCAAGGCGATGCGCTCAGGCGCTCGCCGCCACGGAGATGCCCTCGCGCGCGATCGTCTGCATCGCCGTGCGCGCCACGTCGAGGGCGTGCTGCTCCTGCTCGAGGTTGCGCCGCAACAGCTCCGCGACGTCCAGCGCGTTGCGCGCTTCGGCGTTGATGATCAATGCCTCGTAGACCGCGATCTCGTGATGCTCGGCTTCGATCGCCGCGGTTAGTACGACGGCATCGGCAATCGCATCCTCGGCTTTTTTCAGGGTCGCCTTCGCCTCCTTGGCCATCGCCTCGATCGTCGGGCAGGGAGAGTCGTCGACTTCCTCCCCAAGCAGGCGAAAGCACTCTTCGATGTTCGCGACGTGCGTTTTCGTCTCTTCGCGGTGCTCGGAGAGCGCGCGCTTGATCTCTCGCGATGCGCGCTCTGTGCCAGCTCCTCGAGCGTATCCACGAGCTCGTTCTCCATCTTCAGCGCCGCCCCGAGCTTGAAGCTGAAGATCTCCTCCGGGTTGTTCAAGTGCTCGAACATAACTGCCTTCCTCTTATGCCGCTCATCGCGCCGGCAACGTCGGTGCCGCTTCGGGACACTTAGCGCTGGCCTCGCGGACGACGGCGCTTGCTTGGCCCCTACCCGCGCGCGCAGCCTGGAAACGGTCGCGCCTCAGAGCTCCTCCGCCCGCCGAGGCAGCCATCCCAGGGCTGTCAAATGAACGATTGCCCGTGTGTAGGCGGGTAGTTACACGGCATGGCGACGGAGACCCAGCAACCCCAGGGCGTCCTCGCGGGATACGCGCCGGGGGAAGATCGTCCGCTCGCGAGCTACGGGGCACTGACGGGAGCGTTTGTGGGTCTGACGATTGCGTTCAGCGTCTGGATGCGGCGCTCTGGGCGCGAGCTTCCCGAGCGCATCGCGGTCGGAGACCTCGCGCTGGTGACGACCGCGACGCACAAGGCGGCGCGACTGCTGGCCAAGGATCGCGTGACGAGTGCCGTACGGGCCCCGTTTACGCGCTTTGAAGAAGAGGGCGGCCCCGGCGAGATCGAAGAGAAAGCACGAGGACAGGGGCTACGACGCGCGCTGGGTGAGCTGCTGATCTGCCCGTACTGTATGAGCATGTGGATCGCGACGGCCTTCGCGGCGGGTCTCGTGGTCGCGCCGCGCCCGACCCGCTGGACCGCGTCGGTGCTCGCGGTCGTATTTGGCTCTGATGTCCTGCAGGCGATCTACAAGAAGCTCGAGGATCTATAGCCGAGAATCCCGCAGGCACGCAATTCCCGCTAGGGCCGGTCCGTGGCGCCCACACCTGTCGCGAACTCGCGCGCGCGGAGAGGACCGCCGGCGGCGGGATCGAGGGGTGGCGTCTGCATACCGGCGCTCTCGCGCAGACCCTCAAGTAGCTCCTGAAGTGCCTGCGCAGCGTTCGTTTGAGGCTCCCAGCCGAGCACCTCGCGGGCGCGGTCGGCGGCCATGATCGGCGAGAGCATGCCCATGTCCAGCCAGCCCGGCGAGGTCGGCTGCAGACGCAGCTTCCAGCTAGCCCAGGCGGCGCGCCGGACGAGTGCAGCGGACAACTTCAGCGTTTTTGTACCAAGGACACTCTCGACCACAGCGGCGTCGATCACAGGATCGGCGGCGAGGTTGAACGCGCCTGTGACGTCCTTGACGGCCGCAAGCCGATAGGCGTGACCAACGTCGAGAGAATGGACAGCCTGCGTGCGCAGGCCACTTGGAAATGGGAGCACGGGAGGCATGCCGGGTCGCACAAGGCGGTTGGGCAACAGAGGCCCCATGAACAGCCGGCGGATGCCGCTGGCTGCCTCTCGCTTGAAGATCAGCGCGGGGCGTAGCCGAACGGCGCGAACGTCCGGATGCTCGGCCTCGAACCGGTCGAGCAGGCGCTCGACCTCGGCCTTGTGGCGGGAATAAAACGAAGTCTGGATGCCAGTGGTTGGCCAGGACTCATCGACCGCGCGCTCCTGCGGGCCCGGGGCGTACGCGCCGACGGAGGAGGCGTAGACGAGGGCAGGCACGCCGGCGTCCGCGACCGCCGCGAACACCCGGGCGCTACCGCGGACATTGACGCGACGGGTCAGCGCTTCGTCGCGTGAAGGCTGAATCAGCCACGCAAGGTGGATTACGACATCAGCGCCTGTGAACAGTGGACGAGATCGTCCTCGGTGACGTTCGCCTGCGCCCAGATCGTCTTTGCGAAGTGGGTCTTCGGCCGACGACGCGCGATGCCGAGAATTTCCTTGACCTTCGGCTCCTCGGCGAGCGCGGCGAGCACGCTCGTGCCGACGTTCCCGCTCGCGCCCGTGACGACGACACGCATCGAATCACCTCAGGGCTTCAGCAGGATCTTGAAGGCCCCGTCTTCCTTCTTCTGGAAGATCTCGTAGCCATGGGGAGCCTGCTCGAGCGGGAGATGATGGGTGGCGTAGCCCTCGACGCCAAGCGGGTCCTCCTCGCCGGTGAGCAGCGGCAGGATCTCATCGATCCAGCGCTTCACGTTCGCCTGACCCATCCGCAGGTTGACCTGCTTGTCGAACAGCTGGATCAACGGCATCGGGCTGGCGGCGCCGCCATAGACGCCGGAGAGTGAGATCGTGCCGCCACGCTGGACGAGCTCGATCGCCATGTGCAGCGCGCTCAGCCGATCAAACCCGGCCGTCTGGATCAACGGCTGAGCGAGCGCGTCCGGCAACATGCCCGCGAGCTTGTGAGCGAGTTTGCCGACGGGTGCCCCGTGCGCCTCCATGCCGACCGCATCGATCACCGCGACTGGGCCGCGCCCGTCGGTCAACTCGCGTACCGCGCCCGGAAGGTCGTCGTGGTCTTCGAGGTCAAGCACACGCACACCGTGGCTACTCGCACGCACGAGCCGCTCGGGCACGAGATCGACGCCCATCACCTGTGCGCCTTTGTGCTGTGCCACCCGCGCGCACATCTCGCCGATCGGGCCGAGACCCAGCACCAGCACTGTCCCCCCGTCCGGCACGTTCGCGTACTCGACCGCCTGCCAGGCGGTCGGCAGCACGTCTGAGAGGTAGACGAAACGGTCGTCAGGCGGGCCCTCGGGAACCTTGATCGGCCCGTAGTGCGCTTGGGGCACGCGCAAGTACTCCGCCTGCCCGCCCGGCACCTGGCCGTAGAGCTTTGTGTAGCCGAGCAGCGACGCACCCGTGCCGTACTCGTGCACCTGCGTCGTCTCGCACTGCGACTGAAGCCCTTTCTCGCATGTGTAGCAGTGCCCACAGGAGACGTTGAATGGAATTACGACCCGGTCGCCAGGTTTTATCTGCGTGACCTCGGAGCCAACCTCTTGGACGATTCCCATGGGCTCATGGCCAAGCACATCACCGGGGTCGATGAACGCACCGAGCACCTCATAGAGGTGAAGGTCCGAGCCGCAGATGCCCGAGGAGGTCACCTCGATGATCGCGTCGGTCGGTTGCTCGATTTTCGGGTCGGGGACCTCTTCGACTCGCACATCGCGGTTGCCTTGCCAGGTCAGCGCCTTCACGCTCTCTCCGTTCGTCGCGTCGGGTTCAGCTACCCCCGGCCCCTCGCGACAAACGAGCCTCTTATGTGAATCACCTACCGTGCGCGCGACCGCGAGTCGAGCCGAACCCTGCGAAAGGCCGGCCCTCCTCGCGGCCTAGACCCATCAATGAGTCTTTGCTCTCGTGCCCCGCGCGACCATGCCTAAACGGAATGTCAAGCCCGCGGCGCGAGGGCCCGCCTATTCGGCGATCTCATCCGGGTCTTCGCGACTCGCGAGCACCAGCGAGTTTTCCAGCACGGCCGAGAGATGAGCTTCCTGGATCGGCAACGCCCAGTCGACGAGCTCCTGCACCTCGGCGTTGCCCGATCGCTCGTTGAGCTTGCGCAAGATCGCCCAATGGCCAACCTCCCCTGCCTCGGCCATCGTCAGGAACTCGAATCCGTCGAGCGCCTCCTCCTCGTCGGCAAGATACGTCTTCATCATCTCCTCGCCCTCTTTGCGTGTCTCGCGGCCGGCGTCGAGGATCGCTGTCTTCTTGCCTTCGAAGGTACCCGCGACCTCGGTGCAGCGCTGCTCGGTCTCCGCCGCCTCCTCGCCCATCCGCTCAAGCACGCCCGCGAGGTCGTGCTCGTCCTCGTCGAGCATGCCCTTGACCTTCTCCGTCGCGGACTTTGCCGCGGCCGCGAGCCCCAGCACCTCCGCGAGCTTGCTCTCCATGTTTGTCAACTCCGCCACTGTGCTCCTTTCTCTCTACACCTCTTCGACACCCGCGAGACCGGCCAGCCGCCTAGCTGCCAATCGCGTCCTTGACCTTCCCGATCACTGCGCTTCCATCTGGCGAAGCACCTTTGCCGGAGTTCTGGGCGACAGTCCCCGTCGGTTCCTTAGGCAGTCCCGCCGCGTCGCGTAGCTTGGCCGCGATCTGTTCGATCTCCTGCGGCTCAGGCGCAGGCGCGAACACCGCGGGCTGCGAAGGCAAGTCGAACGCCGGTGCGCCCTCGGGATGAGGCTCCTCAGCGACGTGGAGCTGCTCGCCGGTTTCGGGGTGTGGTCCGTTGAAGACCGCCGCGATCTCCTGGAAGTCGCTTGGTGAAAAGCGGTACAGCTTGAGGTGTTCGCCCCGCTCGATGTGCGGCTGGCACTCGGGGATCTTCTCCGTCGGGATCCGCGGCGAGGGGAACAGCTTCATCATGTCGACGCCGGTCAGGTTCTCGAGCGCTCTCGCGTAGGCCACCTGGTGCACGCCGCCGCGCACGAGCAGGTAGCCGGTGAGCGCCCGTGCCGCCGGGTGCTCGACCAGCTCGTAGACCTTGAGCTTGTTGTTGCGCGCGCCG